>JBKQVG010000089.1:0-28548 GCA_052325345.1 Bryobacteraceae bacterium
CCAGGTGCAGGGCGTCGATTTGTGGAGCGTCCGGGCTCCCAACGGCGCCTCGCTGGCCACCGTGATCTGCTATCTCGCGCCGTATTTTCAGGATCCGAAACGCTGGTCGAAGGACCAGATCATCGAGTTCGACAGCGACGGACTCTACCTTCTGGCTTTCGCCGGCATGGGCCTCAAGAAACCCGAATACGTCGCGCTCTATCATCAACTGGAACGCCCCGAGGGCGCTTGGCTGAGCTTTGTCGATCTGCTGGTGGCCCGTTGGGAAGACGCCGCCCACCAGACGCGCCACTAACCGGGAAACTGCGCGAGCCGATACATGAGCACTTCGCCCGTGCCGGTATGAAACTGGATGTATCTATCGGCAGAATGTTCAGAAGCGTTATAGGCGGTGGCCGGCAAATCTGCGAGGATGTTGGGAATTCCACCCTGCGGCCGCCACGGGCGGGGCTATCGCCAGTTGGGGAACGGGTTGGAGCGCGATTGCCGGCACTGGGCGATCAGGTGCGGTACGTCCGCGCGCCGCTGGTACAGGCGCGCCAGCAGGTCTTCGAGGGCGGCTTCCTCGCCTTCGATCCATTCCCCCGGGATGGATTTCCAGGCGCGGTCGACGACTTCTTCCGGGAAATGCACGACCTGGCCGAGCCAGGGCTCGAAATCTTCCAGCGAGCGGACCGAGGCGTAGACCGAGTGGCGCGGGTAGAGGCCCTGTTGAGGCGAGTCGGTGAAACTCCAGTTCGGGCCGTTGAAGGCGAAGCCGTGGTCGATCATGCGGGCGACAAACGCCGGCGAACCCGGGTCGGAGTGCTCGCGCCGGACCCTGGCGCGATAGAAGATGCTCTGCCGGCCATCGGCGTTGGACAGCCACTGGTCGAATACCAGGATGGCGCGAAAATCCGCCAGGTTGGCGACCGAACCAAGCAGCGCGTCGGGAAGATAATCGTAGACGGCGGTACGCGCGGGATCGCCCGGATAGCGGGACCCGAAATGCCAGCCCGGCTCCACCGGGACCGGCTTTCCGCCGATGGTGAACTGCACCTCGGGATTGGCGGCCAGGAACTCGGGCCCGACCCGCACCAGGGCGCTGGGAGGAACCGCGATTTTGAGGTAGTCCAACATCGCCACGGCCAGCAGTTCGTTAATCAGCACGCGCGGGTGCTGGGGATTATTGCGGAACTTTACGACGTACCAATGGCCGTCGTCGGCCTCCAGAAGATGGGCCTGGGCGCCTCCTCGCATCTTGCGGACATGGCGGACTGCGCTGAGCGGCATCGCGGGGGAAATGCTGTACCCTAGAGTTGTATCACACGGAGGAGTCGAGACCCGATGGCTGACCTTGAATCGAAACAAGACGCTCCGGATAGCCCGGAGCGCGCCAAGAGCGGCAAGGACGAAGTAGCCCTCGAACTGATGAAGTTCATCACTTTGCAGACCGGGTACGGGAGGACCGCGCAAGCGTCCACCGGATTCTCCGGCAAGCCGGGCACACACTCGCCCGAAGAGCACGCGGAGGGTTTACTGGAACTGTTCCGCCGCTGCCGCAAAGTGGTGGCGGAGGAAAGCTGAGGCGCGGAAGAGCGGTCTTTCCGGGACGGGGCGGCGAAACCCCGTCCCGGGCAAAGCGGATTACTTCCTGCCGCCCTTCTTGGCGGGAGCTTTCTTCGCCGCCTTCTTGACGGGGGCTTTCCTGGCAGTCTTGGCGGGCGGCGCTTTCTTGACCGCCTTTTTCACCGGCGCCTTCCTGGCCGGGGCGGGAGCTTTTGCCGCTTTCCTAGCGGGGGCTTTCTTGGCCGGTGGTTTCACAGCGGCCTTTTTGGCGGGAGTTTTCACTGCCGCCTTCTTGGCGGGCGCTTTCACCGCGGCTTTCTTGGCGGGCGCTTTTTTCGCCGCAGGCTTCTTGGCGACAGCCTTTTTCACCGGCTTTTTGGGAGGCGCGGGGGTGGCTTCCGCGGGGGACGTTTCCGTGGCGGGAACGGGGACAGCCGGTGCCGTGACCGTCTCCATCACGACCTCCACAATCTCATCCTCGTCGTCCTCGTCGTCCTCAAAATCGTCGAGCTTGGAATCCAATTCCTGTTGTTCTTCGTCTTCGTAGTCGTGGAAATCTTCCATCTCGTCCTCGCTTTTGGCAATCAACCGATCCCGATCAAACATTCACCAAGCCTCCAGTAGTAGGTGCATGACACAGATAGAATACCCCTTTTTCAAGATTGGGCAATAGCGAAAAAGCGCGCGGCGGAAGATTTTGAACACGGATTTCCCAAACGCTCTCCGCTGTCGGGTGGAACGGATGATCGCCTTTCGTCTTTTGTCGTGCGATCGTCCGCCGGGTAGAACGACAGATGACGAAGGGCGATCGTCTGTCCCACCTCCGACCTTGTGGGCCGGCTATTCGGCAGAGGCTGTCCCACGATCTTTGCAGAATTGGCCGCCGACAACCCGGATGTATCGCCGGGCGCCATGTCCAGCGGCCGTCACCGAGCGGCGGCGTGCGCTACGATTACGGGCTTCTTGGTGGCGGGCTTGGCCGCGCCGGCGGTATGCGGAGCCGAACGATAAGCCGTGCGCAACGTCGAGGCGGAGCGAGTGGCTGCGCCCGAGGGTGTCCGTCCAGTACCCCGTCGAGCCGCGAGATAACCCCGCCGCGCGGTTGGTTGCGGACGCGCCGCGGCTGGGATCAATACCCAATCGCCGTCGGCGGCTTCCCCGGACGCGAAGTGGTTGGCGGATGCGAGACCCGACGCGGCAATACCGAAACGTCTGCCGATGGTCGCCAGTGTTTCTCCCGCCTGAACCTTGTGCATGCGCCAGGAAGTGCGATGCTCGGCCGGGACGAGCTCGATGGCGGCCGATAGTTCCGCTCCGCTGCCTTTGGGAACGTGCAGGGCGAAACCCTGCGGGGTGACGTTATGGAGGAGGGAGGGGTTGAGGGCGGCGAGCTCGGCCACGGGCGTATCGGTGATATCGGACACCAGGTCCAGGCTGGCCGGAGCGCTGAGTTGCACGGTGTCGTAGGCGAGAGTGGAATCCGGTTGCAGGTTGTCCAACCCATACTCGACGGCATTCTTTTCCATGATGGTCATGGCTAGAATGATGGGTACGTAGTTGGTGGTTTCCACCGGCAATACGCCCCGGCTGCGCAGCTCCCAAAAATCGGCGTAACCGGTCCGCTCCACGGCTTTTTCCACTACTTGCGGACCGCAGTTATATGCCGCGATGGCCAGGTACCAATCGCCGAATTCGTTGTACAGATCGCGCAGGTGGTGGGCCGCGGCGCGAGTGGCCTTCTCGGGGTCCATGCGGTCGTCGGTGTAGGCGGTCTGCATCAAACCGTATTCCTGGCCGCGAAATTTCATAAACTGCCACATGCCCATCGCTGCCGCCCTGGACATGACGCGCGGCATGAAGCCGGATTCGGCCTGCGCCAGATGGATCAGTTCCCGCGGCACGCCTTCCTCGTCCAGAATCCGCTCGATCATCTCCTTGTAGCGCCCCGCCCGCTCCATGCCCGCCACCAGGGTGCCGTGGCCGCGGTTGGCGAAGAAATTGATATAACCCAGGACCGCGTCGTTCACCGACAACGGCAGTTGCGATTCGGTGGCCGTGACCTCGTCCCGCACCCTATCTTTCAGCTTCGGGTCAACCGGGAAAGTCATCTGCAGAATATCTTCAAGGGGAGCTTTTTCGTACTTGTCGTCTTCCGGGTTGGCGGACGCGCCTAAGCCTTCCAGGTCGAATTTATGAATCGCGTCCACCAGGGTTTCCAGCTTTTGTTCAAAAGCCACGGCGTCGACTGAATCCAAAGCCGAGGCTTCCAGCATCAAATCCACAGCGGAGTCGAACGCCTGCCGCGCGCCGGACATATCGTTAGCCTGGTAAGCCCGCCGGCCGGCTTCAAACTCGCGTTGGGCACGCTCGGCGACGGCGTCCAGGGTTTTCCGTTCGGCGAGGACCGCATTGCTCAACAGGAAGACCGGTACGTCTTCCACGGAAAGAGCGGACGGGATGGCAGGAGGGGGATCGAGGCCGGCGGAGGGTTCGGCGGAGGGCACGGATGGCAGAAGGCCGGTATGAAAACGCACCTGCGAAAAGCCGCACATCGCCGTGGCGGTAAAGAGCAGGGGGAGCAAGAAACCACCCCCGAACGTTAGTATACGTCCGTTCATCAATCGCTCCAAACTTAAGTAAACAAAACTACTTTTACCGTCAATGGGCTGGACGCGAACCTCAAGGTTACAACACCTGTCATGGCGGTTGCAACCACTCGTTAGAGCCTTCCGGGCTCCGGCCCCATGCTTTATGTGCCGCCGGCTCGGCGATTTCTCCACTATTCCGGTCCCGCGGCAGGCGCTACTCTTCCTCCTCTTCCTGTCCCGCACTGGCCAACTTGGCGGCGGCAATTACCTTATCGGCCTGTAATTGCGGCACGAAATCGTAATGGTCGAACTCCATGGTGAAAGAAGCCCGGCCCTGGGTCATGGCGGTCAGATCGTTTTGATAATTCAGCATTTCCGCCATGGGCACCTGGGCGCGCAGGAACTGGGTGGTGCCGCGGGTTTCCATGCCGGAGATGCGGCCGCGGCGGCCGTTGAGGTCGCCCATCAGGTCGCCGGCATATTCCACCGGCGCCTGGATCTCGACATTCATGATGGGCTCGAGCAAGGACGGCCGGGCTTCCAGCATGGCGGCTTTAAAGGCTTTCCGCGCCGCCAGTTTGAAGGCCAGCTCGGAGGAATCCACGTCGTGGTAGGAACCGTCGTATACGGTCACTTTGAAATCGACCATGGGATAGCCGGCCAGAAAGCCCTTTTCGGCGGCTTCGACGATGCCTTTTTCCACGGCGGGGATGTAGTTCTTGGGAATGGATCCGCCGAAGATCTCGTTTTCGAAGACGAACTTGCCGCCCCGCGGCAGGGGCTCCATGCGGATCCAGCAATCGCCGAACTGGCCGTGGCCGCCGGTCTGCTTCTTGTGCCGGCCCTGGACGTCGGCGGTGCCCCGGATGGTTTCTCGATAGGGGATCTTGGGAGCCTTCAGGGCGACATCGACGCCGTAGCGCCGTTTCAGCCGGCTGACGACGATTTCGACGTGTTGTTGGCCGGCGCCGGCCAGCCGGAATTCCCGAGTCTGCGGGTCGCGGTAGAAACGTAGGGATTGGTCTTCCTCCAGGATGCGGTGTACAGCGTTGCCCATGCGGTCTTCGTCGTTGCGCGATTTGGCTTCAATGGCGAACGCAATCGAGGGTTCCGGCAGCTTCACCGGAGAGTACACCACGTTGACACCCTTCTCCGCCAAGCTGTCCCCAGTAAGGGTGTCTTTGAGCTTGGCCACGGCGCCAAGGTCCCCGGCGTTGAGCTCGGTGACCGCCTGCAAAGTTTTCCCCAGCGGGATGGAAAGATGGGCCAGGCGCTCTACCGAGCCGCGGTTCAGATTGGACAGGTTCGCATCGTTCTTCAGAACGCCCGTAATGACTTTGAAGTAGGTGATCCGCCCGGCAAAGGGATCGGCGGCGGTTTTAAAAACGAACAGGGAGCAAGGGCCGGTGGGAGAAACCGCCCGCGTGGATTCCTTCCCATCCACCATGGCGGCAACAGCTTGCCGCTCGGCGGGATTGGGCAGATGGTCCACGATGCAATTGAGAATCCGGTCGGCGCCGATGTTGTGCAGCGCCGAAGCGCACAGCACGGGAAACAGGCGCAACTCCCGCACCGCCTGGTTGAGGCCCTCGACAATATGCTCCACCGGCAAAGTGCCCTGGTCGAAAAACTCTTCCATCAGAGCGTCGTTTCCTTCCGCCACCATCTCCACCAAGGCTTCGTGCGCCTGTTTGGCGGCTTCGGCCAACGCCGCTGGAATGTCTCCTTCCTTACCTTTACCGTCACCATCGGCTGAATACGTGTAGGACTTCATACCGATGAGGTCGATCACGCCGTTGAAGTCGCGTTCTTTCCCGATGGGGATTTGAATCGGAACGGCGGCGCGGCCAAAGGTTTCCTGAACGCTCGAGAGGGCACGCTCGAAATCGGCGCGCTCGCGGTCGAGCTTGTTGATGACGATGGCTCGCGGCAGCTTGAAATCGGCCGCAAATCCCCAAACCTTTTCGGTTTGCACTTCGACGCCGGCCACTCCATCCACCTGCACCAGGGCGGAATCAGCGGCCACCAGGGCAGCGCGCGCGTCATTGATGAATATGTTGTAACCGGGAGTATCGAGAAGGTTTACCTTGGTCTTGTTCCACTCCGCCACGGCCACGGCGGTGGAGATGGTGATTTTGCGCTGGATTTCCTCTTCGTCGAAATCCGTGATCGTGTTGCCCTCGTCGACGCGCAGCAACCGGCTGGTGGCGCCAGCGGTAAAGAGCAACCCGGCGGTGAGCGTGGTCTTGCCGGAATCGCCGTGGCCCACCACACCGACGTTCCGCAGGTCCTTGGTTTCGTAAACTTTCATGGTTGATTCCGGTTTTGAAAACGGAATAGTAACACGGGGCCAAAGTGGTGGGAACGGGGAGGGGTGGGGAAGAGAGAAAGGAAGGCCGGGCTGGGAAGGGTTTGATGAGCGGGCCGCGGCTGGCAGCCCTACCCGCAGAGGGGTTTCCGGAGGTGCAAGGGCGCGACTGCGGGATTTCGGGCGGACGAGGGAGTCAGCCCCACCAACGCGGGATGGGAGAAGCGGACAGAGCGACTTCTCCCACTCCCGCGACGGTCTTTACCGCCTGCCACCACCGTGACCGCCGCCGCCGAAGCTATGGCCGCCACCGCCGAAGCTATGGCCGCCACCGAAGCCGCCGCCGCCACTAAAGCTGCGACCGCCACTAAAGCTGCGACCGCCACTGAAGCTGCGACCGCCACTGAAGCTGCGGCCCCCACTGAAGCTGCGGCCACCTCCGCTGAAGCCGCTGAATCCGCGGCTATAGCCGGGAGAGAACGCGCGCGGCCCGGACTGGTAGGATCGCTGCGGCGCCTGGTAGCCGCGGGCGGATCCCTGGAAGGAATTGCCTCCGAAGCTCCGATAACCGGAGGCGCCGTAGCTTCTGGTGGATTCTGCGCCGTATCCCCGCGAAGATCCGTACGCGCCGCGGCCTCCATACGATTGGGCAAAGGAGTTGCGGCCGCCGTAGCTCCCGATACCCCGGCCCGCCGCATAGCTTCTCGCATATCCCCTGGACATATTCGCCCTGCCAGCCATGGAAGCGGCTCCGAACCGTCCGGCAAGCTGCCGGTTCGGATAGGCTACACCGAGCCGATGGCCGGGGTCATGTGCCCAAACCTCTCGTCCGAATCCGCGGCCGAATCCGCCATGGAATCCATAACGGTTGAAAAAGGCGCCGTTGACGAACACGCTATGACCGAACCAGGAGGGTCCCCAGCCCCAACCCCAGCCGCCCCAACCCCAGCCGCCCCAACCCCAGCCGCCGAAGCAGAGGCCGATATCGATGCCAGGGCCCCATCCGAATCCAAACGACGGATAAAAGAGTGGGGGATAGACGCCCCAAACCGGCGGGCCCCAGATGGCCATGGGGTCATAGACCGGCACGTAGATCACTTGGGGATCGGCCGGTTGAATGACGATGGCGGATTGGCCGCCCTGGGTTTCCGTGGATACGGTTTCCTGCGGAGTGGAACGTAGTTTGCCGTTGGCTTCGGCCCGTTCACGCAAGGTCTGCACGGCGTTCATAACGTCGGCCTGTTGGGCGAGGAAAGCGTTACCGAGAGCCGTGGTCCATTGAACGTCCTGGTTCAACCTGGCCAGCACGTCCGGGAAAGCAACCAGCGCCTGTACGCTGGGGTCCCAATTCTGCTGCCGGGCGGCGTTCATGAGCTGGGCGCCGCTCAAGTTCTTATTTGCCTCGAGCCATTGCTGGGCTTCGACTAGCTCCAGAGGATAGGTAGAAGCCACCAGGATCTGCGTCAGCAGCGGATCCGGGTACAGGGCAATGGGAGCGGCCAGGTCGCTCAGTTGATCGGCCGTCAGCATTTGCGCCGGTGCGGCGGGCACACTGGCCGGCTGGGGTTCCTGCGCTTGAACGGGCAGATAAACTCCCAGGGTGAACGCGGCGACGGCTGCCGCCAAGACCGGCCGCTGTAAGCACTTCCATGCGTAACGGATCATCTCGCACGTCCTTGGAGGGCCCTGGCTTCAAGCCCGTCCATTTATATAGATGCGCGGGGAGGAAATCTCGTGTGAGAGTTTACATACACTTACGCAGAAAAGTGTTCATCGGGCCACGCGGTCGAGGGCGTTGCAGTGGATTGTCTTTTCGCGGCGTTGGCCCAAGGGCAGCGGCAGGAACGCTATTCCCAATCTCGGCTCCACGGGTGGTGCTCCAACCGGGTCATTCTCCGGATTGCTCAGAGCGCGTTTTCGAGAACGCCGTTGGCTGCATGCCGTGTTCACGGCAACACCGGTCACAACGATCTTGTGATAGAAAACAAAAGACTTCGTGCAACATCTTCTTGACGCTGTTCTATTCTGGTGGCGGGAGGAACAGCGGCGCCCCGATGGTTGCGGTTTGTGCATTTTTGTGCAGTATTGGGCGCCCATGCGTGTGGGTGACCAACCCGCCTCACCCACGGCATTGTGCATTCTTGTGCACTCTCGCATAGGCTAGAAACCGAGCTTGACTCCGAACTGGATCTGGCGCGGCGGCAGTTGGCTCTGCACAATTCCGAAAGTATTCACGTTTACCAGGCGGCCGATCAGGCTGTAGTTGGGATGATTGGCCACGTTGAAGAACTCGGCGCGGAACTGTACCCAGGCCTTTTCGACGGGGTGAAAGGTGCGCGCGACGGTGGCATCCAGGTTGTAGAGCGGGGCGCCGAAAACGGTATTGCGGCCGACGTTGCCGAAAGCGGCGATGGGCTGCACGAAGGCCGCGGTGTTGAACCACTCGGAGGTGGAGCGCCGGTTGCCGGGCAGGTTGGGATTGACGGGGGAACCGTCGGCGTTGAGCGCGTAGTTGGGGCGGACCAGGATGCCGCCGCTGCCGCCGCCGATGTTGATCGGGTCGCCCTGGTAATCGATGGTGAAGGGGAAGCCGCTCTGCAGTTGCAGGACGCCGGAAACCTGCCATCCGCCCAAGGCCGCGGCGCCGGCGCCATGGCTCAGCAGATGGTGGCCTTTGCCGAATGGCAGGTCGAGCACCCCGGTGGTTACCCAGCGGAACTTGGCGTTGAAGTAGGCCAGGCTACGGTCGGCGGCCAGGTCGAAGGAGTCCTGCGGGGGCGAGTTTTCGCTGCCGGAGGCGCCGCCGTCGTTGCGGTATTGGGGCGCGTTGGAGATGGCTTTCGACCAGGTGAAGGAGTTGAGCAGCGAGAAACCGGTATGAAAACGGCGTTCGATGCGCGCGCTGAGGGCATGGTAATTGCTCTGCGCCGAATGCGGGAAATAATTGATGGTGGTGACGGGCACGGTGGCGCTGGTGATAGGGAAGGCCAGGGAGGACTGTACCGGCCCGTCAAGGCTGAGGCCATAGTAAGGCCGCTTGACGGCGGTTCCCGGCAGCGAATTGTTAACCTGGACGTTCTGCTCCAGGTGAATGCCGGCGTCGCCCAGGTAGCCCACTTCGAGCACGGTCTGGGGCGCGATGGTGCGCTGGATGTTGACGCTCCACTGCGGCGAATAGGGCGTGCCCTGGTGCGGGTCGATGGAGGCGGCCTGGATGGACTGGCTGCCCACGACGGCCGAGGTGAAGACGTTCAAACCCGGGTTTTGCGGCACGTAGGCGTTGAACGTGAGGGTTTGAGCATAAGTGGTGGGCAGGGTCTGGGCCAGTTTGAGGAGGGTGTTGTCGTCCTGGGCGCCGTAATAGATGCCGGCGCCGACGCGAACCACCGTCTTGGGATCCACCGACCAGGCGAAGCCCAGCCGTGGGCTCAGGTTGTGCCAATTGGTGTAGGCGCAGCCGCGCGGGTAGCCATCGGTGCCGCACACGAAAAGTTTGGGGCTGTAGATGCCCTGCTGGCCGGCGGCGAAGATGGCGGCGGGGGTGGGCGCGGTGCTGAAATCGATGCTGCTCATCTGGTGGTTGATATCGTAGAGCGGCGGCGAGACTTCCCAGCGCAGGCCGGCGTTGATGGTGAGGTTTTGGGCCAGCCGGATGTCGTCCTGGGCGAAAGCCGCGGCGTTTTTCTGGCGGCCGTCGATGCGGTTGCCGCCGAGGGTGCGGGTGGCCGTGGTGGGCATCCCCAGAAGCGCGGTAGCCAGAGCGTCGCCGCTGTGATCGCCGGTTTTGGGCGCGGCGGCGGTGGCATCGGTGTAACCGTTGGTGAAAGTCATCGAGCCCAGCGGATCGGCGTATTCGTAGCGGACATATTGAAAGTCGTCGAACTCGCCGCCGAACTTGAGCGAGTGGCGGCCGTGCAGCCAGGCGAAGACGTCCCAGATCTGATAGGTGTTATCGCGGGCGCGGGCGACGCCTCCCTGGCCGGTGGCGTTATAGGGCCCGGAGCCGCCGAAGTTCAGTGAGCCGACGATAAAATTGGGCAGCTCGGTCTGCTGGCCATCCACGCCGAAGTCCAGTTCCGGCAGGCCGTACAGGAAGTTCAGCCGGTTGAACCCAACCCGCAGGTCGTTCACCTTGTCGGCCGATATCACCTTGGTCAGTCCCACGGCCACGTTGCGCGGGGCGGCATTATCCAGGTTGGCGCGGCCGGGCAGCACGACGGGGATGGAGGCATTCTCCCCGGCGCCGGAGTAGCGGGCGAACAGCTTGAGGCTGTCCGCGATCTGGTAATCGCCGCGGCCGGAGTAGTTGCCGTAGTTCTGCAATAAAACGTCGGACGAGTTGATGTACAGATTGCCCGGCAGGTTGGGCAGCGGCAGCACATTCATGGCCGTCGAAACGGATGGGTTGATGCGGGTGGAGGGAATGATGTTTCCGGGGAACGGGGTGCGCAGGCCATTGACCAGGGAACTGGTGGGGTCGTAGATCGCCGTGGTGCCGATCTCTTCGCTGAAGTTGCCGGTGCGCTGGAGCGCGTCGGGGGTAGAGATAGTGGTGAGGTTGGCGGCGGCCTGGCGAGTGCGGAGGCCTTCATAGCTGAAGAAGGCGAACAGCTTGTTCCTGAGGACGGGGCCGCCGATGAGGCCGCCGAACTGGTTGCGCTGGAACTTGGGGACTTCGCTCTGGGTAGTCAGGTTGAAGGGCCGCGAATCCAGAACGTTGTTGCGCAGGAATTCCCAGCCCGAAGCGTGCCAGTCGTTGGTTCCGGATTGGGTCATCACATTGATCTGTCCTCCCGAAGCGCGGCCGTATTCGGCGCTGTATTGCGCTACCTGAACCTGGAATTCGGCGATGGTGTCGACGATGGGGACGTAGTTGAGAGCGTTGTAATCGGGATCGGTGTTGATGACGCCGTCGAGCAGATAGGCGGAATCGTTGGTGCGCATGCCCGCGACGCTCAGGCCGGCCACTTCGCCCTGGCGGATGGCATTCTGCTGCACCGCGAGGCCGCCCGAATTCACGTTGGGCGAAAGCAGGGCCAACTGGAGAAACTGGCGGCCGTTGAGGGGCAGGGCCTTGACCTTCTCCTGGCTTACTACCGTGCCTTGGCCGACGCTGTCGGCTTCGAGCGGGGAGACGTCGGCCTGGACCATGACGGATTCCGTAGTGGCGCCCACCGCCAGGGCCACGTTGAACTGCGACGATTGGGCCACTTGCAGGTGAATGCCGGTATCTTCGAAAGTCTTGAAGCCGGGCGCGGTTACGCGCACGTCGTAGTCGCCGGGGTCGAGCAGTTCGAACCGATAGGAGCCATCGGTGGCAGCCAGGACCTCCCGCGCCGCGCCGGTGGATTGCCGGGTGACGCGCACCTGCGCATTGGGCACGCCTAAACCCGAGGGGTCGACGACACGACCCGACAGCACCGCGGTGTCGTTCTGAGCCGCCAGCAACAGCGGAAAAAGGAACAGGGATAGAAACGAGAAGGTACGCGTATTCATGGGGAACCACGAACATAGCAAGGGAATGTTTCGATCGAATGAACGGGTAATTACGGAAGGGTTTCAGGATGGGCCTAGCTGCGGGGCGACACGATGGTTTCGAACGTAGAGCCCGACCGAGCGGCGAATATCGCGCCCGTTCGGCCGCTTGGCGCAGCGGACGGGATTACCGCGCCCGCCGCAGCTTCTCCAAGGTCGCCACGATCTCCGGCTGGCCTTTCCCCTCGGCCAACGGTCCCAGATTCGTCATGATATACCGCCAGTCCAGGGCGGCGCGCTGGCGGATTACCACCGTCTCCGCATCGAGCACATCGCGTGGCCGGAACGCGAAGAGCTTAAGAATCATCAGATCCTCCGCCGAGCAGGTTCGCAAGGCGGACCCAGCCTCGAATTCGAATAAGCTGGACCGTTCGACCACGCCTTCTTCATACGGAAGAGCCGCCAACGCGATGTCGATCGGAACGCCGCCGGGCGATTGCAGGAGCAGGACTCGATTTCGACGGGCAAACTCCCGGGCATCCGAGATCCGCCCCCGATACCCGGAGTCCAGCAGCGGCGCGGACACCTCGTCTTCGCCTCCGAACGGACAGAGCAGCGTGACGTCAACGTCCCGCGTGAATCGCGGCTCGCCCCACCGCAGCACCGCGATCCCGCCGATGAAACAGAACCGCCAGCCGCGTGTCTCGAGGAACGTTTGAAGGTCGCGCGCTGCGTCGAATAGTGCGCTCATGTTTCGTGGCGGGACCGCTCGATCCGCGCGAACCACGCCTGCTGCTCGACCAGCCCCGAGGTTGGCGATGGGGCCGGCGCGGCGACGGCCTCCCCTCCGAAAATCTGCCGGACAGCCTCTCGTGTGTCGATGGACTCGATCTCGGTTCGGCGAAGCCGCTCCAGTTCCTCGCCCGCGCGGCGCCACGTCTCCACCCATCGCCGGACGAGGGAGTTATCCGGGCTGGCTTGCTGTGACATCTCGCCTTCATCATAACAACGCCATCGACGGAGTGTTGCTGGCGCGCTGGTCTGTCTATCGCGACTCAATTTGCCGGACGGTCCGAAACAGGTTATACCGGCCGTCCGATCCGCAGGCGTTTGTGCTCACTTTCGTGGCGCTCGCGCTCACCGGACTCGCCGCCGCCTTCCTGCCCGCGCGCCGGGCCGCATCGCTCGACCCCATGCGCGCCCTAAGGCACGAATGAGCCGGGCTACAATGAAGTCATGGCCGATGCCACCCAGACGCTTTTGGCGGTCAGTATTCCGACGCTCGCCGTACTGATCGGAATCCTGGTAAATAACAGCCGTCTGAGCGACCTGAGAGCTTACATGGATGCACGCTTTCGCGACGTGGATCGGCGTTTCGACGCCGTGGATCGGCGTTTCAGCGACATGGAGGCTCTGCTCACGGAGAGGTTGCTGCGCGTGGAGCAGGTTATGGACGCGCGCCTGAAACACCTCGAGGAAAACCGCTAGCTTTCATCCCTTACTTCGTTGCCCAGTAAGCCGGGTGACCTACGTACGTTGCCGGGGCCATTCCGTCTCCCGGCTTCCTCGATTCCCATATCCCGCATGGATATCGAGCGCGAAGCCCTTGGCTAGTTCGAGACTACGCTTGCGGCCGGTGCGTCGCCGGCCGGCACCAGCGTTCCGTTGCGGATATAGTAATCGGCGCCGCGCCAGCGGATGCTCCGGCGGGCGAAACTGGTCACCCAGATCGCGAATGCCGCCGCGTCCCACAGCGGGATGAGCGGCAGCTTTCCGAGTACGCCCCGCTGTTTCAATCCCCAGACGCCGATCAAGACTGTCATCAGGGCGCGCAAGGCGAAGTAGACTCCCAGATAGGCCGCGGCCACGGCCGCCGTGGGATGGATGGCCACGGCCACCAGCGCCCAGGGCAGCCCTTGGGTAAACAGCAGGCCGAAGTGGCCCCAGGGGCGCATATGACGCATCACCACGATCCATCGCAGGCGCTTGACCATCAGGTCGCGCATGGAGCGATAGTCGGCCACGGTGTCCACCGTGTAGGGCAGCAACTCCACATCCAGACCCTGCTCGGCGATCAGGCGGCCCACCAATAGATCGTCGGCGGGCCGGTTCTCGATGGCCGCATAGCCGCCGAAACCTTCCAGGTGGCGGCGGGTGGTCGCAATGGTCGGGCCCAGCGCGAACTTCACCCCGTCCAGTTGCCAGGCCACCACGATGCCGGCGTAGAAATCGGAAAGCATGCCCACCGACTGCAGGCGGTCCGCGAATCCCTTCTCTTCAATGGACGTGTAAAAGCACGTCACCGCGCCGACCTTCGGATCGGCCAGCGGCGCCACCACGCGGCGCAGGTAATCGGGGCGCACGCGCACGTCGCTGTCGCTGATGACTATGTGCTCGTGCCGCGCTTCGCTCACCAGGCGCGCCAACTTGGCTACCTTGTCGTTGGCCGCGGCACGCCCCGAACCGAACAGGACGCGAATTTCGCGGCCGGGAAAATCGCACCGCAACTTCTCGATGGCCGCAATCACCGGGTCCTCGCGGTCGTCCACGCAGAACAGGATCTCGTAATCGGGGTAGTCCTGGCGGCAAAGGCTGGCGAAGTTCTCGTAGGCGTCCGGATCCAGGCCGCGAATGGGCTTCACGTTGCTCACCGGCGGCGTGAAATCGTGGGGCAACGCCGCCATTCGCCTCGCCGCCGCGCGGAAGTACCGCCCGCCGCTGTACAGCACAAGCAGGTAATAAATCGCCGGAATGGCCGCGACGCCAAGCGCCACGGCGGTGAGCACGCTGTGAGACATGTCCTTATATTGTCGCAGGAACCACGGGCGGCTTGAAGTGCTAGAGTTGAGTTTTGCTTCCCCGCATTTCGCCTTCGCCCGCCGGCTCCGCCAGCCGGACGTCTATCTATCTCGCCGTGGTGCTCGTCGTCGCGGCGATCTACCTGGGGTGCATCGTTTCTCCGCCCTCTCTCCAGGACGACGTCGACGCCGTGCAGGCCCAGATCGCGCGCAACATGCTCACCTCGGGCGATTGGGTCACGGCGCGCCTCGATGGCATAGCGTATCTCGAAAAGGCGCCCCTCATCTACTGGCTCATCGCCATCTTCTTCCGCATCCTCGGGCCTTTCGACTGGGTGGCGCGGCTGCCGGTGGCGCTTTCGGCGGTGGGCCTGGCATGGCTGACGGCGGCGTTTGCCCGCTGGGCGTTCGGCGGCGGCAAGCAGGGAAGCCGCGCCGCGCTCTACTCGGGCCTCGCCGTCGGCACCTCGATTGGCCTGTTCCTGTTCACCCGCATCCAGATTCCGGACGTCATGCTGACGGCCACCATCACCCTCGCCATGTGGGCGTTTCTGCGCGCGCTGGACGAGGACGAGCCGCGGCCGCGTCTATGGGCCTTCGTGCTGGCCGCCGGCCTGGGCACGGGGCTGCTGCTCAAGAGCCTGGTGGGCCTGCTTTTCCCGCTGGCCGGCGGCGGATGGTATCTGCTGTTTACCGGCCAGTTTTTCGCCCGAAGAACCTGGCGGCGCCTGTGCCCGCTCGGCGGCACAGTGGTGGTCCTCGCTATCGCCGCGCCCTGGCACGTGCTGGCCACGCTGCGCAACCCGCCGTATTTCGATTTCGCCTGGCAAAGCATCCCCGGCCAATATCACGGCTTCCTGTGGTTCTATTTCATGAACGAGCAGGTGCTGCGATTCCTGAATCTGCGCTCCCCGCGCGATTACAATACCGTGCCGCGGCTGTATTTCTGGCTCTTTCACCTCCTCTGGCTGTTCCCGTGGAGCTTATATTTCCCGGCAATCGTTAAGCTGAGCTTCCGGCCGGTGGATCGCGCCGCCCGCACCCGCCTGCTGGCCCTTTGCTGGACCGGATTCGTGCTGGTGTTCTTCACCTTTTCCACCACCCAGGAATACTATTCGATGCCCTGCTATCCGGCGCTGGCGCTGTTGCTGGGCTCGGCCATGGCGGCGGGCGGCCCGTGGATTCGAGGCGGCACGCGCGTGCTCACGGCGATCGCGGCGGCGGCGGCCATCGCCTGCCTGGCGCTGATCTGGATGGTGCGCGGCATCCCCGCGCCCGGCGATATCTCACAAGCCCTTTCGCACAATCCCCAGGCGTACACGCTCTCGTTGGGCCACATGGAAGACCTGACCATCGCTTCGTTCGCCTATCTCCGCCTGCCCCTGGCCGTGGCCGCGGCCGCATTTCTGATCGGGGCAATCGGGACGCTTCGGGGCGGCGCGCGCGCATTCTGGGCAGCCGCGCTCATGATGGTGGTGTTCTTTCACGCCGCGCGCCTGGCCATGGTGACGTTCGACCCGTATCTGTCGTCGCGCCCGTTGGCCCAAGCCCTGATCGATTCGCCGCCCGGCGAACTGGTGATCGACCACCACTACTACACCTTTTCGTCGGTCTTCTTCTACACCAACCGCACCGCCTGGCTGCTGAATGGCCGTTTCAATAACCTGGTCTACGGCTCCTATGCCCCCGGCGCCCCCAATGTCTTCCTGACCGACCAGGAATGGAAGCAGAAGTGGCAACGCCCCGAGCGCTCTTACATCGTCGCCGACGATTCCGCCCGCCCCCGCCTGGAAAACCTGGTGGGCCGCCAAGCCCTGGTAGTAGTGAAAGAGAGCGGCGGCAAGATGCTGTTGACGAATCGCGCGCTCCAATAGCCGGACCTTTTCTTGGAATTGCCGAGTCGCTTGGCCCTTTGCCCCCGCGGAGAATTGTTCCAGGGACCGGCAAACCTCTGGTTCTATTTCGCCTGCCCGTAAGTAGCCGTAGGTCCGTGTTTGCGGAAGAAATGCTTATCGCGCTGGGCGAGGGAAATCGGTTGCGCGCTGGGGTTGATAATGATCGTCTCCAGCGCCATCGCGGCCAACTCTTCCACGATGATGGCGTTGTGGGCGGCGTCGGCCACATCCTTGCCCCAGGCGAAGGGGGCGTGGCCATGCACCAGCATGGCGGGACAATCGAGCGGCTTCGCGCCGCCGAGGCGGCGGATGATGGCTACGCCGGTTTTGGCCTCGTAGCCGGCATCGATTTCTTCGGCGGTGAGCGGGGCCGAGACCGGTATTGGGCCGTGAAAGTAATCCGCGTGGGTGGTGCCGAAGCAGGGGATCTCCCGGCCCGCTTGCGCCCATGCCGTAGCGTGGCGCGAGTGGGTGTGAACCACCCCGCCGATGTCCGCGAAGGCGCGGTACAGCGCCACATGAGTCTCCAGATCCGACGACGGCCGCAGCAACCCTTCCACGACGCGGCCGTCGAGATCGGTAATCACCATGTCCGCCGGTTTCATCTTGTCGTACGGCACGCCGCTGGGCTTGATCACGCACAGGCGTTCCTCCCGCGCCAAGCCGCTGGCATTGCCGAAGGTGAAGATCACCAGGCCGCGCCGCACCAATTCGAGATTGGCTTCGAGAACTTCTTCCCGCAATTTTTCCAGCATCACTTCCCCATTCTGGCCGCCGCCGCGATGCGGCGCAATTCGGGCAATACGGCGCCGATCTCGACCGCTTCAGATTGGCGCTGTCCCAAAGAGAAATATAGCTTGCGGTAGAGCGGGTAGATCTCCCGATAGGTTTCGACCGCTGCCGGTTCCGGTTCGATGGTGCGGAAGGGCGGGCATAGCGCCGATTGCGCCGCCTCGACCGAGGGAAACGCGCCCGCGGCCAGGAACGCGAAGATGGCCGAGCCAAGGCTGGTGACGTCCCCCGCCGGCACCAGAATCGGTTTCCCCAGCACGTTGGCGTACACCTGGTTGAGCACCTGGTTCTTGCGCGGAATACCGCCGCCGTTGATGACGCGCCGCACGGGTACGCCGTGCTCCTCCATCCGCTCCAGAATCACGCGGGTGTGAAAGGCCGTGCCCTCGATGGCGGCGAACAATTCGTCCTGGGCGGTGTGGGTGAGCCGCCAGCCCAGCGTCACGCCGCTCAGCTCCGGATTCACCAGCACGGTGCGGTCGCCGTTGTCCCAGGTCAACCGCAACAGGCCGGTCTGGCCGGCGCGAAAGCTTTCCAAGCCCTCGGAAAGCTTGGCCGCCGTGGTTCCGGCCCGGCGCGCCACGGCATCGAAGATATCTCCGGTGGCCGAAAGCCCGGCTTCGATTCCCGTGCGTGCCGGATCGATCGAGCCCGGAACCACGCCGCAGACGCCGGGGACCAGTTGCGCTTCGTCGCTGATGGCCATGATGCAGGTGGAGGTGCCCACCACGTTCACTACGTCGCCCAGCCGCACGCCGGCGCCGATAGCGTCCCAATGGGCGTCGAAAGCACCGGTCGGAATTGGAATGCCGGCGCGCAAGCCCAGCTTGGCCGCCCATTCCGCGTCAAGATAGCCGGCGATTTTGTCGCTGGTGCGGTAATGGCCGTCGAGTTTCCGCCGCACGCCGGCGAGCAAAGGATCGACCGCGGCCAGAAACTCCTCCGGGGGAAAGCCGCCCAGCGAAGAGTTCCACATCCACTTATGGCCCATGGCACAGATGCTGCGCGAAACCGCGGCTGGATCGGAGACGCCGCACAGCACCGCCGCCACCATGTCGCAATGCTCCAGCGCGGTGGCGAAGCGCTCGCGCTTTTCCGGGTTGTGGCGCAGCCAGTGCAGCAGCTTCGAGAAACCCCACTCGGAAGAATACGTGCCGCCGCACCAATCGATGGCCGCCAGGCGCCGGGCATGCGCCGCGGCGGTAATTTCCGCGGCTTCCTTCCAGGCACGGTGGTCGCACCAGAGATAGTAATCGTCGATGGGCGTCAGCGTGCCATCCACCGGAATCACGCTGGAGCCGGTGGTGTCGAGCGCCAGCGCCTCCACGGCATGGCCATCGATGCCAGCCTCCGCGATGGCGCTCCGCATGGCTTCCGCCAGCGCCCGCATGTGGTCGGCGTGGCTTTGCGTGGCAAAGTCCGGGTCGTCCGGCTTGCGCAGGAGCGGATACTCCGCCACGCCCGCGCCCAGGCGCCCGCGCGCGCTATCGAAGATGGAAGCGCGCACATTCAGGGTTCCGAAATCAACGCCCGCTACAATGCTCATTTCAGGCTGATTTTAGCAGCAAGGCGGCCGCGCGCGGCCCAGCGGCCGGGCGAAGTGGGCGCGCGACATGCAACACCGTTAAGAATAGAGGAAGAGCCAGGTAACGGCGCATTCACCCATGATACTTGTGGATTGACATCACATTCCCGGACCATCGGTTACGCAGTCAGTTTCAAAAGCGTGCACGGGGTCTAACTTGGCGGCTCGCCGCGCCGGAACGGCGCCGAACAGTCCGGGCAAATCCGTGAGGAAACGCACCCGCCCCGAAAACTCATCCCATCGTCTCCACTCCGAACAGCGCGCGGCGCGCGGCTCGGTTTCCCGCGGCGCGCCGCCCTCGCGAATCTCGGCAGAAAGTTCCCACGACCGCGGGCAAAACGCCGGTTGCCGCGCCGGACGGCGGTTCAGATCTTCTTGAACAGCCTATCGAATGCGCTGCGAGCGTCTTCCGGGTTGCGAGGCACCGGCGGCCCACCGGCCGGGCCCTGTGGTCCAGCGTTCCCCGAACCGTTCGAGGTGCCCTCGCGCGCAACCGTCACCCTGGGCAGGAACAGGGTGCAATCGTTGGCCTTGTCCTTCACCGGAATCCGCAGGGGGATCGGTTTCAAGCACTGGAAACGCGTGGAGGGCTCGAAATGCGTGCATTGTTTGCAGCAGTGCAACTCCGCGTTGCACTTGGGACAATTGCCGCTGAAACTGGTATCCGGCGGCAGGGTGGTGGAACAGTTGTAACAGCGTGATGCTGCCACATGCTGCACCAGGCGGGGAAGCCGCGGCCCGGTAATATCGATGGGCGGACGCGGGCCCTGCGGCTTAGGCCGGTCCTCGCGCGGACCGCGAGAATCGCGGTCCGAGTCCATGTACCCCGGCTGTTTGTACTTGCGGTCGCTATCCATGGAGGAAAAAACTCCGTTTGTGAAGGAATCGTTCTTGCTACAGCACCGATGGTTCGAATGCTCTTCCGGTACGGTTCCGAATGGCGCCTGGCTGAAAATGCCACCGATTCCGCGCGAGGACCGGTCGCGGGGAATTGAGGTGACTGTGGGAACAGCGGGAACGCCCAAGGCGCGGGGTCTTTCTCAGAAAAGCACCCGCCAAGCGCTCGAAACCAATATGTACCATGGAATGGGGGTCAATTGCATCCCCTTTCCTTCGGTCTATTGCGAAAAGTTAACTTACGGTACTCCATTTGAGCAGATTGCTGCACGGCCGGGTGAGCGGATCGTCGAAATGATCCGGGCTCACGCGCAATGCATAGCCCAACCGGCCGGTTCTCTCCGGCAGAATGTCATTGCCAAACGTGGCCACGGTTCCCTGGAGATCGAGCGGGGGCAGCAATAGCACCTCGGTTTCTTCCAGATGCCCGGAGGAATCCACGCGGCCCAACACCACTTCCACGCGAACGTCTTCCGGCTTCAAGCCCGCCAGATCGATCGCGGCGCGGACCGGAACGGCGGCGCCGCTGAAAAGCGTGGCCCCGGGACCCGCCGTGGCCGCCTCCACAAAACGCACTCGATCCCAGACCGCGCGCACCCTGGCATTCCACGCCGCTTTATCGTGCGCCAGCGCGTACTTTCCCGCCTGCATGCGCAGATGCTGCCGATGCGCCGGCTCGTACATCTCGGTCATATACTCGCGCACCATGCGGCGGCAGTCGAAGTGCGGCGTGATATAGCGGAGCGACTGTTTCATGCGCCGTACCCACTCGCGCGGGGTCTGCTCGCGGCGCTCGTAATACATGGGCACAATCTCGGTTTCCAGCAGGTAATAAATGGCGCTGGCGTGCAGCCCATCCTGGTCTTCCGAATACGTTTCCCGCTCGCCGATGGCCCAACTGCCGGACTGTTCGTAAGCTTCGTCGAACCAGCCGTCGAGGATGCTGAGGTTGATCACACCGTTGCAGGCGGCTTTCATGCCGCTGGTTCCGCAGGCCTCTTCGCCGCGGCGCGGCGTGTTGAGCCAAAGGTCCACGCCTTGAACCAGCTCGCGGGCGACCTTCATGTCGTAGTCTTCGAGAAAGACCACGTGCTTCCACAATTCCGGATCGCGCGAAAGCTGCACGATCTCGCGGATAAACGCCTTGCCGGGCTGGTCTTTGGGATGGGCCTTGCCGGCGATCACGACTTGCACCGGCATGTCCTTGTTCATCAGAATTTTTTTTAGACGCTCCACGTCGCGAAACAGAAGCGTGGCCCGCTTGTAGGTGGCGAAACGGCGCGCGAAACCGATGGTGAATGCGTTGGGATCGAGCACCTCGCCGGAGCGCCGCAGCTCGCCGGCCGAAGCCTTGCGCCGCAACGCCGAGATCTGCTGCCGCCCGCGCACAAAATTCACCAGCCGGCGCTTGCGCCGGCGGTGCGCCTCGAACAGTTCCTCGTCCGGTATGTCCACCACCTGCTCCCAGATCGAGGGATCGTTGAAGCGCTCCCTCCAGTCCGGCTCAAGGTACTGATCGTAGAGGCCCGCGAAATCGCCGTTGAGCCAACTCGGCAGGTGCACCCCGTTGGTCACCGAAGTAATCGGCACTTCCCAAACCGGCAACTGCGCCCACAGGTCGTGGAACATTTCCTGCGATACGTCCCGGTGCAGGCGGCTGACGGCATTGCGATAGGACGAAGTGTTGAGCGCCAGCACCGCCATCGAGAAGCGTTCGTCGCGGTCGAACGGATTGCGGCGCCCCAGCCCCATCAACTGCTGAAAATCGACGCCGACGTCGGCGCAGTAACCCGAAAAATAGTGATACATCATGCCCGGATCGAACAGATCGATTCCGGCCGGCACCGGCGTATGGGTGGTGAACACGTTGCTCGCCCGGGTCGCCTCCACGGCCTCCTCGAAGCTGAGCTTGTGTTCTTTCATATAGACCCGGATCCGCTCCAGCGCCAGAAACGCGGAGTGCCCTTCGTTCATATGGAAGACGGTAGGCTGCAACCCCATCGCCTCCAGCGCCCTGGTGCCGCCAATCCCCAAAACGATTTCCTGGCGGATGCGGGTATCGTTGTCGCCGCCGTAGAGGGAATCGGTGATGTTGCGATCCTGCGGCAAAACGTTTTCCGGAATGTTGGTATCGAGCAGGAACAGCGTGATCCTCCCCACGCCGATCTTCCAGACGTGCGCGTACACGTCCCCAGTGGGCAGGTTCACGGCGACGCGGAGGTCCTTGCCCGCCGCGTCCTTCACCGGCGCCACCGGAAGGGTGTAGAAATCGTTCATCGGGTACCGCTCCTGCTGCCAGCCGTCGGGGTTGAGATATTGCCGGAAATACCCTTGCTGGTAGAGCAGGCCGAGGCCGACGAGCGGATAATCCTGGTCGCTCGAGGACTTGAGGTGATCGCCCGAGAGGATTCCAAGGCCTCCCGAATAGACCGGTAAACACTCGGTGAGGCCATATTCCGCCGAGAAATAGGCGATCAGTTTTCCATCGGCCGCCGGATCGCCCGTGTGCGCGCGGGCATCGTAGGCTTCGCACGCCATGCGGTACAGCGCCAGGTAGCGGGGATCCACGGCGGCCTTTTCGAGCGTAGCCTGAGAAACTCTTCCGAGCATCAGCACCGGGTTGTAGCCGCAGTCGCGCCATAGCGCCGGGTCCAGGCGGCGGAAGACCGCGCGCACGATCGGTTCCCAACTCCATAGGATGTTGTGCGCCAACTCGCTCATGCGAGCCAGAGCGGCGGGAAGAACCGGCCGGACCAGAAACTCTCGTAAAGGCTGTATATGGAAAGGCATGCTGCAGGAGCCAACCTATCAAGATAGCAAATCGGCGGCTATCGCTTCTTCCAATAGAGTGAATTCCCGGATTCGTTCATTAAAGGCCAGGCAGGCGCATCCCCCGGCATCGCATGGCGCGAGGATTCCGCCCGCTGCGCAATTCGCCATAATAAGAGCTACATGGGGAACGGCGCGCCGGTTGGTCTGCCGCACTCGCTGGCGGAGGCGCGGAAACAATCGAGAACACGGACGGCATCGGTAGTATTCGCGGGGTTTTGCGCGTTTGTGACGCTGTACGCGCCGCAGCCGCTGTTGCCGCTGCTGGCGCGCGAGTTTGGGGCTTCGGCGGCGGCGGTGAGCCTGATCGTGACGGCGTCGACGCTGGCGGTGGCTTTGGCGGCTCCATTTGCGGGGGCGGCGGCGGACCGGTTCGGGCGCAAGCGTGTGATCGTGTGGTCGGCTTTCCTGCTGGCGGCGCCGACCGTGCTGGCGGGGGCGGCCGGAAGCCTGGACCAACTCCTGTTTTGGCGATTCTGGCAAGGCGTCTTCACGCCCGGCATCTTCGCCGTGACCATCGCCTACATCAACGAAGAGTGGAAGGAGGGGGTGGGCGCGGCCATGTCGGCATACGTGGCCGGAACGGTGATCGGCGGATTCAGCGGCCGCATGGTGGCGGCGCTGGTGGCGGCGCACTTTGCCTGGCGCTGGTCGTTCGTGGTGCTGGCAATTCTGGATGGAGGGTGCGCGCTGGCGATGGCGATCTGGATGCCGCCCGACAGCCAGCACAGTACGCGGCCGGCGGCGGCGCGGCAGGTGGCGAAGGCCACGATCCGGGGGATGATGGGGCACCTGGCGAATCCGCGGCTGCTGGCGACCTACGCGGTGGGATTCGGGGTGTTGTTTACGCTGATCGCCACCTTCACCTACGTCAATTTTTATTTGGCGGCGCCTCCCTTTGGACTGGGCACGACGGCGTTGGGCCTGTTGTTCACGGTCTACCTGGTGGGCGCGGCGATCACGCCGGTGGGCGGGCGCGCGATCGACAGCCTGGGCCATCGCTGGACGCTGGTGGCGGCGTTCGGAGGGGGGATGATCGGAATGGCGCTGACGCTGATCCACCACCTGCCGGCGGTGCTGGCGGGGCTGGCGCTGTGCTGCTCAGGAGTTTTTATCGCCCATTCGGCGGCTTCGAGCTACGTGGGCACGGTGGCGCGGGAAGCGCGGGCGGCGGCGGTGGGACTCTACGCCATGTTCTACTACGTGGGCGGCAGCCTGGGCGCGGCGTTGCCGGGCTATTTCTGGAATCGCGGCGGGTGGCTGGCGTGTGTGCTGAACGTGGCCGCGATACAAGCTGTGACGATCGCGCTGGCACTGATCTTCTGGAAAGCGCAGCCGCGGCTGGTGCGCCGCGAGCCACAGCCTGCCAGTCCGGTAGGCGGATGAGGGGTGGAAACGGCTGCGTGGCTTGCCGGAGTTCCGCAACCCGCGCGCTCCGGGCGCCATCATACAAGAAGCGGACAATCTGCCAGTGGAACGCGGCGTGGGTAAAGCCTCATGAGCGGCAAATTCGCGCTTTTTCGCACAAAGGCTGATGGCGCGCGCCGAAAACGCCGATGGATCTCTTGAGGCGGTGGTACATTTTCGGAGCGGTAGTCTGGATCGGTTGCGCGGGCATCGCTGGCGCACAGACGCAACCGGCGGAAAAGCCGGTGGAGATGCGCCCGCGCTTGCACCGGCTTCTGCTCCGCATCATGGGACCGGAACCGCTGGCCGGGGAGGCGCTATCGGCGGGTATCGGCCAGTCGCTGAACAGCCCGCGGGAATGGGGCCAGGGGGCTTCCGGTTACGCCGCGCGCTTCGGCAACGATATGGGATATAACGCCGTGCGCCAGGGCATGACCTTCGGGCTGGCGGCGCTATTTCATGAAGACACGCGGTATATACGTTCCACCAAGCACGGCGTGATGCCCCGCGCGGCGCACGCCGTGGCGTCGGTGTTCAATACGCGGAGCCAGGGCGGCGATCACGTCTTTTACGCAGCCAATTTTTTAGGCATCGTCGGGGCGAGCGCCATTTCGCAAGCGTGGGCGCCGCCAAGCTGGCACGATCCGGCCACAGCAGGCCGAAAAATGACATTCAGTCTGCTGGGATCGATGGGATTGAACCTGGCGCGGGAGTTCCTGCCGGACCTGGCCGGGCATCGGCGCCAACCGTAGGGGACTTTCACAGGCTAAAGCCTGTGCCACCGGGGTCGCGGCTCGGTTACGTCTTTACGATTACTTCGCGCAACTGCTCGCGGGTGAGGAAGAACTTAACCGAATCGAAGCCGCCGAAAAGCTTTTCCAGGTTGCGATTATTGAACAACTGCGGGGGACGGTGCATGCCCTGGCGCACCAGTTCGAGGGTGTTGACGCTCTGGATGCGAAAGGTATAGAGCGGCACGGTTTCCTGCTTGTCATCGGAGTGAAAGAAGGCCAGCATGTAGCCCTCGGGGCGGACGATTTTGCGCAGCCGATCGGTGACGGCGGCCAGCAACGGGGGCGCCAGATATTCGAGCGAATCCCAGATCAGCACGCCGTCGAACTGCGCCTCCTCGTAATCGAGCGCCTGGTGCAGAAAGTAGTCGATGCGGCCGGGATTGGATTGATCCACGCTGTCGTTGAGCCCGAAGGTTTCCTCCAGGATATGGAGGAAGTCTTCCGAATAGAGGCGATGGCCGAGATTGGTAATGAAATTCACATTTTCCTGGCTGGCGCCGCCCAGATCCAGGATGGTCAGGCCGCTTTGTTCGCGAATGTGGTGGAAGAATTCTTCCAGGCCGCGGCTGGTACGCAAGCTGCTCTGCCGCTGGGCAGTCTGGGAACGCGCGCCAGAGCGCCCGCCGGGCAGGGCAGGCTGAGGCAGGGGTCCCGGCGAGATTCGCCGCCCCCTGCCAAAAAAGCTTTTCAACCTGTCGAAAAGCACCGCGCCGCCCCCATAAGACCTAGCGCTTGGTATCGGCTCCGGCGGCTACCGGAGCGGGAGCGGGAGCGGGCGCCGCGACGGCCTGGGCCGGGGGTTTAGGAGCGGCCTTCGCCGGCTCCGGTTTCACAATATCGATGCTGCCCTTAAAATAGGCGCCATCTTCGATGACGATGCGCGCCGTACGAATGTCGCCCACTAAACGGGCTTCTTTGCGGATCTCGATCTTGTCGGCGGCCTCGACGTTGCCCTGAATCGTCCCCAGAACCACCACCTCGCGGGCCTTGATGGTGGCGTGCAGGGTGCCGTTTGGCCCGATGATGAGTTTGTGCTCCGGAGCCTCCACCGTGCCTTCCAGGTCACCATCCACGAACAGGTCCTCTTTGCTGTGGATCTGGCCGACGATCTTGACGGCTTTTCCAATGGTGGCGGTGCCACCGACTTTATCGAACTCGCTGCGTCCCACGGTCATTCCGGCCACGGTTGTCGCCTCCTTCTTAGGTTGGGTTTGGGCCAGCGCCTGTGGCGCTGGCATCACCGGAGGAGAGAAAGGCTTCGGTTGCTCCTCGTCCCGGCGCTTGTTCCACATCAGGCCGCCCTCCTTAGGTCGATTCTCATTGATAGTTGCCTTCTTGTTACTGCATTTCTAGTCTACGGTTACCGCTCCGGAAAAGGCAATTCCCAATTTCGGGGTAAACGGGGACGTGTCAACGTTTGGCTTTGGCCCGTGTTTTGAGCACGATGGGCGTGCCGCGAAAACCGAACCGGCGGCGGATCTGATTGAGCAGGTGGCGTTCGTGGGAAAAGTGCAAGTCGCCACGGCCATCGGTGAATACCACGAACGACGGCGGCCGGATCGAGGTCTGGGTTATGTAGTAGATCTTGCGCTCTTCAAAGCGCAAGTGCTCCACGAAACGGTTCAGCTCACCGGTGGTAATGCGCAGGGAAGCCTGCTCGTACACTTCGCGAATCAGGGGGAACAGCCGGTCTACGCCGGCGCCGGTCCGGGCGGAGAGGAACAGAATGGGGGCATAATCCAGGAATTTGCACTGATCGCGAATCTGCTGCTCCATTTCCTTCTTGGTAAGGCCCTCCGGGCGCGCGTCCCATTTGTTGACGCAAAGGATGAGGGCGCGTCCGCCCTCGTGGGCATAGCCGGCGATGGTGGCTTCCAGGCCGACCACGCCCTCGGTGGCATCGATCAACAGCAGGACCACGTGGGCCATGCGAATCTGGCGGCGCGCCATGACCACGCTGAGCTTTTCCGCCATAAGCTTGGTTTTGCCTTTGCGGCGGATGCCGGCGGTATCGATAAAGACGAATTCCACCCCGTCGCGCACCACGCTCTCATCCACGGCGTCGCGGGTGGTTCCGGCGATGGGGGAAACGATCGCCCGGTCTTCGCCCACGAGGGCATTCAGCAGGGTGGACTTGCCCACGTTGGGGCGGCCGATGATGGCCACCTTGATGGTCTCCCGGAGCGCACCGGCCTCGGCGGGCGCCGCGGGAAACCCCGCGGTGACGAAGTCGAGCAAGTCGTCGACGCCGGTGGCGTGTTCGGCCGAAACGGGAAAGACGTCGGCAATGCCCAACTCGTAAAACTCGTGGGCCAGGTCCTGGCGGGCGGCCGTATCGGCTTTATTGACGGCCAGGACGACGGGCTTTCCCAGGCGGCGAACGAATGCGGCCAGGTCGCGGTCGGCGGCGGTGATGCTGTCGCGGCCGTCGGTCAAAAGGATGATGCGGGAGGCGGTGCGCAGGGCGGTTTCCGCCTGGCGCAGAATCTGGCCGGGGATATACTCGCGATCGTCGACGATGATGCCGCCGGTGTCGATCAATTCGAAGGGCCGGCCCAAATGTTCGGCAAATCCGTACATGCGGTCGCGCGTGATGCCGGGCTCGTCGCCCACGATCGCGCGCCGCTCGCCCGTGATGCGGTTAAAGAGGGTGGATTTGCCTACGTTGGGCCGACCCACGATCACCACCGTGGGTAAGGCCTGGGACATGATGCTTTAGCATAGCAGGGCGCGGAAACCGGGCGCTGGCTTATCCTCCCGCCCGTCTGATTACGTAAAAGGTGGCACTGCCGGTGACGGTAGCGCCCAAGTCTTGAATTACGAGGGTCACGGCTTTGATGCCGTTGAGTTGGCCTTCCCAGTTCCGGCGAACGAAGAACTTTCCGCCGATGAAGCCGCAAAGGCAATCGCCAGGGCGGCGAGACACACTTTGAGCACACGTTTCATGGCAACACTCCTTTGGTTGGTTGCTGGACTGGTTATTGCGGTTTGGCGCCAGCCAGCGAGGCCGTCGCCAGGCTACCGCCAAAGCCCATGGTTTCCACGGCGGAAGACGGCACGATCACCATCGAGCCGCGCTCCTTGATGGCCTCGTAGAGCATGTTCATGGCGCGCAGGTGCAGCGCCGTCGGGTTGTTCTGGTACACCAGCGCCGCTTGCGAGAATTTGTCGGCGACTTCGACTTCGGCCTGGCCGAGGATGTTGCGGGCCTGGCGCTCGCGCTCGGCTTGCGCCTGGCGCGACATCATGTCTTCGAGCGCCTGGGGAATGCGCACGTCGCGGATCTCCACCGATTGCACGGTGATGCCCCAGGGATTGGTCTTTTCGTCGAGAATGCGCTGCAGCTCGCGCCCCAGCAACTCGCGCTCGGTGATCATTTGCGCCAGCTCGTGGCGGCCGATGGATTCGCGCAAGGCGGTCTGGGCGCCCAGGCGAATGGCTTCGACGAAGTCTTCCACCTCGAGAATGGATTTTTCGGCGTTCCAAACCATCCAGTAAAAGATGGCGTCCACGTTGACCGGCACGGTATCGCGGGTCAGGGTGGATTCGGCGGTTACGCTGGCCACGCGGATGCGCTGGTCCACATAGCGGCTCAGTGTATCTACCACCGTGACGATGGAGAACAGGCCGGG
>JBKQVG010000090.1:0-5207 GCA_052325345.1 Bryobacteraceae bacterium
CGCGCTAGCCATCGGCCACGCGCTGGCGGTAGCGCTCATGCAGGCGCGCCGCTTCACCGCCGAGGAATTCGGCCGCTACCACCCGGGCGGCCAGTTGGGACGCAACCTGCGTCTTTCGGTGGGAGAGACCATGCACCCGGCGGCGGAGGCCGCGGTGGTGGCGCCGGAAGCCAATCTGAAAGAGGTGATCATCGCCATGACGCGGCGGCCGTTGGGCGGCGCCCTGGTGGTGACGCCCGATGGCGCGCTGGCCGGTCTGCTTACCGATGGCGATCTGCGCCGCGCGTTGACTACTCACGACGATATCCGTACCCTGAACGCCGGCGACGTCATGACCCGGACGCCGGTCGCCATCGGTCCCGAAGCCAGTCTGGCCGAGGCGCTGGACCGCATGGAGCGCCGCGCCTCGCAGATTTCCGTGCTGCCGGTTGTAGACGCCGATGGGCGCGCGCTGGGGCTGCTGCGCTTGCACGATATCTATCTCGGAGCGCGAATGGACCGGTAGCTAAGGGACTGCCACGAAATAACCAATCCAATCACGAGCAACCGCTCCCTTAGGGTCCGCGGTTGTTACCACCGGATACAATGATGAGATTCCAGTGAAACCCCGCAGAGCAGCACGGAGGCGCAACGGCGCCGGGAGCCAGCCGGCGACGGGGGCGGACGTCCCCGGGGCGGTCGCATCGAAGCGGTTTGTCACCGCCGTTTGTCTGCTGCTTGCGCTGGCGACCGTGGCCGTTTACGCGCAGACCTTCCGCTACGGTTACGTGTATTACGATGACGACCGATACGTCTACGAAAACCCGATGATCCTGGCCGGACTCTCCGCCAAGGGCATCGCCTGGGCCTTTACGACGTTTTACTTTGCGAACTGGCATCCGCTGACCTGGCTGTCTTATCTGGCGGACTATCAGTTCTTCGGCCTGAACGCCGGCGCTGAGCACGCCGTCAATGTGGCCTTTCACGCCGCTGCCGCCGTTCTGCTTTTTCTCGCCTTGCTGCGCATGACCCGCCGGAAATGGCGATGCGCGCTGGTTGCGGCGATTTTTGCGCTCCATCCGCTGCACGTGGAGTCGGTGGCCTGGATCGCGGAACGCAAAGATGTACTCAGCACCTTCTTTCAGATGCTGACCTTGCTCTTGTACGCGCGCTACGTGGAGCGTCCCAAGCCGGCCGGGTACGCAGGTGTGGCGCTGGCCTATGCGCTCAGTCTCCTGGCCAAGCCGATGGCGGTGACGCTTCCGTTTGTTCTCCTGCTCCTGGACCTATGGCCGCTCGGGCGGATCGATCTTGCTTCCGTGGGGCGTAGCCTGAAACGCCCGATATGGGAGAAAATGCCGCTTTTCGCCATGTCGGCGGCGGCCAGCGTGCTCACGTTCCTGGCGCAGCGCAGCGGAGGGGCGATGGTTTCGATAGCCGCGCTTCCTTTCACCGAGCGCCTGGCGAACGCGGTGGTGTCCTATCTAAGATACGCCGGCAAGGCCTTCTGGCCGGTCAATCTGGCGGTCCTTTACCCGTTCCAGAATCCCTCGCCGGAGGCGGTGGCGATGGCGGTAGTCGTTCTGATTGCGGTCACGCTTTGGGCAGCGGTGGAGGTTCGGCCGCGCCCGTACTTGCTCGTAGGCTGGCTTTGGTATGTGGGGATGCTGGTGCCGGTGGTCGGGCTGGTTCAGGTGGGCGTGCAGTCGATGGCCGACCGGTACACCTATGTTCCGCTGGTGGGCCTTTCGATGGCGGTGGTTTGGGCGCTTGGCGATGCGGTAGAGCGACGGCCGTACTTGCGACAGGCGGCGGCCGCCGTGGCAGTCCTGGCGGTGGCGGCCCTGGCGGCGGTGGCGTACCGGCAGGCGGGGTATTGGGAATCGAGCGAGACGCTGTTCCGGCACACGCTGGCGGTCACGCGCAGGAACACCATCATGGAGGGTAACCTGGGCTTGGTCTTGCAGCACGAAGGCCGGCGCGACGAGGCCGCGGCGCTGTTCCGGCAGACGCTGGCCTACGATCCCGACAATGCGGGAGCGCAGACCAACCTGGGCGCGATTCTGGCGGACGAGGGTAAGCCCGCGGAGGCTATTGCGCTCTACCGGGGCGCGCTGGCGGCCGATCCAACCTATGTCAACGCGCACATCAACCTGGCGCACGAGCTGGTGCGGGTGGGCCAGTTCGATTCCGCGTACACCGAGGCTACCGAGGCCTTGCGGCTGAAACCGGATTCCGCCCCGGCGCAAGAGGATATAGGAGTGCTGCTGGCGGCGCGCGGGAAGTTCGAGGAGGCAAGGCTACATCTGGAGGAGTCGGTACGGTTGGCGCCCGGCAACGCCGAGGCGCAGAGCGACCTGTGCTTCGTGCTTTGGCATGTGGCCCGGCTGAATGAGGCCGCGGCAGCCTGTAATGCCGCCCTGAGACTGAAGCCGGACTACCTGGACGCGCAATTCAACCTGGGCAACGTGCTGGCGGCACAGGGCCTGACGACGGCTGCGGCGGCGGAGTTCTCGCGAGTTCTGGCGGCGAACCCGAACCATGCCGCGGCCCGCGCCGCGTTAGACGAGTTACAACGACGGCGCCACTGACGAATCTCCGTCCGTGCTCGAGTAAACAGCCTGTTTGGATCAGTCGCCGCTCTTTGCCGCGGTCGCGGGAACCAGCGTGGCGTGCAGCGTGATGTTGGTGCGGAACAGCTTCGACACCGGGCATCCGGCCTTGGCCGCGGCGGTAGCTTTCTCGAAGGCTTCTTCACTGGCGCCGGGGATAGTGGCCTTCAGTTCCAGATGGCTTTCGGTAATGGCAAAACCGCCCTCTTTCTGCTCCAGCGAGATGGTGCAGGTAGTCTCCAGGCTGTCGGCCTTCAGACCGGCTTCGCCCAGTTGCGCCGAAAGCGCCATGGTGAAGCAGCCGGCGTGCGCGGCGGCGAGCAGTTCTTCGGGGTTGGTGCCCTTGCCGTCCGCAAACCGGGTGTGGAAGGAATAAGGAGTCTGGGAAAGGGTGCCGCTGGCGACGGTGATGGCCCCCGACCCGCTCTTTAGATCTCCCTGCCACTTCGCGCTTCCAGTTCGTTTCATAATTAGTGCCTCCAGATGAAGGATGCCCGGCACGCCGGGTTCGATTCGGCATATGGGAGGCAACCATGCTTTGTGCATTTTCGCCCATAGGCCGCCCAAGCCCGATTGCGATATGCTATCTCCATGTCGAAATCCAAGAGCCCCATTCCGGCTGGTTTCCACAGCATCACCACGCACTTGTATGTGGAGGGAGCGGCCAGCTACAGCGACTTTCTAGCCAAAGCGTTCGGCGGCGTCGAAATCTCCCGTTCGCCCGGCCCTGGCGGGAAACTCATGCACGCCCAGGTGCGCATCGGCGATTCCATGTTGATGTTCTCCGACGATTTCGCGGCTGAGTTCGGCATGCCGCCGCTGGCCAAGGGGCGAATGCCGTTTCTCATGCATCTTTACGTCCCCGATGTGGATGCCGCGTGGCAACGCGCCGTGGCCGCGGGCTGCGAAGTGACCATGCCGCTCTCCGACCAATTCTGGGGCGACCGCTATGGCCACGTGCGCGACCCGTTCGGTGTCGACTGGGCGCTGGCCACGCGAACCGAGGACCTCACCCCGGCCGAAATTGGCGAGCGTCAGGCCAAAGCCTTCGCCGCGGGCCATCCCTGAAGCCTGACCTGGAAAACACCATGGCGACCCTCGGCCTCATCGAATACGCGCAGGCTGGCGCGGAAGTGCGGGCGGTCTATGACGACATCATGAGCACCCGCAAGACCGACTGGATAAACAACTTCTGGAAAGCCCTGGCCAACGATCCCCCTACCTTGCGCCGGACCTGGGAAAGCGTGAAGCAGATCATGGTGCCGGGCGCGCTCGACCCGCTCACCAAGGAGATGCTCTATGTCGCGGTCAGCGCCAGCAACCAGTGCCCCTACTGCATCGCCTCGCACACCGCCGCCGCCCGCAAGGCCGGCATGAGCGACCCGATGTTCGCCGAATTGATGGCGGTGGTGGGCATGGCGAATGAGACCAACCGCCTGGCGAGCGGCTATCAGGTAGAGATCGACGAACGATTCCGCACGGCAAAGTAAGCGCTCACTCGAGTTTCCCGGCGGCCGCTGCCGGCGGCTGGACATCCCGAACGTCCCGTTCGTAGACCTCGGCGATAACGCTCGCGCCCCGCCCGCGACCGGCGATGCGGGGTTCACCGGCAAGTCTTAACACGGCGCGACGCCGGAACGGCGCTGCCGGTCTGGTATTCTAGGGAATAAGCTTCAGGCGAAACCCGATGCCGCAACAAAGCTACACCACTCCCCACGGGATTGAAGTAGCGCGCACGCTTTCGAAGGCCAGCTATAGCAAGGGCCTCCGGCACGTTTTGCGCTCGCTCGATCGCCATCGCGGGATCTATCTTTCCTCCGGATACGAATATCCGGGGCGGTATTCGCGCTGGGATATCGCGTCGGCATGCCCGCCGCTCGAAATCGTGGCCTACGACCGCCGGGTGGAGTTCCGTCCCCTGAACGAGCGTGGACGAGTGCTGGCGCGGATGCTCGAAGTGGTGCTGGCGGGGCACCCCGATTGGGAGGAATTCGGTTTCGCCGGCGACCGGCTGGCGGGGCGCCTGAAACCGCTGCCGCGCCTGTTTCCGGAAGAAGAGCGCAGCAAGCAGCCCTCGGTGTTCACCATTCTGCGCGCCTTAATTGAGGAATTCCGCGGCGAAGAGCACGGCCGGCTGGGTCTCGTCGGGGCGTTTGGCTACGACCTGCTGTTCCAGTTCGAGCCCATCGAAAAGCGCCTGCCGCGCGGCGAACAAAAAGACCTGCACCTGTTTTTCTGCGACGACCTTTGGCTGATGGACCGCAAGAAGGAGCAGGTGGAGCGTTTCCGTTACGAGTTCACCCGCGGAGAAGATACCACCCGCGGCCTGGCGCGCTCGGGCGAAACGCTCGCCGCCCCGCGGAAGGCGCCGGCAAGCTCGATCGTTTCCGACCATACCGCCGAAGAGTATATGGCCAAGGTGGACGAGGTGCGCGAGGGCATGCGCCGCGGCGATTATTACGAGGTGGTTTTGCGCCGCACCTTCCGCACCGCGTATTCCGGCAAAGCCTCGGAGCTGTTCCAGCGAGTGCAACAGGCCAGCCCCAGCCCGTATGAATTCCTGCTGCAGCTCGGCGATGAGCAACTGGTGGGGGCGTCGCCGGAGATGTTCGTGCG
>JBKQVG010000091.1:0-24860 GCA_052325345.1 Bryobacteraceae bacterium
AAGAGCGAGGAGTAGTGCCCCATCGGACCATACACGTAGTCCTTCAACTGCTGGGTGTTAATTAACGGGCTGGGCGGACATTCGGCGGACAACAAATTGAACGGCCCCAGCCCGCGAGATTTCTCCCGGCGGCAGCCGTTCCCCATCGCCGCCCTCGGTCACAAACTTTGAAAATATTTATTGCCCCTTCCCTCCCAATGCCTTAGCGCCAACCCGCGCCTTCCTCCCACCCCCGTTCTTCCCGCTCGCCAGCTATCGTGTAGCCGAAAGTTGATCGTTATGTACCAACTCACCCTCCAACAGTTTCAGGTCGTCGACGCCCTGTCTAACGGCGCCACCTTTACCGCCGCTGCCGCCCAAGCCGGCATTCATCGCAACACCCTCGCCAACTGGCGCGCCTCCGACGATTTCCGCGCGGCATTGGCCACTGCCCACTACGACCGAGCCGCCCTCTACTGCGACCGCGCCGTCGAGCTGGCCGACCTCGCCTTTGAAGCCCTCCGCAAGGTCCTCACCGACCCAAAATCCTCGCCCTCGGTCCTCCTTCGCGCCGCCACCTTGATCATCGACAAGATCACCGCCCCGCCCAAGGTAGAGAAAGAAAAGCCCGCCAACCTGTCCGACATGTTCGCCGCCATGGATGCAGCCGGCCGCGCCCACTTCTCTCAAGATCGGCCCGCCGATGCACAAGAATGCACAACCGCGCCCAACCAACCGATCGACTTCCACATGCACAATTCTGCACAACCCCAGGAACCCTACCGCCGTCCAGAACCCAAAATCGGCCGAAACGACGCCTGCCCCTGTGGCAGCGGCAAGAAATACAAACAATGCTGCCTGAACAAATCAGCCGCCGCGAGCGCCTAACGTGGAGCGGGCGTCTCCGCCTGCAGCGGTCTTTCGGCGTCCCGCTTCAGGCTGACGCTATCGCCGCTCCGGGGAATCGGTGCGAGAAACCTGGTGGGACAGACGATCGTATTTTGTCGTCTGTCAGGCTGCTGCTGCCTGGCAAGGGCCCGACAGACCACGGAAAACGATGGTCTGTCCCACCCCTCGGTCGCCGGATCCCGGCTCACCTAAATTCCACGACATCAGGAGTTCGGAGAGTCTACGACATTTCCGGCTTCCCACCTAAAGGAATCCACGCGTCCGGCCGATAGTTTGTGCTTAGACCGCCTGGAGCACAAACACGATGTCCTCAGCCGAGTTGTTTACCAGGGCCGCGCGCAGCCACGCCGCGCGCCTGACGCGCGCGCTCGAGCCGGTGGCCGGCCGGCTGGAACGGGAGTTCGGCAAATGGTTGCGCGCGCGCGGCTACGGCCCGGCCCAACGCCGGGCGCTGGCGGGCATCACGCCGCTCGCGGCGGCCCGCGGTGGAGGGCTGGCCCGCTTCGTGGAACAAGTCGAGCGCCATGGAAGAAGTCTGGCTCATTGGAACCTCCCGCCGTCGGAGGTGCATGAGGCCCTCGCCAAGTTCGGCCAGTTGCTGGCGGAAGCTCTGGACGGCCAGTTCGCCCCATCCCGCGAGCAGATTCACCTGGCCACCGTGCTGGCGCTTACGCGCGCCTATTACCAGGTGCGGGAGGCCGAAACTCAGGCCTTGTTTGCCATCTACCGCGCCGATGCCGAATCCCCGGATACATTCCAATTCCTGCACCGGCTGGCCGGCATTCTGACCCGTGGTTTCGGTGCCCAGGCAGGCCGCTTGCTGGCGCTCGACCGGCCCTCAGCCGGAAAACTGGCCGGCCCGCGGTACATCGCCGGCGGCCCGCGGCAAGAACCGGACGCCGCGCTCATAGCGGATCCATCCATGCGCCGCAAGTATGAGAGTTATTGGTCCTACCCGCTCTCCCGGTGCCACATTCTGCAATTGGCATTCGCCGCCGAACGCCGCTGGATGCCGCGCGAGTGGAGCCTGCTGGAAGCGGCATCGAAGCGCCTGGGCGAGGTCCTGGACCGCCGCCGCCTGGAGGGGGAATTGCGCCGGGCGGTGGCGCTGGCCCGCCAGGCTGAGGGAACAGAACGCCACCGTATCGGGCGTGAACTGCACGACCAGGCCGCTCAATCCTTGCTGGCGCTGCGGCTGGAACTGGAGTTGATCGAACGCGAGCTGACGGGCGCTTTGCGCCGCCGCCTGCGCCGCGCCCGCGCCATCGCCGAGCGAGCCACCGCGGACCTGCGCCGAACCATCGCCGCCCTCAGTCCGGCCGTGCTCGAGCGTTTGGGATTGGCCGCGGCCCTGCGGCAGTTGGTCGCCGCCTTCGGACGAACTCACCCGGCCAAACCGCGGCTGCGGATTTCAGGCAACGCGGATAGCGTGTCTCCGGCATTTCAGGAATTGATTTACCGGGTCGCTCAGGAGTGTCTCAATAACGTGGCCAAGCATTCTCGATCCAAACATGTAAACCTTTTCCTACTTATTGCCGATAAGAGAATCAGGCTGCGGATTGCGGATGACGGCATCGGTTTCGCAGTGGGAGAGATTTCAAAGCCAATGTCGTTCGGGCTGGACGGCATGAGAGATCGGGCGTCCCTGCTCCATGCCACTCTCGCGGTGAAAAGCGCGCCCGGCCGCGGCACGGTGGTAACGCTCGAATGGCCGCAAAGACCCGCGCCGGCGGTAGGTACGATAGCAAGCAAGGTCATGGTAGGAACCAATGTCCAGAATTCGAATACTTCTCACTGACGATCACACAATGTTCCGCCAGGGTATGCGTACCCTTCTCAACTCGGAACCGGATCTCGAAGTGGCCGGCGAAGCCGCCAACGCCTCCGAGGCAGTGACCTTGGCCGCGAATCTCAAACCCGACGTGGTGCTGATGGATATCGGCATGAGCGGCATGAGCAGCTTTGAAGCCACGCGTCTGATCCGCAAGGATCGTCCCGACACGCGCGTGGTTTTCCTTTCCATGTACGACGACGAAGAATATCTCGCGGAGTGCGTGGAACTGGGCGCCAACGGCTATATTTTGAAGGATAGTCCAGCCGACCAGCTCGTTACCGCAATTCGCGAGGTCCACCGCGGCGGCAGTTGCCTCAGCCCCCGCCTGTTGTCCCGCCTGGTCGACGATTTTCGAAGCCAGGGCCACGACTCGGTCCGGCAACCGCGCTTCGCAACTCTCACCAAGCGTGAAAAAGAAATCCTCAAATTGCTCGCCGAGGGCAAATCCGTCAAGGAAATCGCCTCCGACTTCGAGTTGAGCGTCAAAACCGTGGAGGCCCACAAGTTCAACCTCATGCGCAAACTCGATATTCACAATAAAGCCCAACTGGTGCAGTATGCCATCCAGAAAAAAATCATCCGGTTGTCCTCGCCCGTATTGAACTGAGCCCGGCCGGAACCACCGGTCGCAAATTTGCCAAAACGACCGGTTCGCCGCTTCCGTTCGGCTCGGAAAGCTCGGGAACCGGCTCCCAGCATTCCGTTCGCCATCCGCGCTAAAATCGAAATATCGCAAGTTCCGCACCCGAAACAACTTTGCGATCACATCCCAAATGGCAACTGCGGCGATCACGCGCTCTCAGGAATTCCGCGATCGGCTGGCCACCCGTGTCCTGGTGGCCGATGGCGCTATGGGCACCATGCTGTATTCGCGCGGGGTCTTTATCAATCGTTGCTTTGACGAACTGAACCTTTCCGCGCCGGACATGGTGCGCCAGATCCACGCCGAATACGTCAAAGCCGGCGCGGAAATTCTGGAAACCAATACCTTTGGCGCCAACCGGGTTCGGCTGGCGGCGTTCGGAGTGGCGGAAAAGCTGGCCGATATCAACCGCGCGGCGGTGCGCCTGGCGCGCGAGGCGTCGCATGACGGCGCTTTCGTCGCCGGCGCTATGGGTCCGCTGGGAGTACGCATTGAACCGCTCGGTCCGACCTCGTTCGCCGAAGCGCGGCAGGCCTTTCGGGAACAGGCCGACGCCCTGCTCAATGCCGGCGTCGACCTGATAATCCTGGAAACGTTCGGCAACCTCGACGAACTGCGCGAAGCCGTTTTCGCGGTGCGGGAGGCCGCCGGACCGGATCTGGCCGTCGTCGCCCAGGTCACTATCGACGATTTCGGCCATCTGCCGGGCGGCGCTGATACCGAAAGCTTCACCCGCGCCATGGATTCCTGGCCGGTCGACGTCATCGGGTTGAATTGTTCGGTGGGGCCCAAGGCCACTCTCGAAACCGTCGAGCGCATGCCGAGCTTTACCCGGAAGCCGTTGAGCGCCATGCCCAATGCCGGCTTGCCGATGCGCGTCGAAGGGCGCAATATCTATCTTTGCTCGCCGGAATACATGGCGCAGTACGCGCGCCGCATGCTATGGGCCGGGGTTCGCATCGTGGGCGGCTGCTGCGGCACCACTCCCGAGCACATCAAAATGATCCGCGCCGAGGCTCGTTCCTTACAGCCCGGACACAAGCGGTTGGCGGTGACGGTGGACGAGCCCGAAACTCGCTCGCAATCGTTGCCGCCGGTTCCCATGGAGCGGAAATCCAAGCTGGGCGCGAAGCTGGCCCAGGGCAAATTCGTGGCCTTCGTGGAAATCCTGCCGCCGCGCGGGGTGGATGCTTCGCGCGAGATCGCCGGCGCGCGGCTTTGCGCCGAGCGCGGCATCGACGCCATCAACGTGCCGGACGGCCCGCGCGCCAGCGCCCGCATGTCCGCGCAGGTGGCTTGCCAGCTTATCCAGCAGCACGCCGGCATCGAGGCGGTGAATCACTTCTGCTGCCGCGACCGCAATATCCTCGGGATCCAATCCGAGCTGATCGGCGCGCATGCCGTGGGCATTCGCAACCTGATTTGCATCACCGGCGACCCGCCGCGCATGGGCGCGTACCCCGATGCCACCGCGGTCTTCGATGTGGACGCCATCGGGCTGGTCAACATCGTAAGCAATCTCAACCATGGTCTCGATATCGGCGGCAATCCCATCGGTTCGCAAACCGCGCTGCTGATCGGCGTGGGCGCCAACCCCGGCGCCATAAATATGGACGAGGAAATGCGCCGCTTGGAATGGAAAGTGGAAGCCGGCGCCGAATACGTCGTCACCCAGCCGGTGTTCGACCTCAAGCTGCTGGAAGTGTTCCTGAAGCGCATTCCCCACGCCAAAATGCCCGTGGTGTGCGGCGTCTGGCCGCTCACCAGTTACCGGAACGCGGAGTTCATGGTGAACGAGTTGCGCGTTCCCGTCCCGGAAGAATTCATGGAGCGCATGCGCCGCGTGGACAACGCCGAGATGGCGCGCCAGGAGGGTGTCGTGATCGCCCGGGAAATGGTGGAGCGCATCCGCCCGCTCGTGGCCGGCGTGCAGCTCAGCGCGCCTTTCGGCCGCTACCAGATGGCGCTCGACGTCGCCGAGGCCATCGGGCCCCGTTAAAAAGAAACCTTACCCATGGCTACCGACCTGGTCGAAATCGATCTCGAAAAACCGCAAGCGGAAGTCCTGCACCGCGCCGCCGCCGCCCTGCGCCGCGGGCGGGTAGTGGCGATCCCCACCGATTCGCTGTATTCGCTGGTCGCGGATCCCTTCAACCTGCGCGCCGTGTCCCAGGTATTCGAAGCCAAGGGCCGTGAATCGCAGCGGTCATTGCCGATTTTGGTGCGCGACACGCTGATGGCCGAGGAATACGCCGGCCAGTTGAACAACCGGTTTTTCCTGCTGGCGCGCCGCTTCTGGCCCGGCCCGCTCACCATCATTGTGCCGGCTTCGGCCAAGGTGCCTCTCAAAGTCACCGGCAACACCGGGCGGCTCGCCTTGCGCCAGTCGCGCTCCGCCGTCGCCGACCAGTTACTGGGAGTCCTGAATCAACCCCTGGTCGCCACCAGCGCGAACATCTCCGGCCGGCCCACCTGCCGCAGCGGCATCGAAGTGTTCGGCACCATGGATGGCCGCGTGGACCTGGTGCTGGATGGCGGACCCTGCCTCTCCGAGGGCGCCACCACCGTCGATATCACCGAGCCCTATTGGAAGATCATCCGCGAAGGATCCATTCCGGAAAAACAAATCGCCGAGTGTCTGCGTTCCTAGCGATATGAAGTACCTGCTGGTGGTGGTGGGCGGCGGTATCGGTTCGTTGGCGCGTTACCTGGCCGGCACGGTCATCATGACGCGCTACGGCGGCCGCTTCCCTCTCGGCACGCTGGTCATCAACGTCACCGGCTCCTTTTTGATCGGACTCCTCATGACCTACCTCACCGAGCGGCTCGCCCCCTCCACCAACTGGCGCCCGCTGCTGGTGGTCGGTTTTCTGGGCGGTTACACCACCTTTTCGAGCTTCGAATGGGAAACTTTTTCGGCCGTGCGGGACGGCGGTTTCTGGCTCGGTTTCCTCAATATCGCGGGCAGCGTGGTCTTGGGATATACCGCGGTCTGGCTAGGCGCCACCCTCGCGCAACGCTAGGCGCAGCCCGGCCTGACAAGGTTCTTGCCGGTTCCGACGCCGGACATGGCTGTCATTCCTTAACCAATCAGTCACGCCATTGTCACATGCCGCGCTTACCCTAACAAACGAGGGGTCAAAAACAAGACAATGTGGAGTTCTTTAAGTGGCAGGGTTGGTGTGTTTGCCGCCGGCGTATTGCTTTGCGCCGCGGGATTGAGCCAACTTTACGCCCAACAGAGCGGAACGATTTCCGGGACGGTCCTGGACCAGGCTGGAAAGCCGATCCAGGATGCCGTGGTGGAATTGAAGAGCGAAGCCACAGGGGGCTCTCGTAGTGTGATCAGCGACGCCGAAGGAAAGTTCCTGGCTTCGGACCTCGCGGTCGGGAGCTACTCAATTCGAGTTTCAGCGCCCGGTTTCGCCTTGACTACTCGCTCCGGCGGACAAGTCGCCGCCGGCGCGACCCTGGACATTCCCATCACCATGTCGGTTGAGTCCGTGTCAACCTCGGTCACAGTCAACGAGACCATATCGGTGGCGGCCGTGACGGCGCCCGAGGGCAACACGCTCGAGGCGGATTCGGCCAAAACCGAAGTCACCTCGGATTTCATCCGAAACTTCATGTCGCCGCTGGCGGACTATTCCGAATACGTAAATTATGCGCCGGGTACGTTCAGCCTCAATCCCAATGGGATCGGGCTCGGCCAGGGTTCCACGTATTACCGCGGTTTCCAGGACGGACAATACACCATGACGTTCGATGGGATTCCGTTCGAAGACACCAATACTCCGACGCACCATTCCTGGGCGAACTTTCCGAGTGGCTGGACCGACGCCGTCGATTTCGACCGCAGCCCCGGCCTTGCGTCAAACTTCGGCCCCACCAACTTCGGTGGATCGATCAATCTAAAATCGCCGCAACTGTATCCGGACCCCGACATTCGCGCGACGATGACCTACGGCTCCTGGAATACGCGCTTGCTGCAACTCGACGGCGACAGCGGCTTTTTTGGACCTGGCAGCCGCAACAGCTTCCTGTGGGACATCCAGCAACTGCTGTCGGACGGATATCAAACCTACAACCGTCAGAAGCGAGTAGCGGGGTACGGCAAGTACCAATACCGGGTCTCCGACCGCAGCTCGCTCACGTTGTACGGCGGGCTGGTCGACATTTGGACCAACACCCCGAAAACCACTAACCCCACCCGCGCGCAGGTGGCGGAGTTCGGCGATAACTACCTGCTCGACGGCACTTCATTTCTTCCCAATGGCACGCCCGACCCCTATTACTATGGCTACGCCTTTTATCACGTGCAAACCGATTTCGAATACGCCGCCTACAATGCCGATCTGGGGGGCGGCTGGAAGTTCGACACCAAACTGTACACCACGCGCTACTGGAACAAACAGTTCTACCAGAATGGCGCTACCGTCAATCTCAGCGCCAACAAACCGAGCGGCGTGGACAAGCTCAACGGATATCGGCATGCCGGCGACACAGCGATTTTGAGTAAGGAATCCAAGTGGGGCGTCTTCCGCACCGGCGTCTGGTACGACTGGGCCTACACCGACCGTTATCAGGTCCCGTCCAACATCCTGACTCAGCTCGACACGCCGCTGGGGAACTTCCACGAGCATTTCATCACTCAGTCCACGCAGCCGTTTGCCGAATTCGAATGGCACCCGGCGCCGAGACTGGTCGTGACGGTGGGTGTTAAGGACGCCAATTACGCCATGACGCTCAATCAGTACCAGGACAACGGGAAGACGGTGGGCTGCCTGGGCGGAACGCTGACCACCCAGATTGGCACCGGGATTCCGGTCTGCATCGGCGGCCCCCAGTTTGTCACTCACTCGGTCGACTACAACAGTTGGCTGCCAAATATCGCGTCCCGTTACTACCTCAAGAGCAGTTGGTCGGTTTATGCCCAGTGGGCCGAGGGCAGTGTCATTCCGCCGAGCAGCGTATTCGACGTTCCCAACGGACAGGTTCAGGTTCCGCCTAAGCCGACCCTGGCTAAGACCTATCAGATCGGCTCCGTGATGAAGCACCGCCGCTGGACTCTGGATGCCGACGCCTACTATATCCACTTCCAGAACGCCTACGATACCTACACCGATCCGGACACCGAGGAACCCGTCTCTGTCGCGACCGGGCCCACCAATACCAAGGGTGTTGAAGCGGAGAGCAACGTGATAATCGGCCGCGGATTCTCGGTGTACGCCAACGGCACACTGGGCTCAGCGAAATATCAGACGGGCCGCTACTTTCCCAACGGCGGCCTCTGGGTGGCCGATGCGCCTAAGAACGTCGAAACCATCAGCCTTTTCTGGCGCCACGCGGATTGGGATGCCGGCCTGGTCGACAAGCGGGTCGGCACGATGTACAACGACAACACCACGCTCAACTACCTGATCAACGGAATCTCAATACCGTACCCGGTTGACGAGGCCATAAAGATCGCCCCGTTCAATCTTGTGAACGTGTTTGTCAACTACACAATCAAAAATGGGTCCTGGTTCCGGGGAAGTAAAATCGGCCTGGCGGTCAATAATCTCGCCAACAGCCACAACCTTGTTGGAGTCACGCCCGCGATCGCCCCGACGGCGTCGGCGCCTTACGTGCAGAGTCCAAACGATCTGCTGAATCTACTGCCCGGACGCAGCGTCATGGTGACGTTCACCGCGGGCTTCGCGCCTCGGCGATGACGCCGTAGAGACCCGCGAAGATTCTGCTGTGGGGCAGACCATCGTTTCTCGTGGTCCGCCCTGCACGCTGTGTTTGCGCCGAGAGCGCGTGCCGATCCGCGCCGGTATACAATGGGCTCCAGGGGTTAAGAATGCCGACCTCTCATGCTTCGCCAGGTCATTTGATCGTTCTCGACCCGTAGGTTCCGGGCGCGAGGAAGACTGGCGCGCAACGGAGGGCTAAATCGATGCCCCCATCCCGCGCCTACGGCATCAGCGCGCCGCCGTTCACTTCCAGCGTCTGTCCTTGGATGAAGCGGGCTTCGTCGCTCGACAGGAACACGATCGCGTCGGCGACTTCCTCGCTGGTGCCGAGCCGTCCCATGGGAGTTGCGGCGCGGACGGCGTTGAGCATCTGCTCGGTGGAAAAGGCGCGGTGAAAGTTGGTATCGATGGTGCCGGGTGACACGCCGTTGACACGGATACCCAAAGGCGCGAATTCCTTAGCCAGACCCTTGGTCATCGTGTTCAACGCACCCTTGGCGGTGGCGTAGGCCAGCGCTCCCCGGCCACCACCGTTGAGGGCGGCGATCGAGGATATGTTCACAATGACGCCCGACTTTCGTTCCACCATGCCGGGGAGCACGGCCTGGCTCAGGAAGAAAATGCTGGTCAGGTTCAAGGTGAGGACTTGCCCCCAGAGATCCTCACCGAGTTCCAAGACAGGCGCGCGGCGGATCAGGGAGCCCGAGTTGTTCACCAGGATATCGATGCGCCTGCCGGCCAGCGCCCGTATCAGGGCCTGCACGCCATCCATGTGGCTCAGATCGGCTTGCAGAAGTTCGCCCTCGGCGCCAGCCTGCCGAACGGCTGCCAGCACCTGGGCGGCCTGCTCTTTCCGCCGGTTGTAGTGAATCAGCACGTGCGCGCCTCGGGACGCAAATGCGATCGCCGTGGCGGCGCCGATGCCGCTCGACGCGCCGGTCACCAGCGCCGTCAAGCCTTGAAAACCGCTCGTTGTATTGGACATGATTTCGGTAATCCGGATACGATTTCTGGACCCCAGTGTACTACAATGTGAAACAACATGAGAGCGAGCGCGACGGCGGAAGCGGGCGGTGTCCGGGTGTTACACAAGACCCTGGACATCCTGGAAGCGGTGAAGCTTCAGGACTCCGGCTGCCGTCTGGCCGAGTTATCGCGCAGGGTGGCGATGCCCAAAGCGACGGTCTATCGGATTCTGAATACGCTCGAAAGCCGGGGCTATCTGGACCGCGGCGTGGATGGCAGTTACCGCCTGGCCAGGAAGTTATTCGATCTGCAGCGGGGAGAGACGCTGGAGGTTGTCTTACATCGCGTGGCGCGGCCGATCATGGAGCGGTTGGCGGAAGAGACCCGCGAGACGGTGAATATGGGAATCCTCGACGCCGGCGAGGTGGTGGTGGTCGACACGGTGGAGAGCCCGCAGTCGGTGCGCATGGCCTCCAAAGTGGGCAACCGGCGGTATATGCACTCCACGGCCTTGGGCAAGGCACTGCTGGCGGCGCTGCCCGACAAGGAATGGACGCGGCTGGTGGGTATGAAGGGCCTGCCGCGCTGCACGCCGCAGACCGTGGTAACCGAGGCGGCCCTGGCAGCCGAAATCGAACGGGTGCGGCGGCAGGGCTACGCGATGGATGACCGGGAGAACGAACCGGACGGGCGGTGCATCGCAGCGCCGGTGCACGGACCGCATGGCCAGGTGCTAGCTGCCATCAGCGTATCCGGCCCGGTCTTTCGCCTGGACCGCAAGCGCGCCCTCTCGCTGGCGCCGAAGCTGCGCGAGGCCTGTGCCGCGGTGTCGGCGGTCGTGGCGGGGCAAGCGCCGGAGCGCGGGTAGCCGGCGGCGATTTCGCTGTCGAGACGGTTCGCTTCACTTTTGTCCTTGTGGGTCCGACGGGGTGCGGACGTCGCCCAGCGCGGGTGCCGACCAGCGCTTCCGGTGTCTTCGCCTTGGCTCGAAGCGCCTCCGATCTCTTCCAGCAGGCGGACCATGGGCTGGTTCGCCTTGAGGGCCTCGGGCTTGAATCGCGGCAAGGTACCGCGATTGTCGTTCTCGCCGAAGGTCGTGGTCTCGTCCATCTTGCCGGCGAGAAAGCCCCTGCCCAAAGGACTGAAGGGAACAAAGCCGATCCGAAATGCTTGACCTTGCCTTCTGCGATCAGGTTCTTCACGGCGCCGGCGACATCCTCGATCGGCACAGCGGGATCGACGCGGTGCTGGATGCGCTCGGGCCGGCTATGGGGCGCACCCGAACCGCCGGGGCCAAGGTCGAAGCCAAACTTGGTGGCGATATAACGGCGAAACTCCTACCATGGCAAGGTACCAGATTACGTCACCGAACGGGCTACAATAATACGTCACCGTATCTGCGAATGGATGTACCTAGGTGCGCAGGGCAGACGGCGCAGACCGCACCTTCGTGTGCGTATCAGGCATTTCGCCCCTCAGCCACTCCCCCGGCCGGCGCAACGCCTCCGTGACAGACCGGCGTCGCCGGCGCCTGGCGGTCTTTCGTCACGCCGAAGTTCCCTTCATGCCCGCCAGTGCTCCTCGCATATACGCAAAGGACTTGAGCATGCCCGTCAGCGGAGCGTCTATATTGATCTCGTACTCCAGGTTGACACAGCCCCGGTAGCCCATTTTGTGCAACTGCTCGAAGCAACCCACGATGGGCAGGACGCCCTCGCCCACGTCGCACTGGCTTTCTTTGACCAGGGCGTTCTTAAGGTCCTTGATATGGGCGTCGAACAGGCGCGGCCCGGCTTCTCCCAGGCTTTTAACAACATCTACCCCGGTGCGGGAGGAATGCCCGATATCCATGCACAAGCCGATTCGCGAATCGAGATTCTTCACCGCCGCGAGAACCGATTGCGGCTTGGGGAAGTTCTTATCCTCCGGCCCATGATTGTGGATGGCGACGCGAATATTGTACTCTTGCACGAGCTTTTCAATGGCCGGCAACTGGCGGGCGGTCGGCATCATGATCAACATCGGCATGCCGCACACCTTCGCGTAATCGAAGTAGCGTCGGATCTGGCTGTCTTCCTCGGCGCTGGTGTTCACGACGCCCCCGCTCATGATCTGCAATCCCGCGGCCTCGAATTCCTTTCGGCCCCGCGCCAGTTCCGCCGGCGTGTCACGATAGGGGAGATGAAACTCCTTGACGCTGACGTAGGTGGTTTGCAGCTCCTTGATCATCTTGATGGCCAGCGGGCGCTGGAATTCGCGCATGGAGTAACTTGCCACGCCGAGCTTGAACCCGCCCGTTTCGCTTTCGACCGCCGGCTCGGCGGCGGCCGCGGAGAATCCGGCGATACCGGCCGCAGCCCCTAAGAAGCCGCGGCGCGTCGTGTCGGAACTCATTGGTAGACCTCCCGATGTGCCTGCGCGATCCTCTTGGCGACGGAGTCAGGCAACAAACCCGGCATAGCCGAGTCTCTGATATATCAGGCTCTCAGTATAGCTTTGGCCCCGTGCTGGTGTCAACGTGCAGCGTTCCATGGGTTCCATGGAATATTTTGGACAGGACGACGCCAAACGCATATAATTTCTACATGCTAACATATCAGCGGATTCTCACGGAATCGATTGTGTCCGTGAAGCGCTTGACAGCCTGTTAGTGTCGAAGCCGTTTCGAGAAGCATCGGAGTCTCGATCATGTGGACAGAACCATTACGCCGTCATGGAATTCCCATCTGCGTGGCCGGCATGCTGATCTTGCTGCCGCTCGCATTCTCTCAACAGAAATCCACCGGAGTTCCGCCCGGGAGCGCGGCCCCGCCGCGGATACTCGGCGTGGCGCACATCGCCGTATTTGCCAAGGATTATGAAAAATCCCGCGCGTTTTATCACGACTTTCTGGGCTACGAAGAGCCTTATGACTTGAAAAATCCCGATGGAACGCCCTCCATGACGTTCTTCAAGATCAACGAGCGGCAGTATATCGAGTTATTTCCCGAGAAGGAGGCCAACTCGGACCGCTTGAGCCATATTTCCGTCGAGACGGACAATGCGGAAGCCATGCGGGCCTATCTTGCCTCCCGCGGTATCAAGGTTCCGGACCGCGTTCCCAAGGGACGGAGCGGAAACTCTAATTTCACCGTCAAGGACCCAGAAGGACAAGGCATCGAGATCTTGCAATACGAGCCGACCGGATGGAGCGCACGGGAAAAAGGCAAGTATATGCCGGCCACGCGAATCTCGACCCACATGGGGCATGTCGGGGTTATCGTGACGCACTTCGACGCCGACTACAAGCTTTATACCGATATCCTTGGCTTGAAGGAATTCCTTCGTACCAGCAGGAACGGTCAGGTGCTCAGTTGGGTCAACCTTCGGGTACCGAACGGCACCGATTACATCGAATTCATGCTCATGAAGGATTGGCCGCCGCCCACCGAGCGCGGATCGGCCCATCACATGTCGCTCGACGTACCCGACATTCAGGTTGCCATCGCCACGCTGGAAGCGCGGCCTTACTTTAAGCAATATGGGCGGCAAATCGAGCCTCGCATCGGCGTGAATCGCAGACGGCAGGCGAACCTTTTCGACCCGGACGGAACCAGGATCGAGTTGATGGAGCCGAAGACGATTGATGGCAAGCCCGTACCTTCATCGACCGCGCCCCCACCGCAGTAGTTGCGCCGCGGCCTCGCTGCATGCAAGCGCTTATTAGGAAAGACTGGTGGGGCGCCGCGTTGTCGGGAGCCGTGTTCCGATCACTCCGTCTGAACCGCTGGTTTACGCCGTGGCGGCACTCCTTTCGTGTGGCAGTCGATGCACTTCACGAAATGGACGTTGTGCTTGCTGGACGGCGACAGGAATGTCGTGTCCATCTTTTCCACATCGAGGCCGCAGTTGGAGAGCCGTGGGTGACAATCCGCGCAGGACGCGCGGGTGTTCTGGCCGTGCTTCTGGTGACATGCCAGGCAGCTCATTCCTTCGTGAACACCAATCGGGGTACGGTCGTCGCCGCTGCCAACCTGCCGGTCGGCTAAGGGTGCGTGACACTGGTAGCAGAGAGCCTGCCGCCGGTCCGGACTGGTGCGGATCCGCCGCGAGCCTTCCAGCATCGCGGGAATTGGGAGATATTGCACGCTGAAATGCAGTTGCGAGCGGCGGTCCAGCAGCGAAAGCGACGGCCGGAAGATCTCCTCGGTACGGCCGACCCGCGGGGTGGGAGCCAGCAGCGGCAGGGGGGCGCCTTCGCGGTGCATCGAGTGACACGCGAGACAGGGGATGGCGGGAAGGTTGTTCAGTCGGGCATCGGTCAAGTGCCAGGGACCTTGCGTATTGATAGGCTGCACTAGGTCGCGAATGCCACCCGCGAAATGCATGCCATGGCACCGCAGGCAGTCGTCGATCAGGCGCCGCTGGTGATTGTCTTTGGGATCGGTGAAGACTTTGGCGTATGTCACGGCGTGTGGTCCGCTCCGCCACTGTGCAAATTCCTCCTGGTGGCACGCCTGGCATCGGTCCATCATGGCTGCCACATCATCCACCCGCAGAAGAATTTGCTCCGGCACATTACCTTGCGCGTGCCGCACGACGCGTCGCAAATTGCCGAGAAGCGAACTCGCATGGCAGTCCTCGCAGTTGAGTTTGCGATGCGAGGAGTGCCGCCAGGTCTCGAAGTTGGCTCGGATCTCGTGACATCCCGCGCAGCCTTCGCCCCACGAGGCGTGATAGTAAAGATTGGCTCCCGGTACGGAGAGCAATGCGAGGCAACCGACCGCTGCCGCGACCACCAGAGAAGGACGCATGAGATTCACGATCGGAATCTCGTGCCTTTCCACCGCTTCACGATGTTAGTGGAAGCGTAGTATGCAACCGCCATGATGGTGAGGCCCGGATTGAAGCAGCCGTTGGTCACGTGCACGCTGCCGTCAATCACGAACAGGTTGTCCACGTCGTGTACCTGGCAGAATCGGTTGACCACCGAAGTCTGTGGATCGTTCCCCATGCGGCACGTGCCGGCCTGGTGCTGGCCGCCGCTCACGGATAGGTCCGGAAGACTAGCCCAGACCCTGGTTGCACCGGCCTCCTTCAGCCAAATTTCGCATTTGCCAGCCACGAATTTGGCTACGTCGATGATATGGGGGTGCCTATGCCCCGAGATGCGCGCCACTGGGATGCCCCAGTAATCCTTGACTTTCGGATCCAACTGTACGCGGGAATCCCAGGTGGGCATCTCCTGTACGGGTCCGCCCACGCTGATGTGAAAACGGTACGCCTCGCGCATGAAGCGCTTGTGTGCGGGGCCCCACCGCGGGATCCACGGCGGTCTCTTCTCCACGAACTGATAAGGGCTGCGCAGAAACTCGTTGGTCATCATCGCACCGCCTACCAGTCCTGGGTTGCCGTGAGAGAAATCGCACAGGGCCACTCCCGCGCCCGGCCCCAGGTCGTCGTAGATCTCCTCTCGAAACAGCCCGGCGACCCGCACATAGGAATGGGCCTGGAGATTGCGGCCAACCCAATCGTGCCGATTTCCCAACCCGCGCGGATGCATGGGGCTCGCGGAAAGCAGCAAGAGGCGCGCGGATTCGACCGCCACGCACGACACGATCACGATGTCCGCCGTCTGTTTTTGCAGCCGGTCGCGCTCATCGTAGTAGGCCACGCCGGTTACCTTGCCGCGCGCGTCGGTGAGAATCTCGCGCGCACGGCAGCCGGTTCGCACTTCGCAGTTCCCGGTCGCGACGGCCTTGGGAATAACGGTATTCTGCGTGCCGTTCTTGGCATTGACCTCGCAGGAATGCCCGACACACCAGCGGCAGCGCATGCAGGCCTGGCGGCCGTTGTACGGAACGCTGTTGCGCAGCATGGGTACGTCGAAGGGATGCCAGTTGAGACGTTTGGCGGCGGCCCTCAGGATCTCGCACTCGCGCGTCCCCGGCAGAGGCGGCATAGGCAGCGATTTGTTGCGCGGAGCTTTAAACGGGTCGTTGGACACGTCGCCCGAAACACCGATCTCCCATTCGGCCATCTCGTAATACGGCTCCAGATCCGCATAGCCGATGGGCCAGTCTTCGAGGGTGCTTCCGGCTAGGGCGCCATAAGTGGAGCGCATACGGAAATCCTGCGCCATGTACCGCCAGCCCATCGCGCCGTAACATACGGTGCCGCTGCCCACGCAGGCCGCGTTATTCGAATAGCCCGGCTCGCTGGGCAGTACCACTCGGGACCGGCCATCGGACGCCACAATCACGCGCGGGTTGCGTTCCTCATCCGGCCCGAACGGTTGTCCCAGCACGGAAGTGCGCTGGTTGCGGAGATCGTCCTTACGGCAATCCCAATTCGTGGTCCAGCGGCCGCGCTCGAGCAGCACCACGCTCAGTCCGCCTTCGGCAAGCTGCTTGGCGGCCACGCCTCCGCCAGCGCCGGCTCCCACCACCACCGCATTCACGTGTTTCAGGCTCATGAACGTTTCCCCGGAACGGAGGGCGCCTGAAGGTCGTGCTTCGACCGTCCGCGCACCGGCGTCACCGTGACACCGATCATGCGGTAGCCGATCTCTTCCCGATTGCCGCCATGGCGCGGGTCGCCATAATAGCTCTGCATGGTGTGGGCCAGAACCAGACCGAAGAACTGCTGCTGATCCGCCGGTTTCCAGGCCGATGCCGGCGCCTGTCCCTTCTCCACAGCCTGCAGCAGTTCCACCTGGCGTTCCGAATCCAGCGCGGCGAACGGCTGACCGTGCTTTTCGCGGCTGACCCGGTCGAGAGCTGCCAGGCCACTTCGGTAGGTGGATTGGTACTCGCGATAATGGCCGTAAAGCTGGATGTCGATGAACTTCACAGCGCCCGCCCATGCCGCACCCGGATACTCATCGGTGGGGATTAGGCATTCACACATAGCCTGAAGGGCTTGTCCCTCGGCCATGGTAAGACACCGCCATACGCTTTTCGCGTTCGAGCAGGAAAGAGCAGGAAGCGTGGCCGCGGCGACTGCTCCCGCCAGAAATTTGCGCCGTTGCGGGTCGCAGGAGAACCCACGACGCGTGGTGTCCGTGCTCACAGGCCTTCCTCCTGACCAGTCGTAGTCACTCGTTACGAGCGGCCTGCAGAACATACTGCACCTGGGACAACAGCTCGCTTGCCAGGCACTAATGTCCTCCGCTCACAGTGTGGCAAGAATTCGACGGTGCGCTCCGGCATGAACCAATTCACCATGACTTCGGTGAGCCGGAGGTATCTTGTCCAACGCCGAATGCGCAACCTTGTAACGGCCACATCAACAGGATCGTATCTGGATGCAATTCTTCTTGTCAAGAAGATCGCGCCTGATATTTTCAGATTTACAAGGCTTAAAATATGGTTTACAATAAAATTTCATGAGTTCAAAGGCTTTGTGTGAACTTCGTGAACCCTCGTCTCGGGCCTGAAACACGTGCGCGGGACGATAGGGAGTGATTGCAGGAGGCTACATGCGAGCCTTTAGCAGACGCGAAGCTTTAGCCACGGCTGCGGCCGTTTCAGCCGTTACCGCCCTATCCGGTGAAGAGAGTATGCCGGTGGTCCATTGGGGCCCCCATACAATCTCCCGTCTCATCGTGGGAGGCAACCCTGTCAGCGGAACCTCACATTTCTCTCCCAAGCTCGACGCGGAGATGCGGGATTACTTCACTGCGGCCAACATAAAGAAAATGCTGGCTGAGTGTGAGCGCGCAGGAATCAACACGTGGCAGTCCCGCGCCGATCATCACATTATGCGGTTGCTAAACGAATATCGGCTGGAGGGTGGACGCATCCAGTGGATCGCCCAGAGCGCTTCCGAGTACGCCGATTTCCGGCACGACGTGGCGGAGATGGCCCCGCTGAAGCCGATCGGGGTTTACCACCACGGATCCATGACCGATCAGATGTGGTCGCAAGGCAAGATTGATCAGGTGTACGATCGGTTGAAAGCGGTCCGCCAGATCGGCGCGCAAGTCGGTCTGGGAACTCACAGGCCCGAGGTTATCGACTACGTCGAGTCCAAGGGTTGGGACGTGGATTTCTACATGGCGTGCGTGTACCGGATTCAAGGCAGAACCAGGGAAGAGGCCGAGAAGGTGGCTGGCCGGAAGTTGGAAGGCAACCCGGGTGACTTTTTCTGGGATCCCGACCGCGAGAAGATGTTGGAGCGGGTCCGTAAGACGACCAAACCCTGCCTGATTTTCAAAGTGTACGCAGCAAGCCGCAACTGCACGACGACCGAAGCCAAGTTGGCGGCGCTGCAATTAGCGTTTCGCTATGCCAAGCCAAGCGATGCGGTAGTGATTGGAATGTTCCCGAAATACGAGGACCAGGTTCGAGAAAACTCCCAGCTTGTGAAACAAGCGATTCAGACGCAGACCGTTTAATGTCGGCTCTTGCCGGAGAGGTGCTCGAAAGACGCATCACCAGCAAACGCTGCGTGACGTTATGAGTGCTTTCCACTCAGCGGCTCAGCGTTTTTGCCAAATACTCCACGATCATGTTCACCTCCGCGTCCGACGCCTGGGCTCCATGAGCCACCATGTTCTGAACCATCGCATTCCATTCCGTCTTGTTCATTCGCTGACTGGTCACCACCTCCACCGAATGACAACCCGTTCCGCACGTTTTCTCTACTAACGCCTCCGCGCCGCCCGCTGGCAGCACCACTGGCGCAAACGCACCCACCTGCGGCTCCCCGCGCCGTGCCTCAGCGGCGGCAGCCACCGCCTTCAAAACCGAAACCGGCAAGGGTTTCCGGCTAACATCCGGCAACGCAAATGCTACCAGGCTATTACTCAACCCTCCGGCCAGATACCCCCCGCCTCCCTCAGCCATCAGTGCCACGTATTGCCGTCCGTCACGTCCCATGTACGTAATCGGGCTGGTGTGCCCACTGGCCTCCAGCTTGGTTTCCCAGAGCAACTTCCCCGTCCTCGCATCGAATGCCCGGAATCGGGAGTCATTGGTAGCCCCAATGAACACGAGACCGCCCGCTGTCGCTATGCTGCCGCCCATGTTCGGCGACCCGGTATTGCGCACTCCGATTGCCTCCAGCGCTTCGATCCTCCCCAGTACGGACCGCCACGCAATCTCGCCCGAAGCCAAATCGACCGCGATCAGCTCCCCAAACGGCGGATTCTGGCACGGTATCCGCGTCTTCAGGTCCCAAAAGCGCGCATACGGCCCATATGCGGACGTCCGCACGTACTCCGAGCCCCGCTTCTCCATGTGCCCCCATTGGCCGATGTTCATCACGTTCACAAACAACAAACCAAGCGATGGATTAACCGATACTCCGCCCCAATTCCCCCCGCCGATCGTGCTCGGAAAAAACAGCGCGTTCCCTTCGAGCGGCAGTGGCGTGTACGGGCCGCCGATCTTGATCTGATTCTTTTCAAACAATTCCTGGCAAAAGCGTGCATGCTCCGGCGACCGGTCATACAGATCTTCCAGCCGAAACGTGTTCCTCGCCAACGGCGGAGGCTTCAGCGGAAACGGCTGCGTCTTCGCCGTCACTTCCCCCGGCACCTCCGTCTGGGGCACCGGCCGTTCTTCCATTCCGTAAACCGGCTCCCCGGTCACGCGGTTAAACACGAACAACAAGCCCATCTTGGTGATCTCAGCGACCGCCGGAATGAGGCGCGGCCCGCGGCGAATATCGAACAACGCCGGCGGCGCGGCCAAGTCATAGTCCCAAAGGTCGTGGTGCACCAGTTGTCGGTACCACTTCTTCTCGCCCGTCCGCGCATCGAGCGCCACCAGCGAGTTTCCATACAGGCCGTCCCCGACCCGATCCGCGCCATAGAAGTCGGACGTCGGCGCACCCAAGGGCGCATAGACAATCCCGCGCTTCACATCAATCGTGAAGAACCCCCACACATTGGTCCCCGATCGATTCTTCCAGCCGTTGGAAGGCCACGTCTCATATCCGGCTTCCCCCGGCCGCGGCACGGTGTGAAAGCTCCACAGCAACTTCCCCGTTTCCGCATCCCAGCCGCGAATGTCCCCATACGCACCCGCACTAGGCCGACCCTCACCATTGCTGCATCCCGTTATGACAACGTTGCCAAACACCGCCGGTGGCGACAGCAACGCATACCGCCCATCCTTCAAATCCCCCAGCACGCCCTTCTTCAGATCCACCCGCCCTTCCTGCCCGAATCCCGGCGCCGGTTTTCCGGCTCTCACATCCAGTGCCAACAGGAACTGCCCGTTGCCCACGAACAGGCGCGAATCGAGGCCGCCAGCCCCACGCCAGTACGCCAACCCACGCAGAGCCACCGGCGTCGCGTCGTATTTCCAAAGCAACTCGCCCGTCTCCGGCACCAGGGCATACACGCCGTCCGGAGCCGTCACATACATCACGCCGTCCACCACAATCGGCACGGCCTCGGATCCCGGCTTTCCCGTACGAAATGTCCAGGCGGCCTTCAGGCTTTCGACGTTGCCCGTATCAATCTGCCGCAAGGAGGAATACCGCTCCGCACCGGGATCGTTCCCATAGGAAGGCCAATCCGTCTGGGCGGACCCCAGGGTAGCGAGCAATAGCAGTGCAGCCTGTCGCATCATGTCAGTACCATATCCGATTCAAGCCGCCCGCGGCAAATTGTCGAGCAGGTACGCTTCCGCAGTTCCCTCGAGATCGGCCGGACAGTGGTCCGGCTACAGATGGTCCTAATCGCCGTGGAAAAGCGGGCCGATCATCAGGCCGAATGGACCCAGGCGTGGTGCTGGACCTATCGCTGATATCACCGGTACTTTGTCGCACTGCAATTCTGGCGCAATCTCGTATCGCGGCCCGGTACTCAACCCTCAAGCCCGTGTGCTTACGAACCGCGTGCCTAAGAAATCGCGTTCAGGCGGAGGACCGGCCGCAATACGGATTGCAAGGGGGTGAATATGAAGCCATCTAAATACCGTGCGTACCGCAGGTTTCGTGAGGCAACCGATACCGCCCGACTTCCCCGAAACGTGCCTACACCGGCACAGAATCCACCGTCTCCGTTTCATGCGGCGCGGCTCGTACCCTATCAGCGCTGTACATGTGGCTCATGCCGAGAGTGCCATGACAATGCGAAGTGGGACCGCATTATTGCGAAGTTCGAGACAAAGGAACGCGAAAAGCGGGGAATGTTCCAATGTGCTCTGAACGATCTGTGATGGCGCGAACCAGCTCTGGAAGGCCACGCCATGATCAACGCCACGCAGCCTCCATCGGCAGGTACAGCGTTTCCGAGAGTTCTTCGCCATTGCCGATACTACCAACGCGAGACGCCACGCGAGATCCACACGGCGGACGGCATGAACATCACGGTATGCGTCTGTTGTATTCAACCCACTCTGATGTATGAACTGGATCGGGCTGATTGCTCACACGCCATGCTCGGGGTTCCGGCGGGTGGTCGAGTGCCACCCTTTTGCTGCCGTTTTCTACCGATTTCCTTTGCCTTTCCCTTTGACCTCCCGGCTAGCTTCCCCCGGTGTCTCCAATGGCTCTTTCGACTACTCCTTGCGTCGGCTGGTGTCCCGAATCAACAATCTCGGCGGTATGAAGACGGGTCACCGCGTTGACGGCTCGGGGAGATTGCGTGCAATCCATCAGTGGATCCGCAGCGCTTTCGCCGATCACGGTACTGCTTTGATCCACTGTGGACAGCGGAAACCGTAGCAAATCGCAACCTCGGTTTGTGGCGCACGCTCCTCCTGGATACTTATATAGCTTGCCCGCGCTGTTCTCCCTAAACAGGCTTCGTCCCGGATGTCCCGGATATACCACCTCACCATCTGCACCGGCCGATGCCCGGTCTGGTTTATGATGCTCCGCTCCGAAGCGCCCGCAATGGCCGCGCTAGTCCCATATAGGAACGCCGTGACAGACAGGACAGACAGGCCAGGGCACCCAGATTTCCAAGAGAGGTGTGGTAGGATGAGTTAGAATTCAATCGACGACAGCGAGAACAACGCTCCCGACCCGTAGGGGCCGGCTGAAGCCATTCCGGTGGAGGCGGTCGAAGGCATTCGATGCTATTGCCACGGCGCAAATTTTTGGGCGGTATGGGTGTGCTGGCGGCCGCCTTGCGCACTCCGGTGTCTGGGCGTGTCGGCTGCGTGGAGATTGGTGTCTGCGCGGGCGCGGTGGATTTTGGGGACGCGGTCCGCTATGGCTTCGACTACTTCGAGCCTAACGCCTCTGAAATTGCCGCTATGGGCGAGGCCCAGTTCGGGAAGTTTCGGGCGCGGGTGCTGGAATCCCCGATTCGCTGCAAGAGTTTCCGAATTCTGTTCCACAACATGCGCGTGGTGGGCGAGGACGTGAACGAGGGCGAGGTGGAGCGGTACGTTGATCAGACGCTGGGCCGGTGCCGCCAACTGGGCGGCGAGGTGATGGTTTACGGCAGCGGCGCCTCGCGTAACGTCCCGGCCGGATTCTCACGCGACCGCGCCTGGGAACAGATCCGGGATTTCCTGCGAATGGCCGGCGACATGGCGCGGCGTCACCAGATGGTGATCGGGATTGAGGCACTGAAGCGGCCGGACAGTAATATCATCAACAAGTCCGCCGAGTCGCTACGGTTGGTGCATGAGTTAAACCACCCGAATGTGAAGATGATCGTGGATTACTATCATATGAGCCACGAAAATGAAGACCCAGAGATCATTTGGGAGGCGCGCCAGGAAATCGTACATCTTCATTTCGCCAACCCCGCCGGCCGGAGGTGGCCGCTGAGCGTGTCGGAGGACCCGGGATACAGGCCTTTCTTCGAACAGGTGAGGAGGATAAGATATCGCCGCGGCCTCTCGATTGAGGGGGTAGGAACGTTTACGGCGGATGCCGCCGCGAGTCTGCGGTTCTTTGCCGAGATGCTGGGGTAGCACTGCTACGGAATCGGGCAGCCATTACAGAGAATTCTCTAATTGACGTGCGGCGCGGGGCGGCACTACAATCCAGGCTAGTCCAGGCATAAGCTGAGACATCGGCCGTGAATGCCGCGTCGCCCGCCAGCAGGCGGGGAGTACAGCCCAGCGTTTTCTCATGCACATCGATGGCGGGAATCACCAACTCTGAGTCACTGGGGCGCTTTTCATACACGTCGTAGTCGCTGATGATCTAATTTTCGCCTTCCTGGATTTTGACCATCTTGCCTAACTCGGTAGGTTTGCTCGCCTCGCCTTTGCGAATGATCTCGGTGGTAGTTTCGAAGATACTCACCAGCTTTCCGGCTACGTGCGTGTTGCCGTCGAAGATCCGCTGTTTGGCCTGCCGCATCACCTGCTGCACTCTCGGTACAAAGGTGTCCAGTTGTTTCCGCAGCCCTTCGAGGGCGGCCTGTTGCATCACGTCCGCCGATCGTTTCACCCCTTGCACAATCTCGCCGGAAAACCGCTTGGCCTGACCGACCACGCGTCCCACTGTGGACAGGAGCTTTTCGTATCCCTGCTGCAAGCGCTCCCGATTCGGCCTGCCCCTGGTGCGTGCGATGCGCCGAATTTCCAAAATGCGGAACTTCACGCTTCGGCTCCGATCGCGGAGCGTGCCTCCCTGCCGCTCAGCGATTTCTGCGATCCGCTTCATCGCGCGGATGAGAACACGCACGCCATCGCCCAACAGATTGCCGTCCGTCGGTAGGGTCGAGGATTGGCGCGGTGACTCCGCAGGTTCCGCCTATCCGTTGACTCCCCGTTTCCTCTGGGAGTGCCTCACTAGGTCTTCGACCGTCTTAAAAGGTTCTAATGTTGGGATCCGGCATAAGTTGAGTATTCGGTTTGGAGCTAACCGTGCTCTATGTCGGCCGGTTTTCGCAGCTATCTCCCCGGCGGCGTCCGTTTTGGGCTCGGCTGCGGCGGATTTGGGCGCGGACCGCCGAGGCTCGCGGTTCAGCGATCCAAGGTTGAATAGGTTCTGTGTGGTGGCTGGTCCGTTTCAGCCGGCGGCCCGTGGCTTCCTGTACCGGAATAGCTTTCTGGCCTTCTGGCGCGTGAACCGCCAGTGGATCTTGGTCCGCTTCCGGTTGGCTTCGCGATTCCAAGCTTGGATCTCCCGCTGCAACGTCCCCAGGTCTGGAATCCTCCTGCTCCCCAGACATTGCCGTGAGACCAAACTGAGTTCGATTTCCTCCTGATCGAGCCAACTTCGCCGAAGTGGAGTTGCTGTCGGCGCGCCTCAATCATGAGAATTACTCCTACTCACGGAGGGCGTGCGCGATTGCTTCTCCTGCTGCCACTGCTTCCGTAAGCGGTCGCGATTCAACTTGGCCAGAGAACAGCCGATGTCCCAAAAGGCGGCCCAGGCTTGTTGCGCCCGGCGGGCGGTTTCGGTGTGCTCAGGGGGAACGTACAGCGAGCGGCTCTTGCCGTCCTCTCGATATGTAATGTAGAGGTGCGGTCCGTGCAGGCGTTCCGGGTCTCGATAGCAGGCACAGCCCGGATTGCCACAACGGCGAGAGGTCTCCGACAGCCCGCCCTGGACCATAGTTTCCGATGCGCGGAGAAGTCGCTCTATGAGCCGCTGTTGTTGCTTACGCATGGCTTAGTATTAAGATGCGCGCATCCGTTTTCGCTGTCAATAGAAAAATGACATGAACCATCAAAAATGTTTCAGTGCAGGAAATTGTACGATCTTGCAGCGTTCCGTCGCCGTGCCCGCCGGATCGAAACGGCTTAATGCCGGGGACCGGCTCGACTTGGGGAACGCAGCGCGCCCAAGCTAGGTGCGTTTACTTGGAGGCTTCAGCTTTGGCTACGTACGCTTTGTACATTTCCGGTATGTCGGCGGTTTTCCAGTCGCCGGGATGAATCAC
>JBKQVG010000092.1:0-5675 GCA_052325345.1 Bryobacteraceae bacterium
CAGTTCGGTTCCAGCGGATGCGCCCTCTTCGGCGGAGGCGGCGGTTCGTTGGGTAACCTGTTCCATCTGGGCGATCGCACGAGCGATCTGTTCCATGCCGTGGGCCTGTTCCTGGCTCCCGACGTTCACTTCGTCCACTAGTGTTTTGACCTGGCTGGAGCTTTCGGTCATACGGCGGACGGCACCGGCCATCTTATTTAAGCGTTCATTGCCGTCGTGAGACGTGGCGATGGATTCCTCGATCAGGCCGGCGGTATCTTTGGCGGCCTGGGCGCAGCGCTGGGCGAGATTGCGGACTTCATCCGCCACTACGGCAAATCCCAGACCGGCTTCGCCCGCGCGGGCCGCTACGACTGCCGCATTCAGCGCCAGGATGTTGGTTTGGAACGCGATTTCGTCGATGACTTTGATGATGCGCGCGATCTTATTACTGGACGCGTCGATTTCCTGCATCTTTTCCATCATGCGATCTAGGGTATGGTTCACCTCCGCGGCGCCCTGTCCGGACTGTTGCATCAAGCCGGCGACCTGCTGGGTGTGATCGGCGTTCTTGCGGGTGATGGAAGCGATTTCCTCGGTGGACGCGGAGGTCTCCTCGAGTGACGCGGCTTGTTCGGAGGCTCCTTGCGCCAGCGACTGGCTGGTGGAGGAAACCTGCCGGGCCGCGCTCGAAACGTGGTCGGCCGACTCGGCGATGTTGCTGGCGAATCCGCGTAGATCCGCGTTGGCCTTGCGAACGATCCAAAGTACGGCACCGCCGACGGCGAGGATCAGCAAGGTGAGGGCCACCGTGCCCAGGGTGGCGCGCGCGGACTTGGAGGCGGAAGCGGCCGAAGTGGAGGCCAGTTCGCTGCTCTGGCGCTCCACCAGCGACGCAGCCTGGCGCCCGATGTCTTCGAGTTGTGGTTGTACCTTCTGGTTAAAGATTTGCAGCGCGACATCCAACTGCTGGCGGCCCACCGTCTGGCTGAGTTCCTGTTGGGCGTCTTCCACCGCCGACGCCTGCTGGGCGACGGAGCGGATCAGGGAAATCGCCTCGGGCGTCTCAGCGGTTTTTTCCAGTTCACCTAGGGCCGCGCGGAGCGCCTGGTCCTGGGCTTGAAATCCGGCCAGATTCTGGTTCGCCCGGCTCTGGTCCCCGAGTACGGCCGAAAGGGCGGTAGCCCGCCCCAGGCTGGTCATTTCCGAGGCCGCGGTGGCCACCTTGCCGGCCAGGTACTGATTCCGTGCGACGCCGTTGGCGGCGTGGTCCAGGTCGGCGTTCAGGGAGTGAACCAACAACAGCGCACAGCCGACGCTGAGCAAGGACAGTCCCAACATCACGCCGAAACCAATCAATAACTTACGTGTCAGGATCATGGATATCCTCGAAATTCGCAAATTTCACAGCTTGAACGACAGAATCAACGGCGCCAGCGCCTTCACCGGTTTTCCGTCCGCTTTGATAGGGGTGAACTTCCACTTCTTCACCGCCGCTACCGCCGCCCTGGTCAAGACCGGATTGCCACTGACGATATTGACCTGTTCCACGGAGCCGTCCAGCGCAACTACCGCTTCCACTTCGACCGTCCCTTCCAGTTTCAGTTGCCTGGCAATGGCTGGATAATCGGGCATGGTCTTGGACGTGACAATGGCCAGCGCCTCGGACTTGGACAATTTCTTAAGATCGTCCTGCCCGGAGACTGTCAGGTTCAAGCAAAATAAAATTGTCGCTGCGATTGCAAATTTTTTCATAGTTCCTTCCGGAGGTGCTTTCTCCTGTCATATCGGTTGAAAGCCGCCAAGACTACAGTTGGGGATAAAAAAATGCCGCGCGGCTCTGGCCCGGAAGCTCAGCGCCATCGGATTATTCCGGAAGGAACTGCGATCTCGATCGGGAACCGCTGGCGGTTCGCCGAGGGCACATATAATAAAAGGCGTAAGAGTTGCCATGAAAAAACGTCTGGCCCACATCTTAGCGGTGGTTTTGCTGGTGCTGTCGGTGCTCGTGGTGGTGTGGGAAGGGTCTTTCAATCCAGGCCAGTTCCGTCCGCACACCCCCAACCAGACGTTAATCTTTTGGGCTGTCTACACCTTAATCTTCCTGCTGATGGTGGTTCTGGGTTGGATCGTTTTCCGGGAATTCGTGAAGCTTTACGTGGAACGGCAGAGCCATCGCGAAGGTTCTCACCTCAAGACCAAGCTGGTGGTAGGCGCCCTGACTCTGAGCACGGTACCGGTGTTTTTCCTGGTGCTGTTCAGCTACCAGGTGCTGAATCGGAACCTGGCCACCTGGTTCCGCGCGCCGGCGAGCAACGAGCTGGACGTTTTCAAACGCATCGCCAAGACTCTGGACAAGGAAATGGACGACGAAACCGCGGCGCAGGCGGCGTTGCTGGCGGCGCAGCCGGAAGTGCGGCAGTTGCTGGCCACGGGAGTCGCGACACCGGGGTTTCTGCAACGGTTTGCGGTCGATTACGAGTTGCAGTCGGCGGCGGTTTACGGCACGGCCGGCACGGCTCCGCTGGATTCTTTCGGCCCGTATCGCGAGCCGCCGGCGGAAGACGGGCTGGTGGTGAAATCCTACCCGGTCCTCGATGGGCGGCGGGAGACCGGGCACGTCACCGTCGCGGCCAAGATTCCGGGCGATAGAGCGGCGCAGATGCGCATGATCGGGGAATGGGCGCGGGAGTGGCAGCAGATGTGGGATAGCTGGAAAGAGATCCGCCAGTTCTACCTGCTGCTCATGAGCCTGATTACGTTGTTCGTTCTGTTTGTGGCGATCTGGATCGCGCTGTTCTTGGCCAAGCAGATCAGCATCCCGATCACGGCCCTGCTCGAAGGCGCCAGCCAGGTGCGCAGCGGCAACCTGGCGCACCGGGTGGAGGTGCGGGCGGCCGACGAGCTGGGTTCGCTGGTGCGGGCCTTCAACCGGATGACGCAGGAGCTGGAGGCCAACAGCCGCGAGCTGGACCGGCGGCGGCGGTTCACCGAGGCGATTCTGGAGAGCATTCCCACGGGCGTGCTTTCGGTGGCTTCCGACGGTTCGATCCAGCGCGTCAACCGCGCCCTGGCGCGCATTTTTCCGGCGGAACGGGTGGAGCGCGCCACCCGCCTCGAGGACCTGTTTTCGCGCGAGGACACGGCCGAGATCCGCTACCTCATGAAGCGCGCGCGGCGGACGGGGGCATCCTCGCGGCAACTGGAACTGCGCGCCTCCGACCGCAATCTGCAGTTGGCGGTGACGGTAGCGGCGCTCGAGGAAAAAGTGACCAGCGGATTCGTGGTGGTGCTGGAAGACACCAGCGAGCTGCTGCGGGCGCAGAAGGCGGCGGCGTGGCACGAAGTGGCGCGCAGGGTGGCCCATGAGATCAAGAACCCGTTGACGCCGATCGCGCTTTCGGCGGAGCGGATCGGGCGCCAGGTGGACCGGCTGGAACTGGCGCCGCCTTCCTCGCGGATTCTGCGGGAGTGCGCGCAGACCATTTCGAAATCGGTGGAATCGGTAAAAACGCTGGTGGACGAGTTTGCGCGTTTCGCCCGCTTCCCCTCGGCCCAGCCGGTGCGGGCCGACCTGAACGCGGTGGTGCGGGAAGCCCTGACAGTGTTCGAGGGGCGGCTGGAGGACATTGCCATCCGGACCAGCTTCGCGCCGGGATTGCCGCCGGTGAACCTGGACCGCGAGCAGTTTGTCCGCGCGGTGGTGAACCTGGTGGATAATGCCGCCGAGGCGATGCAGGATTCGCTGGTGAAACAGTTGTACATTGCCACCCAGCCGGGGGTGGCGGAGACGGTGGAACTGGTGGTGGCCGATTCCGGCACCGGGGTGAGCCCGGACGAAAAGGAGAAACTCTTTCTGCCTTATTTTTCGACCAAGAACCGCGGCACGGGCCTCGGGTTAGCGATTGTCAGCCACATCGTGGCGGAGCACCACGGCCACATTCGGGTGGAAGACAACCAGCCGGTGGGAGCGCGCTTCACCATCGAGATTCCGGCGCTGGTGGAGATGGAGAGCGGGGAGGCGGCGCGGCCGGCGCCCGTGAAGGCATGAGCGTGGCGAGGCGGAAGCCGCAGCGGATCCTGGTCGTGGACGACGAGCCGGGGATACGCCAGTCGCTGGGCGGGGTGCTCGAAGACGAAGGCTACGCGGCGGAGTCGGCGGAAAGCGGCGAAGCGTGCCTGGCGGCGCTGGCGGAGGGCGCCTTCGAACTGGTGCTGCTGGATATCTGGCTGCCGGGCATGGACGGGATGGAAGTGCTGGAGCGCATTCAGGAGAGGGCCTTCGACGAGCGTCCCATGGTGGTGGTGATATCGGGCCATGGCAGCATCGAGGCCGCGGTGCGCGCCACCAAGCTCGGCGCCTTCGATTTTCTGGAAAAGCCGCTCTCCATCGAAAAGGTCGCGCTGGTGGTGAAGAACGCGCTGGAACATCGCGGGCTGGCGCTCGAAAACCGCCGTCTCAGGCAGGACACCAGCACGCGCTACCGGATTATCGGCGAGAGCGTGCCGATGAAGGCTCTGCGCCAACAGTTGGCGTTGATGGCGGCCACCAACGGGCGGGTGCTGATTTACGGCGAGAGCGGCACGGGCAAGGAACTGGTGGCGCACGCCATCCATGCCTCCAGCCCGCGGGCGGGGCAGGCGTTCGTGGAAGTCAACTGCGCCGCCATTCCCGAGGAGCTGATCGAAAGCGAGCTGTTCGGCCATGCGCGCGGGTTTCTGGCGGGGGCGCCGGAAGCCAAGGCCGGCAAGTTCCAGAAAGCCGACGGCGGCACCTTGTTTCTGGATGAAGTGGGCGACATGAGCCTGCGCACCCAGGCGAAGGTGCTGCGCGCGCTCGAGGAACAGCGTTTCGAACCGGTGGGCGCCGCGGAATCGATGCAGGTGGATGCGCGCGTGGTGGCGTCCACCAACAAGAACCTGGAAGAAGAGATCGACCGCGGCAACTTTCGCGAGGACCTGTTCTACCGCCTGAACGTGATTCCGTTCTGCGTGCCGCCGCTGCGCGAGCGGCGCGAGGACATTCCCTTGCTGGCCGATCATTTCCTGCGCGAATTCACCACGGCTTACGGACGCAAGCCCAAAGAGATGACGCCGGAAGCTTTCCAGGTGCTGGTGGAATATAACTGGCCGGGGAACGTGCGGGAGCTCAAGAACCTGATCGAGCGCATCGTGATTCTAAACCCGCAGGTGCGGGTGGATGCGCGCCATATTCCCCTGCAGCCGGCGCGCAAGCCGCAGGACCGCGCCGGGGAGCGGGTAGGCAGCCTGCAGGACGTGCGGGAAGCGGCCGAGCGGGAATACATTCTCAAGAAGCTCGAGGAAACCAGCGGCAACGTGACCCGTACGGCCGAGTTGCTGGGCCTGGAGCGTAGTAACCTGTACCGCAAGATGAAGACGCTGGGGATTGAGCCGAAGTAGCGCGCGATGCGGCCTCCGCGACCTCGCGCTGGTCGGTCCCGATATTTCCGCGAGATCTGTCCCGCGAGATCTTCCCGTAGAGGGGCCCCGTATGCATCGGCCTTGGCTGTCGAGTCGCGCTTCCTGTGTTGTCGCTCGATGTGGTTCAAGTTTCCGATCCTGGTGACGGCCCCCGGCCGTTTATGGTAGCCCGACTTTCGCACTTCGAGGCTTTTGCCGGAGCTAAGTCGTTCAGAATCAGTGAAGGGTACCCAAAGGTCTTCACCACAGAGTAG
>JBKQVG010000093.1:0-2555 GCA_052325345.1 Bryobacteraceae bacterium
ATCAAACCGAGCCGCGACCGCCAGGGAGCGGTTGCACATTTCCGAAAACAGTGTGCGAAAGGCACTAAAATAGGGTCGGGAGGGCCCTTTGGGATGGAGATCAACCGGCGCGAATGGATGATCGGGACGGGCGCGCTAGCGGCGGCCGGCACGGCCTTCAGCCAGCCCAGCCCGGACAAAGGCTGGTTCGACCGGCCCATGCGGTGGGTGCAACTGGCTTTCGTCGAGGACGACCCGGGCCGCTACAATCCCGGCTTCTGGCTCGACTATTTCAAGCGGATCCATGCCGATGCGGTGTGCCTGAGCGCCGGCGGATGCGTGGCCTTTTATCCCACCAAGGTGCCGTTGCACTACCGCAGCAAGTTCCTTCGCAATAGCGACCCGTTTGGCGATATGCTGGCGGGCTGCCGCAAACTCGGCATGGTGGTGACCGCGCGCGTGGATCCCCACGCGGCCCATCAGGACGTCTACGACGCGCATCCGGATTGGATTGCGGTGGACGCCGAGGGGAAGCCTCGCCGCCATTGGGCCATGCCCAGCTTGTGGGTAACCTGCGCGCTCGGTCCCTATAACTTCGAGTTCATGACCGGCGTCATCCGGGAAATCATGACGCTCTACAAGGTTGACGGTATCTTCGCCAATCGCTGGAGCGGGTCGGGCATGTGCTATTGCGAACACTGCCGGCGAAATTTTAAGGAATTCAGCGGTTTGGAACTCCCCCGGCCGATGGCGGTAGGGGGCGGACGAGCCACGGGGGCCGCGCCGGACGAGGCACGTATTCAATACGCCATCTGGCACAAGAAACGCCTCACGGATTTGTACTTGCTCTGGGATGCCGAGATCAGGAAGCGCAATTCCGGGGCGGTGTACTTTCCCAACGGATTCGAAGAGATCCACGAAAACATTTCGGTGCCGATTCTGTTTGCGGACCGGCAATGCCGCTCCGAATTCCAGTTGCCCTGGCAAAACGGCAAGTTCGCCAAGGATGCCCGCTCGATTTCCGGCTCGAAGCCGATCGTGGGCATATTCAGCGTCGGATTCGAGGCGCCTTACCGCTGGAAGGATTCGACCCAGAACCCCAATGAAGTCCGCTTGTGGGCTGTGGACGGCATCGCCCAGGGCTTCCGCCCCTGGGTGGTCAAGTTCAATGCGAAGCCGCTCGACCAGCGCTGGTTTAAGCCCGTGGAAGACCTTTACGTCTGGCACTGGAAGAACGAGAAGTATCTGCGCAACGAACGCCCGCTGGCTCGCGTAGGGCTGGTGTCCGCGCGGGGGGCGGCGCCGGACTACACGTCCGGGTTCTACCACGCCCTGGTGGAAGCCCGGATCCCCTTCGAAATGGTTCCGGTGAGCCAGCTCGACCCGGCGAGTTTGCGGCAATTTCAAGTCCTGGCGCTGCCGAATATCGCCAACCTGAGCGACGCGCAGTGCGCACAGTTGAAGTCTTTCGTGGAAAAGGGCGGCGGCCTGGTGGCAACCCACGAAACCTCGCTCAACGACGAGCGCGGCCGGCGCCGGAACGATTTCGGCCTGGCCGGCCTTTTCGCCGCCTCGTTTGCCGGCAACGTGATCGAGCGCCAACAGAACGCTTACCTGAATCTCGAAGACCATTCCCATCCCCTGCTCGCGGGGCTCGAGAACGCGGGCCGCATGATCCACGGCGTCAAGCGCGTCGAGATTCGCACGGCGCCAGGCTTGCGTGCGCCGCTCATGACGGTTCCCACCTACCCCGACTTACCGATGGAAGAGGTGTACGTGCGCGACTTGGAAGACTGCGAGCGGCTGGCTGGAGACGCAGACTGGCGGGGGCAAGGAGCGACTGGAGAAGAGATGCCCGCGGCGCTCGCCGACGGCCACTGCGCGGCGAATGACATTCCCGGTGTGATGGCTCACTCCTTCGGGTCCGGCCGCGTGGTCTACTTTCCGTGGGACATCGACCGGACGTTCTGGGAGATCATGTGCCAGGATCACGGGATCGTGCTGGCTAATGCCGTGCGGTGGGCCGCCAACGAGGAGCAACCGCTTCGGGTGGAAGGGCCGGGCGTGCTGGATGTGGCGCTATGGAAGCAGCAGTCTTCGGTTACCGCACACCTCGTCAATCTCACTAACCCGATGATGATGAAAGGGCCGCTCCGCGAGACTCTGCCGATTGGCCCCCAAAAGGTCCGCGTGAAACTACCCGAAGGGGCCAGGGCGCGCAACGTCCGGTTCCTGGTCAGCGAAGCCAAGCCGCAGTGGCGGCAAAATGGAGCATGGATCGAAACTACCACTCCGCCGATTTCTCTTCATGAAGTGGTGGCCATCGATCTGTGATCGGGAGTCGGGTCGTTTATCCGCGGGCAGCAGTTCGCGCAGGATTTCGCGAAGGGCATCGTCACCGGGTCCGGGCTCGTCCACTCGGCAGCCGGGGGGATCGCGGCCGCGGCCGCGCTGAACGCCCGCCCCGGCCTCGCCGGCGGCGCAGGTGGCGGCGGGGGTCAGATCGTGCTGCGCGTCGAAGGCGGCGGCTCCGAAGCCGAGCAGGCCATCGCCTACCTGATCCGCCACTTCGTCCG
>JBKQVG010000094.1:0-6603 GCA_052325345.1 Bryobacteraceae bacterium
CGCGGAGATCGTCACCGGCGCCCTGCAGGACCACGACCGCGCCATCGTGCTGGGGGAATCCAGCTACGGCAAGGGGCTGGTGCAATCCGTGTTTCCGCTGAGCGAGGGCGCGGGCTTGGCGCTCACCACGGCTCTCTACTACACGCCCAGCGGCCGCTCCATCCAAAAACCGCTAGATTCGCATTTTCAGCTCGGCGGCACCACCGCGCACCCTAACCGGCAAAGCGACTTCACCACCGACAAAGGCCGCAAGGTGACCGGCGGCGGCGGCATTGAGCCCGACATCGTGGTGGGTCCGGAGCCGATGAACCGCTTGCGCGCGGCGATGGAAGCCAGTGGATCGTTCACCACCTTCGCCACCCAGTATCTGCAGCTCCACAAAGTGACGGAGCAGTTCGAAGTGACGCCGCAAATTCTGGACGAGTTTCAGGTCTTCCTGAGCCAGCGCGGCATCCAGCCCGGAGTGGCCGAGTGGCTGAATGAGAGCGACTACGTCAGCAGCCGTCTCAAGACCGAAATCTTCAACCAGGCTTTCGGGGTGGAGAAGGGCGACCAGGTGGAAGCGCAACGCGACCCGGCGATCCAAAGGGCGGTAGAGGAGCTGAGTAAGTAGGACGGGCTGGAGGCCTGTCCCGCCTACGTCCAGTTCACTACCGCGGCGCTCACCGGTTCCGCGCCCACGGCAACCATATCGAACAGCGAAGCCGACCGATACTTGAGCACCCGCTCGTTGCCCGCGACGCTCAGCGCATGGAGCCGGATCACCGCCATGTCGCCCGATTGCCGGTTGAGCACCAGGGCGAATTGCTGATCCGGCGTCACCAGGATGAACCCCGGCTCGCGGCCGACTTCCACCACCGCCGCCAGGTTCTCCGTCAGCATATCGAGCGCCGTTACCGTGCCCGATTCCGGATTGGCCGCCAGCAGATAGCCCGGCTTGCCTTCGGCCGCGGCCATGGCGCCGGGAGCCCTCCCGGCCAGCGAGGTTTGCCAGATCTCGTTGTGCGAAGGAAAGACCGTTACCACGGCGTCCATGCCGTAGCCGCTGATGAACAGCCAGTCGTCGGCGTTGCTGCAGAAATTGCGCGGGGCCAGCGCCAGCGGCAGGCGAACCACGGTTCTGCCGCTGGCGACATCGAGCACCGTGAGGCTGCGCTCCGGCCGGTTGCCGGTCAGCAGGGTTTCGCCGTCCCAGCGATAGTGGAGCAGGGATGGCTCCGTCTCGGTCACCACCGTGCGCGCCACTTTACCCTGATCGAGCGCTACCAGCGCGATCGCGTGTTCCCGCCAGTTGGCCGCCGCGGCGTGTCCCAGCTTGTCGACGGTGAAGATATCCGCGGCGGGGATGGGGATGCGGCGGCCCGCGCGGCCGTTGTCGAGCGGAATCTCCACCAGCGCCGCAGGATCGCCCGCCAGCACCCAAACGGCCGCCGGTTTGGAGGCCAGGTGCATTCCCACCGCGGTGTTGCCCACCTTGATCCGGCGCGTTACCCGCAGCATGAGCGCATCGATTTCGTATACCGCGCCGGCCTCCGGCGCCAGGGCGAAGGCGCGCGGCCGCGCCGGATCGGCCAGCACGGTTGCCGGCGCGGCCTCGAGCGGAATCTCCTGGCGCAGATGGAAATTGTTCAGGTCCACCACCGCCAGAGATTTGCCTTCCCGGTTGGCCACCATGCAATAGCCCTGGTACCCGGTGGCCTTCGGGCGCCCGCAACCCGCCACCGCGGCCAACGATCCGGCCAGCCAGGCGCGCCGCGAGATCATCTCAGGCTGGCCTCTCGCAGGAACCGCGCCGATTCCTCGGGCGGCGTCGGATTGATGTAGAAGCCGGTGCCCCATTCGAAGCCCGCAATCCTGGTGAGCCGCGGCGCGATCTCGATGTGCCAGTGGTAATACGGCAGCGGGCCCTCCTGTACCGGTGCGCTGTGAACGATCAGATTGTAGGCCGGCCGCTCCAGCACCTTATCGATCTTGCGCAGCGTCAAGCGCAACGACCACGCCAGGTTTTCCAGCGTGGGCGCGTCCGACGATTCGAAATGGGAAGCGTGGCGTTTGGGCAGAATCCAGGTCTCAAACGGGAAGCGCGGCGCGTACGGTTCGATCACCACGAAGCGATCGGTCTCCGAAACCAGGCGCACGCCTGCCGCGCTCTCCTGCCTGGCGATGTCGCAATAGATGCAGCGATCTTTTTGCTCGTAGAAATGTAAAGCGCCGTCGATCTCTTCCCGGACATTTTCGGGGACCACCGGCAACGCGATCAACTGCGAATGCGGATGTTCCAACGACGCACCGGCGGCCTCGCCATGATTCTTGAACATAATGATATAGCGGAATCGAAAATCGCGCTTTAGATCGTTCACCCGGTCCTGAACCGCGCGCAGCACTTCCTGGATCTGCCGCTCCGGCATTTCGCTCCAGCTCGTGGCGTGGTCGGGCGTCTCGATGATGATCTCGTGCGCCCCGATGCCGTTCATCTTGTCGTACATTCCATCGCCCTGCCGGTCGAGATCTCCCTCGATCCGCAGCGCCGGAAACTTATTGGGCACCACGCGCACCCGCCATCCCGGTCCATCGCGGCCTCCGCCGTTGCGGTACGCCAGCACCTCCGGCGGCGTTTTCGACTCATTGCCGGCATCGAAGGGGCACAGCGCCACGGCGGGCGGAGGAACGGGCTGGCGAATGAAATCGGTGGGCCGTTTGGCGCGTTCGTTGGCGATGATCACCCAACGTCCGGTGATAGGGTCCTTACGAAGCTGCGGCAAAACGAAAGACTCCTGGCGGCACGTCGCTCATAAGACCTAAGATTATAGCGGTATTCGCGGCAGGTCCTTAACCCGCCGCCGCATGCACCGGGGCCGCGATTCGCGCCGCCGCGAGGATGGTCTCCACGGCGGTCTCATCGCCGCAGCGGGTATTGAGCATCAGGTCGTACAACGTGAGGTCGTTCCACTGCCGGCCGAAGAATCTATGAATGTACGCCGCCCGTTCGGCGTCTTTCTCTTCGATATGGCGGACCAGGTCTTTGACGCCGCCGACGCGTTCCGCCACGCGGCGCTTGCGCAACTCCAGCGGCGCGTAGAGGAACGCCCGGAAAGTCTGCGGATGGCCGTCGAGAATGCATTGCGCTCCACGGCCCACGATGACGCAGTTTCCGGCCGCCGCGGCGTGCTCGACAATCGGCCGCGTCAGCTTCGCCATGGTCCGGGCGTCCAACAAGTCGGCCTCGGAAAGGCCGCTCGGCCACTCCCCGCTGCCTTGCCAGATGGCTCGCAGCAGCGCCGCCATCCAGGCGTCGCACCTTTCGTCGAACTCCTCGACAACCCGCGGTTCGATGTTCGCCGCTCTGGCCACTTCATCCACTAACTCGCGATCCAGCAGCCGCCACCCCAGCCGGTCCGCCAGCATTCGCGCAATAGTCGCACCACCGCTTCCGAATTCCCGTGCGATGGCGATGACGCGCACACTCACTTTTCGCGCCTCCCGACTTCAACGTAACGCTTTTCACGTAGCGTGGGAAGGGGCGGGGAGCGATATCGCCGGAGTCACCGGAGTATACTCAAGTCAGGAGATCCCGCTTGACCGCCACCTTCGCCACGCAGATTGAACTAGACGATCGGGGTATAGCCTGGATTGCCGGCACGAAGGTGAAGGTCGCGGAAGTCGTTCTGGATAAGATCGCCTACGGATCGAGTCCGGAAGAGATCCATTTTCAGCACCCCAATCTCTCACTGGCTCAGATCCACGGCGCACTGACCTATTATTACGAGAACCAGGATAAAGTCGACGAGCAGATCGGGCGCGGATTGGAAGAATCCGACGAGCTTGCCGCGCATGTTTCCGATGCGGAGTTCCGGCGCAGGTTGGGTAATCTGAAGCGATCCCGTTGAGCGTAGCGCTGTACATGGACGTGCATGTGCGGCGTGCCGTCACGGCCGCGCTGCGCCTGCGTTCCATCGACGTGCTGACGGCGCGGGAAGACGGCGCGGCCGCGTGGGACGATGACCGGATATTGCAGCGCGCGACAGAACTTGGCCAGGTCCTTGTCTCGCAAGATGAGGTTCTCCTCCACGAGGGAGCACGGCGGCTGAGGGAGCACAAGGACTTCTCCGGCGTCATTTATGCGCACCAACTTCGGATCACCATCGGCCGGATGGTGGAGGATCTTGAGCTGATCGCCAGCGCGACATCTCCGGACGAGTGGCAGGGAAGGATTGAATACCTGCCAATCGGATAAGACCTCCCGCTTCACCAAACCCGGCAAGCGTTGGCCCGCACCATCGGGTCGCCCGCCTTGCACGAAAACGCCTGGCCGAACTCCGGCAGGTTCGACACCACTCCATCGATCCGATACTCGTCCGGAGAGTGGCTGTCGGTAAGGGCGTGCAGGCGCTTCGACTCCGGCCGCTCCTCGCCGCAAGCCCACTGCGCCATGCCGATGAAGAAGCGCTGATCGGGAGTGAAGCCGTCAATCGGTTCCAGCTTCTTATCCTTGGTCGCCTCTTTCCACGCCATGTAGGCCAGCAGGGTGCCGCCCAGGTCGGCCACGTCTTCGCCCAGCGTCAGCTTGCCGTTGATCTTGACGTCGTCCACTACCGTGTATTGCGAATACTGGTTGGAGACGCAGGCGGCGCGTTCCACGAAAGCGGCGGCATCCTGCCTGGTCCACCAGTCTTTCAGATTCCCGCGGGCGTCGAACTGGCGGCCCTCGTCGTCGAAACCGTGGGTCAGTTCATGTCCGATGGTGGCGCCGGTATTGCCGTAGTTGGGCGCGTCGTCCATCTTCGGATCGTAAAGCGGAGGCTCCAGCACGCCGGCCGGGAAGTTGATGTCGTTCATCTGCGGATCGTAGTAGGCGTTGACCGTGGGTGGCGTCATCTGCCATTCGGTGCGGTCCACCGGCTTGCCGATTTTGTTCAGATCGCGCCGGGTTTCGAACGCGGCGCAGCGGGCGGCGTCGCCGACGTAATCGCCGGGTACGATATCCACCGCGCTATAGTCGCGCCAACGGTCCGGGTAGCCGATCTTGTTCACCACGCCGTGCAGTTTTTCGAGCGCCTTCTGCCTGGTGGCGCCGCCCATCCAGGTGAGCTGACGAATGTCGGCCTCCATGGCGGTTTCGATTTCGCGCGTCATGGCCAGGGCGCTGGCCTTGGTTTCGGGGGTGAAGGTATGAGCCACGAACACCTGGCCCAACGCCTCGCCCAGGTCGCGGTCCACGCGCCGCACGCAGCGTTTCCAGCGCGGCTCGATCTCTGTGACGCCGCGCAGGTACTTGTTGTAAAAGTCGAAGTTCGCCTCCACGAAGGCTTTCCCCAGGTAGGGGGCGCGGTCGCTCAGGAGCTGCCACCGCAGGTAGGTCCGCCAATCGGCGGTGGGCCGCGTGGCCAGCAGCTTTTCCAGTTCCCGGTAGAATTCCAGCTCGGTGACGTTGACCACGTCCGGCGCGGCCAAGCCCAGCGTTTTCCAGTATTCGGGCCAGGCGAAATGGGGCGTGAGCTTTTCCACCTGCGCGCGAGAAAGCTTGTGGAAGAGCTTATACGGGTCGCGCCGGTCGACTCGGGTCAGCGACGCGGTGGCGAGTGCGGTTTCGATGGCCATGACGGTTTCGGCTTCGCCCCGGGCGAGCGCCGCGGCATCGCCGGCCAGGCGCAGCATCCGCGCCACGTGGTCCACGTAGCGCGCCCGGGTTTCGCGCGATTTGGCATCGGTCTTGAGGTAATAGTCGCGGTCCGGCAGACCCAGGCCGCCGGCGCTGGCGAACGCGATCACGCGCTCGGAATCGGCAAAATCCTGAGAAGAGCCGAAGCCGAACAGGTACCGCTCCGCGCCGGTGGAGGCCATGTGCAGCCGCGCCAGAAGCGGCGCCAGGTCGCGAGTCCGCTTCAGCGCCGCAATCTGCCGCAGTCCGTCTTCGATCGGCCGCGTGCCGGCCTTCTCGATGGCGTCCACGTCCATGCAGGCGGCGAAGTAATCGCCGATCTTCTGTTCGTTAGGGGTGCGGCCCGCGCCGGCTTTGGCGAGTTGTTCGAGCAGCCCCCACAGGTACTGCATATTCTCGGTGGCCAGTTTGCCGTAGACGTCCCAACGGGGCTGGTCCGGCGGAATCGGGTTCAGCTTGTTCCAGTTGCCGCAGGCGAACTTGTAGAAATCCACGCACGGATCCGCCGAGCGGTCGAGAAACTTGAGCTCCAGGCTGGGGGTGTAGGGAAGAGAGGTCAGGGGACGATCCTCGGACTGCGCCACCGCCAGGGGCGGCAACAGAAAACAGACGGCAAGCCAAGCGCGAGAGTTCATCAGCAGAGCGTAACACGGCCGGGCGGGGTAGCGGTCAGCGGGCTCAGGGACACGTAGCGCGCCCGAAGGCTGAGGGGGTTTCGGATTGTGGCGGGTTTCCTCGATAGGGAGAGGCTTTCAGCGGCCGGGGTTCAGCTTGCGTCCGGGCCGGCGGGGGCGGCGGTGGGTTCGTGCGGGGCCGGGCCGGCGGGGGGAATAGGTTTGGTTTCAATTGGTTGGGAGGTCGCTGTGGGTTCGTTTGGGGACGGCTGACCGGGGTTTGCGGGAGGTTTGATGATGGGGACCCGGACGGGGCTCAGGTCGTAGGGG
>JBKQVG010000095.1:0-2979 GCA_052325345.1 Bryobacteraceae bacterium
GGTACTGGGCGAAAACCTGGATGCGGCCCAGCGGGGCGCGACGCGGGTTCGGGCGGTCTACCAGCCGTTGCCCGCGGTGGTGACGCTACGCGACGCCGTGGCGCGGGGGAGCTTTCACTCCGATCCGCTTTGGCTCGAGCGCGGCGACGCGGATCGCGCGCTGGCGGCCAGCCGCCATCGCCTGGAGGGTGAACTCGAAATCGGCGGCCAGGAGCATTTTTACCTGGAGACGCACGCGGCCATCGCGTGGCTGGATGAATCGGGCGGCTTCGCGCTGCACTCCTCCACCCAACATCCCAGCGAGACGCAGGAGGTGGTGGCGCGGGTGCTGGGTGTGCCGCGGAGCGCGGTCACGGTGGAGTGCCTGCGCATGGGCGGCGCATTCGGCGGTAAGGAAGTGCAGGCGAACCCGTGGGCGGCGGTGGCGGCGCTGGGAGCGCGCAAGACCCGCCGGCCGGTGCGGGTGCGCCTGACGCGCGCGCTCGATATGGCGCTCAGCGGGAAGCGGCACCCGTTCCTGGTGCGCTACCGGGCGGGTTTCGACGACGACGGGCTTATCGAGGGCGTGGTGGCCACGCTCTATTCGGATGCCGGCTGGAGCCTGGATCTTTCCGAGCCGGTGATGGGCCGCGCTCTGTTCCACCTGGACAATGCCTATTACCTGCCCGCCGTGCGCGCCACGGGTTACGTTTGCAAGACCCATAAGACCTCGCAGACGGCGTTTCGCGGGTTCGGCGGGCCGCAGGGCATGCTGGTGGTGGAAGAGATTCTGGACCGGGTGGCACGGCGGCTGTCGCTGGCGCCGGAGGCGGTGCGCGAGCGCAACCTCTATCGCGAGGGGCAGACGACGCACTACGGCCAGGTAGTGAAAGATGCCGGGCGAATCGCGACCATCTGGAGCCAACTGCTCGCGACCAGCGATTTCGCCGCGCGGCGGCTCCAGATCGAGCGCTTCAACCGGGCGCACCCCCACCGCAAGCGCGGGCTCGCGATTACGCCGGTGAAATTCGGCATTTCGTTCACGGCCACGCTATTCAACCAGGGCGCGGCGCTGGTGCTGGTGTACCGCGACGGCAGCGTGCAGGTGAACCACGGCGGCACGGAAATGGGCCAGGGCTTGTTCACCAAAATCGCGCGGATCGCGGCCGACGCGCTAGGGCTGCCGCTAGATGGCGCCGCCGTGCGTTTGATGCCCACCCGCACCGACAAGGTGCCCAATACGTCGGCCAGCGCGGCATCGGCGTCGACCGATTTGAACGGCGCTGCGGTGATGGATGCCTGCGCACGCATCCGCGAGCGGCTGGCGCCGGTGGCGGCGGTGATGCTGGGGTGCGCGCCGGAGGCGGTGTCGTTCGGCGGCGGGTTTGTTTCCGTGAAAGGCGACGACGTCGGGCGGATCCCGTTCGCCCAGGTGACCGAGGCGGCGTATCGCCAGCGCATTCCGCTGATGGCTGAAGGATACTACCGTACGCCGGAGATTCACTTCGACGCCAAGACCCGGCAGGGGCGCCCGTTCCATTACTTCGCGTTTGGCGCGGCGGTGACGGAAGTAGAAGTGGACGGCTTCACCGGCGCATACAAGGTGCGCCGCGCAGACCTGCTGGAGGACGTGGGCGATTCGCTGTCGCCGCTGATCGATCGCGGGCAGATCGAAGGCGGTTACCTGCAAGGGCTGGGCTGGCTGACGCTCGAAGAGTTGCTGTGGGACGCCGAAGGGCGCGTGGCCACGGCCGGGGCTTCCACCTACAAGCTGCCGTCGTGGTCGGAGTTGCCGGAGGAGTTTCACCTCGATTTTCTGGAGGGCGCCACCGAACCGGGCGTGGTGATGGGCAGCAAGGCGGTGGGGGAGCCGCCGCTGATGCTGGCGATTTCGGCGCGCGAAGCGCTGCGGGACGCGATTGCGGCGTACGGCCCGGGCGGCGAGATTCCGCTGGCGAGCCCGCTCACGCCCGAGCGCGTATTCCGCGCGGTCGAAGAGCAGCGTGCCAAGCTGGGTGCGCTCGCGCCGGATACCGGGGTGGTTCGCGCGTGAACCTGGCCGAAGCCAATACCTGTCCGCGGGAGCGGTTCGTGTGCGCTTTGGGCGGCGTGTTCGAGGATTCGCCGTGGGTGGCGGAAGCGGCCTGGGAGCGGCGTCCGTTCGCATCGGTGGAAGCGCTGCACGCGGCCATGAGCCAGGCCGTGGAGCGGGCCTCGGAGACGCAAAAGCTGGCGTTGTTTCGGGCGCATCCGGAACTCGGCGCGCGCGCCCGTCTGAGCGCGGCGTCGGCGGGTGAACAATCCGGCGCGGGGCTCGACCGGCTGGAGGACGTGCACTATGCCCATTTGCACGATTGGACCCGCGATTATCGGCGCAAGTACGGCTTTCCCTTCATTTATGCCGTCAAAGGCGCCACCGTCGATGACATCCTGCTCGCCTTGACGATGCGGCTGGAATCGACTCCGGAGGAGGAACTGGCGCAGGCGCTGTGGGAAGTGAAACGGATCGCGTGGTTTCGGCTGGAACGGATTTTCGCCGAAACATAGAAGCCGTGAAGAAATATGGCCACAGATGAGTTTTTTCCCATCTGTGTTCGTCTGTGGCCATATTTCTTCGGTTTTTGCCGCGGGTGGCAGATAGGAGATTGCATTGCATTCTTTTGCGAGCGGATGGAAACGGAATTACTACGGCAAAGGCGATGTCGTCGTCTACCGTTTGAATCGCGACGGCAAGCCGCCGGGCGGACAGAGCGCGGTCTTCGGCGCCAATGTCACGCTGCTGGTGTACGGCGACGCGTTCTGGCCGACGTATACCACCGGCGACAATACCGGCCTGGTGGCGACCGATTCGATGAAGAATTTCATCCAGCGCGAGGCCATGAATTTTCCCGGCGGCGACCTGGAAGGCTTCTGCCGCTTTCTGGCGGAAAAGTTCCTGGCCAGGTACCCGCAGACCGAAGGCGCGCAGGCGTCGGCGGTGGAGGTGCCGTACGCCGCGAT
>JBKQVG010000096.1:0-7969 GCA_052325345.1 Bryobacteraceae bacterium
TGCAGTCGGACGACCAGCGCGAGCAGTTCATCGAGAATTTCTGGCTGCGGCGCGACCCCACGCCGGATACGATAGAAAACGAGTTCAAGGAAGAGCACTACCGCCGCATTGCGTACGCCAACGACAACTACGCATCGGGAATTCCGGGCTGGAAGACCGACCGAGGGCGCATCTATATTACTTACGGGCCGCCGGACGAAATCGAGGACCATTCCTCGGGCGGATTCTACGAGCGGCCTCCGGAAGAGGGTGGCGGCGAGACTTCCACCTACCCCTTCCAGCAATGGCGCTATCGCTATATTGAAGGCGTCGGCAGCAACATCATCATCGAGTTCGTCGACCCGACCATGTCGGGCGAGTTCCACATGACCATGGACCCGTCGGAAAAGGACGCCCTGCTCTACGTTCCCGGCGCCGGTTTGACCATGATGGAGCAGTTGGGGCTTTCCGACAAGACGCAGCGTTTCAACAACACCGACGGCACCCATTTGGGCCAGGCCTTCGGCGGCACGCCGGAGAGCATGAACGAGTTCACCCGCCTCGAAACCTTCGCCAAGTTACAGCAGGCGCCCCAGGTGAAGTTCAAGGATCTGGAAGCCGAGATCACCTCGCACATTTCCTACAATATCCTGCCGATGAAAGTCCGCATGGATTATTTCCCCGTCACCGACGCCACGGTGATGACCCACATCACCCTGCAGTTCAACAATAAGGACCTGCAATTCACCTCCAAGGAAGGGATGCAGCGCGCCACCGTCAACATTTACGGCCGGGTAAGCACGCTGACGCGGCGGGTGGTTTCCACTTTCGAGGAGACGGTCACCGTCGACAGCCCCAAGGAGTTTCTCGACCAATACGCGTTGCAGAAACGTATCTATCAGAAAACGCTGCCCTTAATCCCAGGCACCTACCGCCTGAACATTGTCGCCAAGGACGTGACGGCGGGCAACATCGCCAACTACGAAACCGCCATCACGGTACCGCGCCTGGACGCGGACAAGGCCAGCACCAGCAGTATCATTCTGGCGGACTTGATGTCGCGGGTGCCCATGAAGGACATCGGTAACGGCATGTTTGTCATCGGCGACACCAAGGTGCGCCCGCGCATGGACGACACCTTCAAGCACGACGAGAAGATGGGCATTTACCTGAAAGTCTATAACCTGGGCGAGGACCAGAACACCCACAAGCCGGTCGGCCAGGTACAATATGAGCTGGTCCGTTCCGGGTCCAACGAAAAGCTGTTCGATTTCGCCGAGGATTTTTCCCAGATCGAGGACGCTTCCTCCCAGCAAATGACCATCGAGAAACTGCTGCCGCTAGCCACTTTGCAGCCGGGACAATACACGTTGCGGTTGCGGATCACGGATAAAAGCCGCAACCAGGTGCTCACACCTTCCGCCCAGTTTACTGTAAACTAGGGAAGGTTAAAGTCGGGAGATTTCCCGGTGGCGGGGCGCCGCGGGTCTTGAAGTAGAGATTGTGCTGAATTTGAGACCGCACAAATCGGTTACGATCCTCCTGGCAGGCTTGCTTTGTGCGCCCTTCTGCCCCGTCTCTCGCGCGGGCGACCTGATCGGTTTCTCGGGCATCATCGCGGGCGTGGTACGGGACCCGTACGGCGTGCCGCAAATGGGCGCCAGCGTCACCCTCATGAATCCGCAGCAACGCGCGATCGGGAGGGTGCGTACCGACGAACGCGGGCGTTTTGAGCTGACCGGTCTGGCCCCGGCGCTGTATTCGGTTCGCGTCACGCTGGCCAGCTTCGACCCCGCCGTGCGCCGCAATCTCCTGGTCCAGCCGGGCATGCGCAGCCTGCTCAACGTCAGCTTGAGCACGGTATTCAGCTCGATTCAACTGGCCGTTCCGCCGCTCGAAAATGGAAACGTGATGAGCGAGGACTGGAAATGGGTGCTGCGCACCGCCTCCGACGCTCGTCCCATCACGCGGTTCGCCGACAGTCCCTCGCCTTCGCCATCGACCCGCTCCAGCGGCGAAGTGCTGTCGGAAACGCGCGGGGTGGTCCGGCTCTCGGCGGGCGACAGCGGCCTGCTGGCCGGCGTAGGCGACCAGGCCGACCTGGGCACCGCGTTCGCGCTTTCCACCATATTGAGCGGAACCAGTTCCATTCAGGTCAGCGGCAACCTCGGATACGGCTCGCAGACCGGCATTCCGGCGACGGCGCTGCGCGCCAGTTACAGCCGCGAACTGGGCAACGGGCAGCCGGAGGTGACGCTGACCCTGCGCCAACTGTACATTCCGGGCCGCACCAGCGCGATTCCGGAATCGTCGGTACCGATGCTGCGCACGGTTTCGGGTGAAATTCACGACAGCGTCATGATTGCCGATGCGTTGACGCTGGCCTACGGCAGCGGCCTGGATTCGATCTCCTTCCTCGGCAACGCCACCTATTACAGCCCGTACGTGCAACTGCGCTATGCCATCGGCCCCAACTCCAATTTCGAGGTGGCCTTCAGTTCCGGCAATGCCGGGCCGGCTCTCGACGACCGCGGGGGCGAAGCGGATACGGCATCCATCGGGTCGGCCGACCTGGAACGCGACCTCGACTCGCTGTCCATGTTCCCGCGCCTTTCCGAATGGAACGGCCGCGCCAGGGTGCAGCGAGGCACGGAGTATGAGATCGCCTACCGGCGGCGCATGGGGTCGCGCCGGATTCGCGCTTCGGCGTATCGCCAGGTAGTCGACGACGCGGCCATTACCATGGTGGATCCAGCGGGCGTGTTCAGCGGCTCGAGCGACGTGCTGCCGGAGTTGTTCACCAACAACTCCGTGCTCAATGCCGGCAACTTTGCCATCAGCGGTTTTGATTTGGCCGCCACCCAGGACCTGGGCAGCCATTTGAGCGCCACGGCGATTTACGGCTCCGACGGCGGCCTGACCACAGCCGGCCGCCAGATCGAAAGCAACGATCCGGACGAGCTCCGCTCCATGATTCGCAGCGGCCGGCGCCACGCCGCCACGGCGCGCATCGCGGCGGTCTTGCCCAGGGCCGGTACGCGCCTGATCGCCAGCTATCAATGGAGCGGCGATCAACGCTGGGTGATGGCGGGCAACCTGTATAGCATGCTGGCGATTCGCACCCTGCCGGGCTTTAACGTGGAAATTCGCCAACCGCTCCCTGGCTTCCATGGACGCGTCGAGGCCATCGCCGATCTGCGCAATCTGCTGGCGCAAGGCTATCTGCCCCTCATGATGAGCGGCGGCCAGCAGGTGTTGCTGGTCGACAATCCCCGCAGCTTCCGCGGCGGCCTGGCTTTCACTTTCTGATTGCGGCTGGACGCTCATCAGCGCTTCACCCCCGAACATACCCCGGAACATTTCGCGCCCATCCTGAAACGCAACCGCTTCGACGGCTCCCTTGCGGTGGCCGCGAGCGCTTGGAATACGGCGCGGCTGCTTGAAATCGCCGATCGCTTCGACTTTGTGCGCGGGGTGGTCGCGTGGGGCGAGTTGGAAGACATCCGAACCTGGCGCGCCCATCCCAAGCTGCGCGGCGTGGTGGGGCTGCCATCCTGGCCGGTGACCGTTTTCGAACAAATCGCGGCGTGGGGCCTGCCGGTGGAGTTGGAGGATTTGCCGCTGGCGATCGAACTCGGACGCCGGGCGCCGTCTCTGCGCGTGGCGATCGTCCACCTTGGCCTGCCGGAGGAGTGCGCCGATTGGGAGCGCGTCATGGAAGAGGCCGCGCGCAACCCGCTATTTGCCTCCAAGGCAAGCGGTCTGATCACGCACGGGCCGAAGCCGTGGAACGCGGCGCGGTTTCGCCCCTGGGTGCGGCATGCGCTGGCGGTATTCGGCCCCGAGCGGGTGATGTTCGGCAGCGATTGGCCGCGCACCCTGCCGGACAACATCTGGAAGGAAGCCCTGGCCGCCTTCACGCAAGCCATCGGGGCGCAATCCATGGAAACGCGCGAGTGGCTCCTGGGCGGCGCTGCCGCGCGCTTCTACGGCATTTAGGCCTGGCGGGGTGCGACATAGAAGTGCGGGGCGAACCTCCGATACCGCGACCGCCAGGGAGCGGATGGCTGCGGTCGCGTCAAAGCCCTTCAGCGACGGTTCCGGCGTGTTATCGTGAATGCTAGTGTCATCGCCGTTAGACATCCACCTGGAAAAATATGATGGGCCCCTCGACCTGCTGCTGGACCTGATTCGCAAGCAGCAGATCGACATCAAGGACATCCCCATCGCCACCATCACGGCCCAGTATCTGGAGTACCTGGACCGGGCGCGCGAGATGGATATGGACCTGGGGTCGGAGTTCGTCTACATGGCCGCTACGCTGATCCACATCAAGTCCAAAATGCTGCTCCCGCGGGACCCGGCGCTGGGAAAAGAAGAGGACGCTTCGGAGGATCCGCGCCAGGAACTGGTAGAGCGGCTGCTCGAACACGAGCGCTTCAAGAACGCGGCCGAGATGCTGCAGCAGAAGCGGCTGATCGAAGAAAACGTGTGGTCCAATCCACAGATCGAACAATTCGCCGCCGAAGACGAAGACCCCGGGCTGGCGGTGACCTTGTTCGAGCTGGTGAAGGCGTTCGGCGAGGTGCTGGAACGCAGGACCAAAGCCCGGCCGATGTACGAGGTGGAAACGGCCGAGGTCACGGTGGCGGACATGGTGCGCTACCTCGGCGGCGAGTTCCAGCGGGCGGGCGAGGGAAAGCCCGTGTTTATTCTGCGCGTATTCGAGCGGCAGCCCAGCCGGCGGGCCATGATCGCCCTCTTTCTGGCGGTGCTGGAACTGATACGGATGCGCGCGGTGTCGGTGACGCAGAAGGACCTGTTCGGCGAAATCGCGCTCGAACGGAACGTCCATTTCGACCAGGTGATGGCGTCGGACGAGCCGATGGCGGCCATCGAAAAAGACTACATCTAAATCGTGATGCAAGAGTTGGGACAAGAAGCCGAATTGGAAGCGGCAGCCGGACGTCCGGAGGTGGAAGAGAACGCGCCCGCGCCGGAGATCGATACGCCGCAGATCGTCTCGATGGACGAGTTGCTGCCGGCGGCGGCCGAAGAGGCGCCCGCGCCGCCGGTGGAGGACGCGGAACTGCGCGCCGTGATCGAAGCCATCGTGTACGTGGCCGAGGAGCCGCTCACGGTGGCGCAGCTTGCGAGTGCGCTGGGGCAGCCGGCCGAGCGGGTGAGCGAGTTGCTGCGCGAGTTAACGGCGGAGTTCGAAAAGCCCGCGCACGGGGTGGCGATTCGCGAGGTGGCGGGCGGCTACAAAATGGCCACCAAGGCGGAGCACCACGAGCGCGTCCGCAACTTCGTCAAGAGTCTGAAGCCGCCGCTCAAATTGTCTCTGGCGGCGCTCGAAACCCTGGCCGTGATCGCCTACAAGCAACCGGTGACCGGGCCGGAGATCATGGACATCCGCGGCGTGCAGGGCGTGGGCGTGCTGAAGACCCTGCTCGACCGCAAACTGATCGCCGTGGCCGGACGCAAGAACGTGGTGGGCAAGCCGATTCTCTACAAAACCACCAGGGAGTTTCTGGTGCAGTTCGGCCTGAAAGACGTGAGCGAGCTGCCGTCGCTCAAGGAATTCGAGGAAATCCGGCGGATGGCGTTCGCCGATAGCGAAATGACCGCCGCGCCGGCGCCGGCGCCGCTTGAGGCGGGAGCGGAACAAGCACCGGCGGAAACTCCGGCGCAGCCGGCCGCGGAAGCCGAACCGGCGCCGGAAGCCCCTCCGGCGGGCCAGGAAAACTGATGGCCGAGGAGAGGCTGCAGAAAATTCTTTCGCAGGCCGGCGTGGCTTCACGGCGGCACGCCGAAGAGATGATTCGAGAAGGCCGGGTGGCGGTCAACGGCGCGGTGATCACGGAACTGGGCAGCAAGGCGGACCTGGAGCGCGACCATATCAAAGTCGACGGCCGCCTGATCCGCCCGCCCAAGCGGCTGGTCTACCTGGCCCTCCACAAACCGAACAATACCGTCACCACGGCCAGCGACCCGCAGGGGCGGGTGACGGTGATGGACCTGCTTCACGGGGTGAAAGAGCGAGTCTACCCGGTGGGGCGGCTGGATTATCACAGCGAGGGTCTGCTGCTGCTCACCAACGACGGCGAACTGGCCAACGGCATCATGTCGGCCGTGTCGCACCTGCCCAAAACCTACCTGGTAAAGGTGAAGGGGACGCTCACCGCCGACGAGGAAGAACGCTTTCGCCGCGGCGTCCCGCTTTCCGGCCAGCGCACCATGCCCGCCGGCCTGAAACTGCTGCGCGCGGCCGAAAATCCGTGGTATGAAGTGCGCCTGTACGAGGGCCGCAATCATCAGATTCGCCTCATGTTCAAGCACTTCGGCCACCTGGTGGAAAAGCTCAAGCGGGTGAGGATCGGGCCCATCGATCTGGGTTCGCTGAAACCGGGCGAGTTCCGCCACCTGGAGCCGGAAGAAGTGCGCAAACTCGAGCGGGCGCTGGCGGTGAAGAAGATGCCGGCCAAGGACGCCAGGTGAGCGGCTTCGCGGACAGTCTGCGGGCGGCCAAAACCATCGCCGTGGTGGGTCTTTCCGGCAGGCGCTATCGCCCCAGCCACGGGGTGGCGGAGTACCTGCAGCGGGCCGGCTACCGGGTGATTCCGGTGAATCCGTGCGAGACCGAAGTGCTGGGCGAAAAATCCTACCCCGACCTGGCATCGGTTCCCGTAGCGGTGGATATTGTCGACATCTTCCGGCGCTCCGAATACGTGCCGGAGATCGTGGCGGAGGCCATCCGCATCGAGGCCAAAATGGTGTGGATGCAGGAGGGCGTGATTCACGAAGAAGCGGCACGGAGCGCCCTGGCGGCCGGTCTGAAGGTGGTGATGGACCGCTGCATTCTGAAAGAGCACCGCCGGCTGTTGCGGGCTTGACGGGTCCAAGAACCCACGCGCCGGCGCTCCCGCCGACCGCGCGACATAGAAGTGTGGGACGAACGTCCGATACCGAGCCGCGACCGCAAGGGAGCGGATAGCTGCGGTCGCGTCAAAGCCCTTCAGCGACGAACAGCGCCATGGCCTCGCCCTGCTGGTCGATTTCTGAGCCACATTTCCCATCCAATATGGTATGCTTTGGATGATGGATTTCACGCCGCAGCTCCGGCATGACTCCGATATCCCTCTCTATAGGCAGATATTTGTGCAAATTGCTGCACGAATCCGCTCGGGCGAGCTGCCCTCCGGTGACCGTCTCCCAGCCACTCGCGAATTGGCTGGCCTACTTGGACTGAATCGCACCACCATTTCCGCCGCTTACGAAATGCTCGAAACTGAGGGCCTCATCGCCGGCCACGTGGGCCGCGGCAGCTTCGTCACCGGGGCCGCGGCGCGTCCGCCTGTCGCGGGAGTCGATTGGAGCAGCCTGCTGGATCGTCCCGATCCGGGCGCGGCCACTCACAACCCCGCGGGCGGACGCGACAGCTTGCCCCGCCAAACCATCAGTTTTGCCACTTCCCGTCCGTCGCGCGATCTGTTTCCCCTGGGTGAATTCCGCGCCACTTGTGCCGCGGTCATGGAGCGTGCCGACCTGGCCGACATTTTGCAGCTCGGTTCGCCGGGCGGCTATGAGCCGCTGCGGCGTTATCTTCTTGACGATGCCCGCCGCCAGCGGCTGGCCGGACCGAACGACGACCTGCTGATCACCAACGGCTGCCAGCAGGCGCTCGACCTGATCGGCCGCGTGCTGCTCTCGCCCGGCGATACGGTCGCCGTCGAAGATCCTGTCTACCCGGGTCTGAAAAATCTGCTGGCCGATTTGGGCGCGCAACTGGCCGGAGTTCCGGTTTCCGCCGAAGGGCTGGAAGTGCCGGCGCTGGCCCGCATCCTCCAGCGCGAGCGCCCGCGCCTGTTGGTGGTGACGCCCAAATTTCAGAATCCCACCGGCGCCACCTTGCCGCTGGCGGCGCGTCACACCCTGCTCGATGCCGCTCGCGCGGCCCGCGTCCCGGTGGTCGAAAACGATCCCTACG
>JBKQVG010000097.1:0-3786 GCA_052325345.1 Bryobacteraceae bacterium
TGCTCGACGCCGCCGATATCAAGCTGGAACCGGAAGCCCCCGAGCTCGCGCGCAACGGCGACACCTTCGCGGAAACGGAAGTTGCGGCGGGAATCGCCGATGGCGCCGACGCCGGCGAAGTGTCGTCGACCGATCCGTTCGATGAAATCGATTTCGGCTCGTTTTTCGACGATTATCTGGATCCCGGCTATAAGAGTCCGGCATCGGAGGCAGTCGAAAAGCCGTCTTTTGAGACCTTTCTTTCCGCGCCGGAGACGCTGGGCGATTATTTGCGCAAGGGGCTGAGCATGAGCCTGGTCTCCGACCGGGTTCGCGACGCGGCTGAATCCATCATCGGCAACCTGGACGACGACGGGTATTTGTCGGCCTCGCTCGAGGAAATCGCCGCCGGCGGCGAACACTCGATGGAGGAAGTAGAGCACGGGCTGAAAGCCGTGCAGGCGCTCGAAGCGGGGATCGCGGCCCGCGACCTGCGCGAATGCATGCTGTTGCAGATCGAAAGCATGAACGGCAAGGGCGGGGTGGCGTGGCAGATCGTCTCCGACCATATGCGGCTGCTCGAAATGCGCCAGTTCAAGGAGTTGGCGCGCGTGCTGGGCCGCCCGCCGGAGCACATCGAAATCGCCGTAAACATGATCCGGCACCTGAATCCACGGCCCGGCCTGCGCTACTCCGGCGCCGGCGCACGGGTGATCGAGCCGGACGTGTATCTGATCAAGGACGGCGACGACTATATCATCCAGATGAACGACGAAGAAGTGCCCCAGCTTCGTCTGAATGTGCAATACCGGCGCATGCTCGACCGGGAAAACGGCGCTTCCAAGGAAGTCCGCGATTACGTGCGCGAGCGCTACTCGTCGGCCATCCAGTTGATGAAGAACATCGAGCAGCGGAAGCAGACCATCCTCAAGGTCTGCCAGGCGATCGTCCGCCGCCAGACCGAATTTCTGTCCAACGGCATCGAGTACCTGAAGCCGATGATGATCAAGGAAGTGGCGGAGGAAGTGGGCGTTCACCCTTCCACGGTCAGCCGCGCGGTGGCCGGCAAGTATGCGCACACGCCGCAGGGTGTCTTCGAACTGCGCTATTTCTTCTCCGAAGCGGTGCAGGGGCCTTCGGGAAGCTTCACGCCGCTGCTGCTGCTCAAGCGCAAGGTGAAGAGAATGATCGAGGAAGAAGACCGCGCCAAGCCTCTCACCGACGAACGGATCACGGCGCTGCTCGAAGCCGACGGCATCAACGTTACCCGCCGCACGGTGGCCAAATACCGGGAGGACATGAAAATCCCCTCGACGCATCAGCGGCGGCAACGGGAATAGGCGCGGGGCAGGCTCTCAGCCGTCAGTGATCGGCGGTCAGCCGCTTGGGTGTAGCGGGCGGCTGATTGCCGACGGTTTCGACGTGGATATGCGCACCGTACTTACGAATTGGAGCACTTAGTTACGGCGCCTTCTGCGCTATAAAGAAAGAGGAAGGTGCGGGCGGTGGTTGGCCGCAACCGCCGCCGGAACGGCGGAACGCTCATGAAGATCACATATACGGGCAGGCAGATGGGATTGGCGCCGGCGCAGCTCGCCAAGCTGGAAACCCATTTTGTCAAGATCGGCAAGCTGCTGGACGGCAGGCGGGAATGCGAAGCGCACGTGGTGCTCTCGCAGGAGCGCCATTTGCACCAGGCCGAAGCCACGGTTCACTACTATCACCACGAGCTGGTTGGCATCGGGTCGGCCACGGATCTGTTTTCGGCGATTCACGCGGCGGCGGAAAAGCTGGAAAAGCAGGCCCTCAAAGCGGTCACGAAGTGGCGTGACAACAAACGGACGCCGCGCAAGGGCGCGCCGGCGGAGCAGGCGGCGGTAGAGGCGTCCGCGCCCAAAACCGGGCCGGAGCCGGAGATCGAGCGGCGCGTTTATCGCGTCGATAATCACAAGAAGCGCAAGCCCATGACTCTCGATGAGGCTTTCCTCGAAATCGAAAAGCGCGGCAATTACGTGGTCTACCGCGATGCCGAGACCGACCGTCTCTCCGTCCTGTTGCGGCGCCACGACGGCCATTTCGATCTGGTCGAGGCGTAAGCCGTTTCCATGCCGCGCGCCAAGAAGACCTCCGCGGCTTCAGGCCGCCGGCCGGAATTGGTCATCATCACCGGTCTGAGCGGTTCCGGCAAAGGCTCCGTGCTGCGGGCTCTGGAAGACCTGGGATTCTACTCGGTGGACAACCTGCCAGTGGAGCTGATTCCCAAGTTTGCCGAGCTGACGCGCGACAACACTAGCGTCCCGGCCGCCGCCCTGGTGGTGGACATTCGCGAAGGCGAGGGGTTGAAGCGCTTCCCCAGGGTCTTCGCGGGGATCAAGAAATCGCTCAGCGTGCAGTTGATTTTCCTCGAGGCCGACGATACCGCCATCGTTCGCCGTTTCAGCGAAACCCGACGCCCGCATCCGCTCGGGGCCAGCCGCTCCATCGTACGAAGTATCGGGACCGAGCGCGCCCAACTGGCCGCCATCCGCGCCATGGCCGACCTGGTGATCAATACCTCGCAGTTTACGGTACACGAGTTGCGGGAATTCATCGGCGAGCGGTTCAGCGGCCGGCGCGACGGCTCCAGCCTGGCGATCTATGTGAACAGTTTCGGCTATCGCAACGGCTTGCCTCCGGAAAGCGACCTGGTATTCGATGTCCGCTTTCTACCCAATCCGAACTACATACCAAAATTCAAACATCTAACCGGGCAGAATCCGGCGGTGGCCCGCTATATCCGTTCTTTTCCGCAGACCGTGGAATTCCTTGGGCGAATCACGGAATTGCTGCTGTTCCTGCTGCCGCATTATACGCGCGAAGGCAAGAGTTATCTGACCATCAGTTTCGGCTGCACCGGCGGCCAGCACCGCTCCGTCATGATCGCCGGCGAGATCCACCGGAATTTGCGCGCAGCGGGCTTCAAAGTCAAGCTGCATCATCGGGATGCGGTCCAGGCCCGGAGCTGAGAGGGCCGTAACCTCATTCGTGGCGCAGCGCCGACATGGGATCCACTTTGGTCGCGCGGCGGGCGGCGAGTAAACTCGCGGCGAGGGATACGGCGGCGAGCATACCGGCGGCCATCGCCTTGGTGGCGGGGTCGCGAGGCTGGAGGCCGAACAGCATGGCGCCAAGCAGCCGGCCGGTGACGAGCGAGATGGCGATGCCGGCAGCGACTCCTCCGGCGACGAGCGCTGCAACGTCGCGCATCACCAGCCCGAGGATGGAGCGCGAGCTTGCTCCGAGGGCCATGCGGATGCCAAACTCGACGCGGCGGCCGGTCACCAGGTAGCTGAGCGTGCCGTAGAGGCCGATCATCGCCAGCAGTAGCGCCAGGGCGCCGAAGAACGCGGAGAGTGCGGCCAGCAGGCGCTCCCGCGTCAGGGAATCGTCGACCTGCGCAGCGAGCGTGTGGATCTCGATGGGAATTTCTGTGTTCACGCGGGCGATCAATTGTTGGATTGCGGGGACCACGGCCGCAGCGGCAACGGCCGTGCGAATTTCCAGAGTAATCCCGCCCGTGGGAACCTGCGTGAGAGGGCGAAACACGGTGGGGTAGGTATCCTCGCGCACCGACTCGTACTTGGCGTCCTTGACGATACCCACCACCTCGACCGGCGGTTCCAGCTTGCGGGCCTCGCCTTCCACGCGGAAGGTCCGTCCCAAGGGGTTCAGGCCAGCGAAAAACTTGCGTGCCAGGGTCTGATTGATTACCGCGACCTGTGGCGAGCTATCGGTGTCCGCGCGATTGAAATTGCGCCCCACCAGCAT
>JBKQVG010000098.1:0-2536 GCA_052325345.1 Bryobacteraceae bacterium
GATTTCACGATGAAATCTTTCAGGATCTTATTGAATGCCGTTCCCAGGTGAATCCGCCCGTTGGCGTAGGGCGGCCCGTCGTGCAGGATATACGTCGGCCGGCCGGCCCGGGCGGCGCGAATCGCCCCGTAAAGGTTTTCTTTCTCCCACCGCGCGACCAGCTTAGGCTCGGCTTGCGGCAGGTTGGCCTTCATGGGAAAGGCTGTCTTGGGCAGATTGATGGTCTGCTTCAAATCTATATTGTGCGGATCCATTTTCGGGAGCTACTTTTATGTTACCAACCCGCGGCGGCCGGCCTCGGCGGTGCGCCCAACACAGGCCCTCCACATCCGGGCGCCTCGTCTGCCGCATCGCGGAGCGGGCCGATCAGGAAATTCCAAATCCGTTTGGCTAGTTTTCGCAAAGCCGGGATTCTGCATAAATGGTGGGATGGACCCCCGGGCACTTGCGGGGGTGTGCAGTCAAGTGCGGGTTCGGCCTTCTCCCCGGCCCATTCTCTGCCGTACCACCACGTCGACCACACGTACGCTCCAACGCAGGGCGCCAGCAGCAGGATCAGGGACGATAGCGAAGCAAAGGCGCCCGGATCCCCAAAAAACAGCAGCACCACGCCGAGGTAAAAGAGGTTGTTGTTGGTGAGCGACCCAACGGATTTGATGTTCCTCCGTTGGGCCGTCCCCAATGCGCCAAGGATCGCGATGACGCGGTGCCGCGGCCGTTTTATTTCCACTGCGGGAGCCGGCCGGGAGTATAAGGGGCGCCGGCGGCGTCGAGCTGCTTTTCGAGAGCGGGAAGATCGACCTCGATCAGTTTGCGAAGTTTGGGGATTTGCGCGGCCAGCTCGTCGGAAGCCATCTGGTATTGCTCCATCGCGGTCTTGGTGGGATGGCCGGTGGTACCGCCCAACGGCGAGGCGGCAGCCTGCAGGTGCCCGGCGATCTGGGCGGGCGCCCCCTCGTTATGGGCCCGCAAAACCGGGTCGCCGCGCAGCAGGCGCGTAATGGCGTCGAGCTGCCTTTCGAGCGCCAGGTCCTGTTCGCGCGTTTTCAGCGGCAGCGCGGGCGTGGCATCGACGGCGCGGCGAATGGCCAGGATGCGTGCGCGCGCCTCGGCGGCCGATTGCTCGGTAGCGGTGAAGGCCTTCTGCAGACGGGCCAGTTTGTCCTGAAATTCGGAAAGCGCGGTGCGGTCGGCACTGCTGGCCGGGCCCTCGCCCACCACTTCCAGAGTTTGCGAGCCGGGGAGCGGCGTGACCACGCCGTCGATGCGTTTGGCGATGGTCGCGGTGTAGCGGCCGGGCAGCACCAGAGCTCCCCGGCTGCCGCGTCCGCCGAACATGGATTCTTCTTCATCGCCGCCCGCGGCTCCGCCACCGCCGCCTCCGCGCCCGCCGCGGCCCCCGGTTGGCGCGGCCGCCGGCAGAGTGTTGGCGGGTCCGCGGAGGTCCCAATACACGCGGTGCAGGCCGGCCGACGCCGATTCATCCAGCCGCCGCACGGGCTTGCCCGCGGCATCGCTGATGGTCACCACGATGGCCGGCGGTTCTTCATTGGCTTCGGCGCGCAGTTCCTCGATGGCCGGATACGGCGGAGCTTCGCCGCGGGCGATGGCGGCGCGCTCCTTCCGATGCCGTTCTTGGGCGCGCGAGCGGTAGCCTTCTTTCAGGTGATAGGTAATGGCGGCGCCAAACGGCGGATTGGGAGCGGTGAAGAAGGCATCGCCCTGGTCGCCCTTGCCGGCGCCGAAGATCGAGCCCGGAATGTAGGACAGCGCCGGCCGGATGGAGAACAGCGCGGATTCCTTTTGCAGCGTCTCGGCGGCGGCTTCGCGCAGCGGGCTGTAATCGTCGATTACATAGATGCCGCGGCCGAAGGTGGCAACGATGAGGTCGTCCATCTTCTTCTGGATGGCGAGGTCGCGCACCATGATGGTGGGCAGACCCACGGAGAGGCGAATCCATTTCTGGCCGCCGTCCTTGGAAAAGAACAGCGCGAATTCGGTGCCGGCGAACAACAGCTTGGGGTCCTTGTAGTCTTCGGCAATGGCGTAGACGCCGCCGCGCTCGGGCAGGCTGGCGGAGAGGTTGGTCCAGGTACGGCCCTTGTCGGCGCTCTTGATGAGATAGGGCTTGAAGTCGCCGTTCTGGTGATTTTCGTACGCCACGTAAACCGTGCCGGCGTCGTGCTGCGAAGCCAGAATGCGCTGCACATACGCGTCTTCGGGCACGCCGGCGGGCTTTTCCACTTTACGCCAGGTCTTGCCGCCATCTTCGGTGATCTGCACCAGGCCGTCGTCGGTGCCGACGTAGATCAGTCCTTCCTGGCGCGGCGATTCGGAGATGGAGGAAATATTGTCGTAGAGTGCCGTGGACACGTTTTTCTGGATCGAGTCGACGGGCCAGATCTTGCCCATCAACGGAAGCTTGTTGCGGTCCAGGGCGCGGGTCAGATCCGGGCTGACCGCGCGCCAGCTATCGCCGCGATCGTCGCTGCGATAGAGTCGCTGGGAGCCGAAATAGAGGCGGGCGTGGGAATGC
>JBKQVG010000099.1:0-7925 GCA_052325345.1 Bryobacteraceae bacterium
TCCGAACTCCTGACGTCGCGGAATTTAGGTTGAGCCGGAATTCGGTGACCGAGGGGTGGGACAGACCATCGTTTTTCGTGGTCTGTCGAGCCCTCGCCAGGCAGCAACAGCCTGACAGACGACAAAATACGATCGTCTGTCCCACCCGGTTTTCCGCACCGATTCCCCGTCGGTTGGGTCAGAGAATTTTCCCCAATGCCTGAAAAATGCCCGGCGACATCAGGAGTTCGGAGTGTCCGCTCGACGCTTCCGCTCCATGTGACGGCGGCGCCGGCGGGAGGACACTCTGGTGCGGTAGCCTATCCGGATGGACAACCCAACCGCGGGACCGCGCGGTCTTCGCAGGGAACTCGGACTCACCGACCTGGTGCTGGCGCAGGTGCTGAACGTGGTGGGTTCCTCGTGGGTGGGGATCGCCGCCAGGCTCGGTCGCGCGCACACGGTCTTCTGGCTGGCGGCGATGGCGCTGTTCTACCTCCCGCTGGCGGCGGTGGTGATCCGGCTCAACCGGCTCCTGCCTCTCGAAGGCGGACTCTACCAGTGGGCCAAAGCCGGATTCGGCGAAATGGCGGGATTCCTGACGGCCTGGAATCTGTGGTTTTACGCGGTGGTTTCCGCCGCCACCATTCTGTTCGTCATTCCCACCGACATTTCGTTCATGACCGGCTCCGGAGCGGCCTGGCTGCCGGCGAGCAAGCCGGCAACACTGGCCCTGATCGGTATCGCCATCGCCGGCATTACGTTGGTTGCCATTCACGGCCTGGATATCGCCAAGTGGCTGCACAATACCGGCAGCGTCATGATCCTGGCGGCTTACGTCATTCTGCTCGGCCTGCCGGTCTGGGCGCTGGCGCGCGGCGCGATTCCGCGCTACGATGCGCTGCCCTGGGCCTGGCCGAAACTGAACTGGTACAGCCTGGCGGTGTTCGGGCAGATGTCGGTAGGCGCGTTGAGCGGCTTCGAATACATGGCCATTCTGGCGGGCGAATGCCGCCGCCCGGAAAAGACCATCGGGCGCAGCGTGGCGATCGCGACGCCCATCATCGCCCTGATGTTCATTCTTGGCACCAGTTCGGTGCTGGCGTTCCTCTCCGGCCAAAGCATCAACATCATCGGTCCGATTCCCCAGACCATGCGCGCCGCCATGGGTCCGCGCATGGCGCCATTCGCGATTCTGCTGCTGCTGGGCCGCGCCATCGCCGCCGCCAGCCTGCTATTCACCGGTCTGACGCGCCTGCCGATGACGGCGGGCTGGGACCGCCTGGTGCCCTCCTGGTTCTCGCGGCTCGACCCGCGCCGCGGCACGCCGGTTCATTCCATCCTGTTCACCGCCGCCCTGGTGATGGCTTTCATTCTGCTGAGCATGCTGGGCGTGCACGAGCAGGAAGCCAGCCAGTTGCTGACGGTGGCCTCGACGGCCCACTACGCCATCGCCTACGCGGCGCTGTTCGCCATTCCGCTTTTCGGCGCGCGGGCGCTGGTATCGCGCCTGCCCAGGTGGCTCAAATTCCCCGCCGCGGCAGGTCTGATGACCAGCCTGGTGAGCCTGGCGATCACGGTTTATCCCATTGTCGACGTCGTCAGCCGCGCGGCTTATGCCGCCAAGATCTGCTCCGTGGTGGTGGTTGTCAACGGGCTCGGCGTCCTCATCTATCGCGCCCGTCCCAGCCACCGGTGAGGCCGGCTTGCCGGCATGGACTTCGGGACCCCGGTGCCCTAAACTGAAATCGGTCGGAGGTGGCCATGCGGGCGCGCTTAGTTTTCGGCATGATGGCTCTCGCCGGGATCGCAGCCCGGTTTCCGGCTCTGTCGCTCCGAGCCCAGGAACCTTCAAGCCATGCGCCTCCTCCCGCCGCCGCCGATAACCGGGCCGCCGACAGCCGATTGGACGCGAAGGTGAGTTACGGCATCACCCAGCAGAGCGTACAGTACGTGGTAGTCGCTTTGGGACAGGAGGTAGGCCTCAGGTACAACTGGAAGAGGTCATACCGGCACACCAATCCGCTCTGCCGGAGATTCCTGCACAACGTGGTGATCGAGGACGAACCGTTTCGTCAGGCCATCGCCGAAGTTCTCGCACCGGTGGGACTGCGCTACCGGATCGAAAACGACGAAATCGTGCTGTATCGGCAGCGGCGCCAAAAGTAGCCGCGGGCCGGCGCGGGCGCCCTCGCCCGAAGCCCGCACGCAGCCGTTCGGGGCCCGATCGGCATTCGCGACGCGCTCCATCCTTGTCGTCCGCCCCGTCCTTTGACTAGAATGCAGATGAATGGGAAGACGGTTCGGCTCCCGCATCCTTCTCGCCACCGGCGCCGCGCTGGCGGTTCTGCTGGCCGCGCTCGCCGTGGTGCAGTACCGGTGGTCGACGCGCGTGGCGGCCGCGGACGCACAGCGCGAAAGAGAGCACCTGGATTCGGCGGCCGCGCTGTTCGCGAGCGAGTTCAACGGCATCGTCGGACAGGCGGTGGACTTCCTGCAAAATGACGCCCGGACCGCGTTCGAATCGGGCCAGCGGCTCGCCGCCGTTCCGAAGCTGATCGGCGAGTTGTACTATCTCGAGATTCCACCGCAAGGCGCGCCGCGCGCGCAACGGCTCAACGCGGACGGTCTTTTCGCGCCCTTCCCGCTGCCCGCGTGGATGCCGATTCCGCGTTGCGCCGAGCTCGCCATCGAGCAGCCACCCGCGCTGGTTGCTTCGGTTTACGACATTGCCACCGCGGAGAATCACGGCTCGAAGGGGACCCGCATTCTAAAGACATTCCGATGGCGGCAGGACCGCTGCTTCCTGGCGCGCATCGATGAAGCCTACCTGCGCAACACGCTCTTCCCGCAACTGATCCGGCAGAGCTTCGGCCCAACCGCGGCGGCCGAATACGACTTCGCCGTGGTTTCGCTCCACCGGCCGCGGGACGCTTTGTATGGCGCGCCGCGGCGCGCCGATTTGCGGCGGCCGTTCTTTTCGGTTCCCAGCCCGCTGACGCTTTCCAGGACGGCCTTCGCCGGCTCTCCGCCGCGAGGGCAAACGATGGTCGTCCAGCATGTGGAAGCCACCGCCACAGGAGGGGGGACGGCACTGGCGGACCTGTTCGGTCCGGGCATTTGGGAATTGGACGTCGCGCATCAGGGCGTGCCATTGGCGGCGGCGTTCGACCAGAGGCGGCGCCGCGATTTGCTGCTCAGCCTGGCAGTGGAGTTGATGCTGCTCGCGGCCATCGCCTTCCTGGTGATCGCGGCGCGGCGCACCGAGCGGCTGGCGGACCAGAAAATGCGCTTTGTGGCCGGCGTTTCGCACGAGCTGCGGACCCCGGTCTCGGCCATCGCCATGCTTTCGCGCAACCAGGCGGATGGCCTGGTGGCGGGCGCGGAGCGGGTCAGGCAGTACGGCGAGTTGATCCATCAGCAGAGCCGGCGGCTGAACGAAATGGTGGAGCAGACGCTGCAATATGCCGGTATCCACTCCGGGCTGCGGCGGCCGCCGAATCGCCAGATCGATCTGCGCCGTCTCATTCAGGAAGCGGTGGACGCACGGCGCGAAGAACTGGCGCGCGCCGGATTCGAAGTCGAGGTCAGCTTGGCTCCGCATCTGCCGCCGGTTTCGGGCGATCGGGAATTGCTCCGCACGGCGTTCGACAACCTGCTGAGCAACGCGGAGAAGCACGCCGGCCGCGGGCACTGGATTCGCGTGACCGCCAGTTATTTCCCGCAACATAAAGAGGTGCAGGCTGGCGTGGAAGACCGCGGCGGCGGAATCGACCCGGCCGACCAGGCGGAGATCTTTGAGCCGTTCTGCCGCGGGCGCGCCGCCATCGAAGCGCAGATTCCTGGCTCGGGACTCGGACTAAGCCTGGTGCGCAGCGCCGCCGAGGCCCATCGCGGCAGCGTGACCGTCGAGAGCGAACCGGGCCGGGGGAGCACCTTCACCATGCACTTGCCGGTATGAAACGCCGTATCCTGCTGGTGGAAGATGAAACCGCGTTCGCGGTGGGCACCATTGACCGGCTCGAATCGGAGGGCTATCGGGTCGAGTGGGCCCAGACCGGACCGGCCGGTTACGAAATGGCACGCGCGCACCCCTTCGACCTGATCGTGCTCGACATCATGCTGCCGGGCAGGAACGGATTCGATATCTGCCGCGATCTGCGGCGCGATGGAGTGAACACGCCGGTAATGATGCTCACCGCCAGGGGCGAAGTGGTGGACCGGGTGGTGGGCTTGAAACTCGGCGCCGACGATTACGTGCAGAAGAACTGCGATCCCATCGAGCTGATGGCGCGCGTGGAGGCGCTGCTGCGGCGGTCCGGCGGCGGCGCGGCGTCCCTGAGCCCTGAGCACGCCGAGTTCGGTGGCGTCAGAGTCGACCTGCGCAAGCACGAAGTGACACGCGAGGGGAAACCGCTGACGCTCTCCCCGGTCGAGTTCCGCCTGCTGGAATACCTTCTGGAGCGCCGCGGCGCCGTGGTCACGCGCGAGGAATTGCTGGAAAACGTCTGGAGCCTCCAGGGCGATACCATGAGCCGCACGGTAGATGTGCACGTCGCCGGGCTGAGGAAGAAAATCGAGGCCGATTCGAGATATCCGCGATTTCTTTTGACGGTGAAGGGCACCGGCTATAAACTGGCGATCTGACCCGCATTTCTCACACAGCTTCTGCTGCGGCGCGCGATAAGGCCGCGTCTACTTCGTTGCGCTCGTTCAGCGTCCTCAACATACTGTCCAAGTATGCCTCCGCGCGCTGAATGTCGCGCGCCTCGTATCCACGGCCTTCTGGCGCGCCTCGCGACGAACCTGTGTGAGAAAAACGGGCTGGCTTCGTGCGTGGTTTCGCAATTGCGATCGCGTACCCTCGATACGCATGTGCAACCGCTCCCTGTGACGGTCGGGGTTTGATGCCCCCTATCGCGGTTCCATCCCCGCCCTGGAGAACGCGCGCAGCACGATCCAGGTCTTTTCCAGCGTGGTGAGCCGCACGCGATGGCTGAAAACGTCGAAGTTGCTGCGGCGGATGCGCTCCAGCAGGCCCGAGTAGATCGCGATCAGCGCCCACAACGAGGGCCGGCTGCGCGGGTGAATCAGGTCCAGCAGAGGCGCCGCTTCGTCGTAGAAGGCGCGGGCGCGGTCGGCTTCGAATTCCATCAGCCGAAGGAACGCTTCATTGCGATTGCCCGCGCGCAGGTCGCGCTCGCTTACCCCGAACCGGCGCAGGTCTTCGGCCGGCAGGTAAATCCGCCCGCGCTCGGCATCCTCGCGAATGTCGCGCAGGATGTTGGTGAGTTGGAAAGCCACGCCGCATTTTTCCGCCAGCGGCAGCGCCCGCGGCGTATCGAAGCCGAAAATATGAATGATGGTCAGACCGACGACGGAGGCCACCTGGTAGCAGTAGCCGTAGAGCTGGTCGAAGCTCTCCACCTTCCGCGGCTCCAGGTCCGAGACCACGCCTGCGATCATTTCCCGAAAATACGCGTGCGGAATCGAAAACCGTCGCACCGTGTGGTGAAACGCCGGCCAGATCGGGTGCCCGCTGAAGCGCCCTTCCAGCGCATCTTCCAATTCCGCGCGCCAGCGATCGAGCGCCGCCCACGATGCGCCCGCCTCGTCGCTCAAGTCGTCCGATTGCCGCATGAAGGCGTAAATGGCGCACATGGCCTTGCGCTGCTGCCGGCTCAGCAGCAGAAACGAATAGTAGAAGTTCTTGGCTTTGCTGCGCGCCACCGCGCGGCAATAGGCGTAGGATTCGTCGATCGTGGTCATCACGCGGCCCGCGAAAACGCGACCCGCGTCAAGGCGCCCAGCAGCAAGGTCAGCCGTTCCGCTTTCGAAATCGCCGGGCGCCGCGCGAGTACGTTGTACCCCATCCCTTCGATCTTGTCCAGCACCCGCAGGCCGCCGCGGCTGAACAGATCCAGATCGAGCGCCAGGCGCCGGTCGACCATCCTCACCAGAGGCAGGCCTTCGAGAAACAACTCGCGCGCGCGCTCGACGACTTCCCGCATGGCGTTGCGAAACGCCGGGTTGAACCGCCGCGCCGCCAGGTCCTCCAGCGAATACCCGTGACGCTCCAAGACTTCGAGCGGAATGTATACCCGGTCCTTGAGGAGATCGACGGCGACGTCCTGCCAGAAATTGGCAAGCTGCAGCGCGGTGCAGGTGGCATCGGAAAGCCGCTGCCGCTCCGCGTCCGCATATCCGCACAGATAGAGCACCAGCCGGCCCACCGGATTGGCCGAGAAGCGGCAATAGGCAAACACGTCTTCCCAGGTCTGGTAGCGGGTCACGGTCTGGTCCGCGACGAAAGCCCGGATCAGATCGGCAAACGGCTGCTTGGGGATGGAATGCCGCGCCACGGTATCGCGCAAAGCTACGAACACCGGGTGCGTGGCCCGCCCCGCATACATTCCATCGAGCGATCCGCTCCACCACTCGAGCAGGCGCAAGCTTTCCGCGCGGTCTCCGATTTCGTCGCCAAGGTCGTCCGCCCAGCGGCAATAGGCATACACGTTGAAGAAGTCCTGGTGCAGGCGCTTGGGAAGCAGAAAGCTCACCACGTGAAAGTTTTCGTAGTGATGGGTGGCCAGCCAGCGCGTGTAGGCTTGCGCTTCGGGGAGGGCATACACTTTGCCGAGCGCGTCGGGGGAGCGGACGAATGCGGCGGGCGCAAGCGGCGGAATGGCGGCCGTAGCAACGGGCGCGGTTTGAAACCCTGGGAACTTCATGGCAGCACGCCGATCAAGGCGAAGAAGGGTAATAGCCACAGATAAACACAGATGAACACAGATGAAATCTTGGGTCTTTTTATCTGCGTTTATCTGTGTTCATCTGTGGCCCTATCTTTTTGTTCGCCCGGTCAGACGGTCAGGGAACAATCGCCGTCTTCAGGTGCCCGTTGTGGCTCATGAGGTGGCGCATCACTTCCAGCAGATTGGCCAGCGGCTCTTCCCGGTTCACGAAGAAGGAAGCCGCGATGTGGCCGTTGGCAACCAGGTCCAGGGCCTTGCGGATGTAAGCCGGGGTGTGATGGAAACTGGCTTTGCAGGTAATCTCCGAGTAGTGAAGCAACTGCGTATCCAGGTTCACCGTGGTGTCGTTGGGGCAACCGCCGAAAAAGTTTACCGTGCCGCCGCGCCGCACCATGTTCACGGCCCACTGCCAGGTCTGCGGTTTGCCCACGGCTTCGATGGCGATATCCACGCCCCGCCCGCCGGTCAACCCGCGCACCGTCTTCACCGGATCGCTGGCGTCGTCGCCCACGATCAGTTCGTCGGCTCCCAATGCGGCCGCGCGCTTCAACTGCGTCTGCCGCCGGCCCACCGCCACTACGCGGCAGCCGGACAGTTTGGCAATCTTCACGAACATCAGCCCGATCGGACCGAGACCGATGATCGTCACTACGTCGCCGGGGCGCGGCAGGGTCTCTTCCCAACCCCGCAGCACGCAGGCCAACGGTTCCACCAGCGCCGCGTCGTGATAACCGACGTGGCGCGGAATCGGATAGGTGTTGCGCTCCACGATGCGGGCCGGAATGCGGATGTACTCGGCGTAGGCGCCGTTGTTGAACAACAGGTCCTCGCACAGGTTTTCCAGCCCCCGGCGGCAAAAATAGCATTGCTCGCAGGGTGCGGAATTAGCGGCCACCACCCGCTGGCCCACGGAGAACGCTTTGACCGCTTCGCCTACCGCAACCACATCGCCGGCCAGCTCGTGGCCGAAAACCGCCGGGGGGACGATCATCCGGGCATGGTATCCACGGCGAAATACCTTGACGTCGGTGCCGCAGGTCAGCGCCACCTTGACACGAACAAGAATGTCCCCGCTATCGATAGTCGGAACGGCTACCGGCTCTACCTGCAAGTGTTCTTTGCCGTACAGCACGGCAGCCATCATCTGGCTGTTCACTATGACCACCTCTGTGGCTGAACGATTATTTTCAA
>JBKQVG010000100.1:0-20602 GCA_052325345.1 Bryobacteraceae bacterium
ATGCGCCTCCTGAGCGGGTTGTTCATTCGGGAATTCCCCAATCGAATTCTCAACATTCACCCGTCGCTGCTGCCGGCCTTCCCCGGGCTCGACGCGCAGCAGCAGGCGCTCGAACACGGCGTCAAGATTGCCGGCTGTACCGTGCATTTCGTGGATGAGACACTCGACTCCGGCCCGATCGTCCTGCAAGCCGCGGTCCCGGTGATGGAGGATGACACGGTGGAATCGCTCTCGGCGCGAATTCTTGCCGAAGAACATCGTATTTATACCGAGGCGATCCGCCTGGTGACCACCCGCTCTTACTCGCTCCAAGGCCGCCGCGTGGTCTTCCATTGAAGCCTCCGGCGAAAGTGGCGCATACCTTTCCCGCCACCGAGCGGCGAACTTTCGTGGCGCGGACTCTCAGTCTGCAGCGTCGGCTTTCAAGCCGGCGTTCTTTTCCTTCGTAGCGTCGGAGCCGCACGCACGAGTGCCCGCCCCACCACATACCACGGTAAAGGGGAGCTTTGACGGCCGGCCCGCCGGTCGTCTATCCTGAATAGAGCACGCCTCGAAACCTCGATGTCAGCATTACAATCCGGAATTCGCCCCACCGTGCGCCTGGCGGCTGGTGTCGCCGCGCTCCTTTCTTTCAGCCTGTTGCTTTCCGGCTGTGAACAGCGCGATGTCGAAAGTAAAGCCGCGGCGCAAGAACAGAGTTTGCCGCACGACTCCTTTCCCAACGATACGGCTCTTTTCCTGGCCGGCCTGAAAGGTCCGCCCGACGGACCCTATCACGAGCTGGAACAGACCGAGGCGTGGAAGAGTTACGCCGCCCGTTTCGACCAGACATGGCAGAAAGCGTTGCGCGACCAGTTCGCGCCGGTGGACGCGTTTCAGAAGCGCGTGCTGGCCAATATCCATACCGGCAGTCAATACCTCTTCTATCCGTTCAGCGGGCCGGACGTTCTCTACCAGGTCCACTTCTTTCCGGAGGCTACCCGGATGGTGTACGCCGGCTTGGAGCCGGTGGGCAATTTGAAACGGCCGGAAATGTACAGCGAGAAGACCTTAGGCCGGGAACTGGGCGCCTGGAGCGAAGCGCTGAATTCCATTTTCCGGCGCAGCTTTTTCGTAACCAGCGAAATGGACCAGGATTTTCGCGGCCAGGTGTCGGACGGCAACGCGCAAATCATTCTGCTGTTGCTGGCGCGCTCGGGCGACACCATCGATGGGATCCAGTTCGGACGCCTGGAAGCCGACGGCCAGTTCCGCGTGGACGACCCGGCGCTGAAAAGGCACAAGGTGGCCAAGATCGAGTTTCATCGCGGCGGCGAAAGCGCGGAACGCACGCTGTATTACTTTTCGACCGACCTTTCCGACAGCAACAAGACGCGCACCGCAGGATTTGTGGAAGACCCCTCCTTGGAGCATTTTCTGGAAAAGCAGGGCGCCGCGGACACGCTGGTGAAGTCGGCTTCTTTCCTGCTGCACTGGAAGATGTGCGACGGTATCCGCAGCTTCATCCTGACGCACTCCAACCTGATATTGGAGGACGACAGCGGCATCCCGTACCGGTTCTTCAAGGCCCCGGAATGGAAGGTGGAGCTGTTCGGCGAATACAGCCATCCCGATCCGCCGTTCACCAACCAGTGGCAAACCGACCTGGCCAAAGCCTTCGACGAACCGGGCCGCGCGCAAGAGCTCGGCTTCCAGTTGGGATACGGGGCGCTGCGCCGGCCCTCGAGCTTGATGCTGGCGGTGCATACTCCCAATACTCAGGCCGCCAACGCAGCGCAGAAATAAGCCGTTTTCTTTCCTCTGTTCGTGCGCAGAGGGTCTGGCGCTCGGCGCCGCGGCGCAGTCCCAGTCAGTAGTCGGTTTTCAGTCAAAACAGACGGCTCAGCCTACGTCCGCGGGAGCAGTTTCTGGAGAGCGACCGTCCCCCGCGGGACTTCCGGGTCTCCTGGCTTGAGATTCCGAGGAGTTTGGGTTCAGGCATGTTTTTGGGCGGTTTCAGGCTGCCTGACGGAACGTTTTTGGGGGCGCGGCGGACTGCATTTTGGCCTCCGCGAGGCGGCGGCGGTGGGCTGCGAGGCTTGCGATTTCCGGTTTTGAAAAAACAAATTGAGGAGGCAGGGATTCGACGGGGAAGTCGCGCTCGACGTCGTAGGCTTCTCCTTTGCTCTCGGCAAGTTCGGCGAGAAGCGCGGCCTCTTCGGCGGCCTGTTCGAGGGCGGCTTTGCGGTCCTGCTGGAGTTGGCGGAGCATTTGCATGTTCTTGTTCACGCGGCTCTGGATGCGGTGTTCGTAGAGACCGAGAAGCTGGAGGTCCTTGCCGTCGTCGAGCCAGGTGCGGGCCTGGGCGAAGGAGGCTTCGACTTCGGGATTGCCGTTGAGGTTTACCGCGGCGTGGCCGAGGCCCATGGCGAAGATGGTCTGTTCGATGGCGACGGCGCGTTTGAGGCGCCAGCGGTCGTCGGCGATGGACTGGGCGAGGTCGGTTTCGAGGGCGCCGGCGGGTGCGAGGGATTCGAGGTAGCCGCGGCAGTGTTTTTCATAGGCCACCTGTTCGGCTGGGGTCACGAGGTGGATCTGGCCGGTCAGGCCGTGGCGATAGGCGTTGAGGGCGCGCGGGTCGCGGGGTTTGGATGCAGTCGATTGGTCGATCATAGGAGTCTTCTCCAACCTGAGGATTAGCACGCTAGTGCTAGTGGGAGGATGCCGGGCGGGAGGGGTTGTAAGTGGTTGGAACGGTTGGGCGAATTTTTCTTAAAATGCTGTGATCGCGAAATTCCGGCGCAGGATTTTCGCGAGGGATGGCGTAAGCGGCGCCGTGTCTATCTCCGGGCTGCGCGTCACGCGAGTGAAGCTTCCCAGAACGCGACTTAACCGGCCCGCGCCGCTCAAAACCCGAGCTTTCTCCGAGTGGCGCGTTATCCGCCCGGAGTAGGCGCGAGACGTTCAAGTCAACGGCACGGACTCCACGCCGGCAAGGTGTTAAGGCGCTGCGACGTTCGCTCTACCTCGGCGAACGTCGACCTTCGAATTTGCCGTTTGGCCCACGCCGCGCGTAAGTTCAGATAGGAATGATTGGGCAGGCCGGGTCCAACCGCCTGAGGTCGTGCGGATCGCTTGTGACGATGTGGTCTCCCCGCTCCTTGGCCAGAATCACGACCGAGGCGTCGATTATGTCGGCGGTATCGGTGGCGCCGCAGAGTTCTCCGCAGGCGCGGGCGAGTTGTTCATCAAGAGGGATAATCTCGACTTCGTCGATCCGCAAAAACCGCGCCAGTGTGACCTGAACACGGCCATCCCGCCAAGCTTGCCCCACCACGCCCGAAGGTACTCGAAATGTGAGGCGCTGTGCCAAGGCCCGATCGAGCAGAGCGATCAGTCGCTTGTCGCCCCGATCCAAGGCGATCAAAGCGCCGGCGTCCAGTGTTATCCCCGCCCGCGCCGCGGCAGCATGCGTTCTGCCCATTTGATGTCCTCCGACGCTGGCTCACCATGTTGTTCGATCAGATCGCGAAGAAGCGTCCGAAGGGAGTCACGCTTTTCCTGTTCCGCCAGAACGCTGGCGATATAGCCCGAAACCGAATCCGCTCTTCCGGAGCGGACTTCCCGGTGGACTCTGGCGAGTTGATGTTTCGGCAAGCTGATGGCGATCTTCGCCGTGGTCATACCAATATCATACCACTGGTCAACCGGCCAAAGAAGCTGTCCTCGCGACTGCGCTCTTGAGGAGCCTCAAAAGGCGGGTAGCGTTTGAGGCGCCACGACGCGGATGCGTTCGGCGCGCGGATTCGCGGGCAGGGCGGGCGGATCGGCGATCCGTTCGGAGGCGCAGCCGATCGCGCCAGACCATGACCGCGCACGACCCGGCGAAAGCGAGCAGTGGAAGCATTGGAGAAATCTGATAGATGTCCGTCTGTCCCGGATTCTCCCCGTGTTTTCTGCCACGAAGGTCGGCCCGGCGCTTACGGGCGCCGGTCCCTCAGAGCCGCGAAACAGGTCGGCACCTTGATGATTTAGGCAGCGAAACCTGCCAAGTGGACGGAGCGCTCCGTCGCATTTTGGCGCAAACCGTTGATCTCGCTACGCCGGAAAAAGCCAAAAATGAGTTGCTCGCGTCAGGCTGTCCCTCGCGGCCATTAGTCGATCAGAGCCTTTTCATTCCGTAGCTGTTCGGACGGCGCAAAAAACGGTGTGCCCGGCCCCCGCATGAGCCACGTCTGCGTCAACGATGTACGCACGAGATCCCGCACGAGGCCGAAGTCCACGATGACGGGCGTGACGCCATCGGCCCGGAACAGGATGTTATCCGGCTTGATGTCGCGGTGGACCAGATCGTGAGAGGCAATATGCGCGATGGCGCTCACCAGTTGCCCGCCGATATCCCGAGTTTCCGGCCCGCTGAGCAGGTCGCGACGAAGCCGCGAGGTCAGTGTGCCGCCAGGGAGGAACTCCTCACCGGAGAGCAGATATTGAGCTCCCTCGTGATAGAACTCGGCGATCGCACTTAGCCGCCCGATATTCGGGTGCGAGCACCGCTGCATGGCGCTCAACTCCCGGCTCGTTCGCTCGGGGGAGAATCCCGGCTGATAGACCTTTAGCGCTTGCGGTACCCCGGTCGCCAGAACGACATGAAATGTCTCCTTGAACGCGCCAGCGCCAACCGGTCCGACGAAATGGTGTCCGTTTGTGGTGCAAAATGCTTGCGCAACGTCAGCGAGTGTGCTCACGCGCTCGCTCCCGCCGCTTCGATATAGAGCTTCGCACGCCGCGACAACCAGGGTTCGAGGGGGTCGCATTCCGTGGCTGGGTGGAGCACGACAATATCGGCGTTTTCGAGATAGCAGATGCCAACCTGGCGACGGTCGAACTCGCCTGCACAGCGATGGGCGCGCAGTGCCGTGTTTTTCAGTAGCAGAACGTAGGATCGATGGGCAAAACAGTGGTTTCGGAAAGCCTGATGCATGGCGGTGCGCCAGTCCTCAAGCTTCGCCTCCACCGCGATGACGGACCTATCCGCAGTGTACGCGACAACGTCGGTCCGGCCGCGTTGATAGTAAAACTCCGTGGCCACCTGCACCGTGCCCCAGGGCGACCGGTTCGTGCTCAATCGAGACACGAACGACTCCACCAGCGCTTGCTCATTCGCGAAACGCATGTCCTGATCCGATTCGAATGACCATTGTTTCACAGAGCGTCGGCCAGCGGGGTTCCCTGGCTGGGCGGACCCACCCGGACGTATAGTCGCCATGTGCTGAAGTCGCCGCCCAGGCTCCCGAGGTACGGCGTTCGAGAACCTATGGGCTGCAAAGGGCCGTTTCTCCCGACGGGACTTCCAGCTCGCCGCTAGTCGGCCGGAAAATGGCCGCCAGGGGCCAAAGTCAAGGCCTGGTCCCCGATCACGGGCATCGGCATGCGCGTGAAGCCGACGGGGTCACCTCAGTCCGAGGCTGCAGTAGGGGAGGACAGTGAGAGCATCGGGAGCCATCTCGGTTGGCAATGACAGTCGGTTTCCGGTGCTTGAGACGCGGCTGCTCACTGAAAGCTGTCTACTTCTCGCTCAGGCCTGCAGCCTTCCGGCCTGGGTCAATGCCAGCAGGGGAAAGTAGTTGCGGTAGAGCGTATAGCGCAGGTGAAACACGTTGGGGAAACCGGTGCCCGTGGCCGCGGTTTCGTTCCATTCGCCGTCGGCGCGCTGGGAATCGACCAGGTACCGGACCCCGCGTTCGAACGCCGGCGAAGATCGATCGCCCGCGGCCATTAAGGCCAGCAATCCCCAGGCGGTCTGCGAGGGCGTGCTGGGGGCGGCCACGAACTCGTCGTCGGTATAGGACGCGCAGCTCTCGCCCCAACCGCCGTCGGAACCCTGCACGGCCAGCACCCAACGCGCGGCGCGCTCGATGGCCGGCTCGACGCCGCTTTCCCCGGAAGCGCGCAGGCCGCGCAGCGCCAGGAACGTACCGTACAGATAATCCACGCCCCAGCGGCCGTACCAGCTTCCATCGCGTTCCTGGGTGCGCAGCAGGTACAGCACGCCCAGGCGGATGCTTTCGCGCGCCTGCGGCGCATGGCGGCGGCTCAAGGCTTCCAGCACGCGTCCGGTAATGTCCGGGCAGGTAGGATCGAGCATGGCGTTGTGATCGGCAAACGGCACGCGATTCAGAATCGCCCAATCGTTATCCACGTCGAAGGCCGCCCAGCCGCCGTCGCGCGACTGCATGTGGATGAGCCAGTGCTGGGCGCGGGCTTCGCAGCGCGCCTGCGCCTCGCGGTCCGGCGATTGCGCGTGTTCGAACGCCAGCAGCACCATGGCGGTATCGTCGATATCGGGGTAATGCTCATTGGCGAACTCGAAGGCCCAGCCGGAAGGTTCCAGTTCCGGCCGCTTGACGCTCCAGTCGCCTTTGTGGCGCACTTCCCGCCGCACCAGCCAGTCGGCCGCGCGGGACAGGCGGTCCGATGGGGCCTGCCCGAATTCGCCCAGTCCGAAGACCGCGTAGGCGGTATCCCACACCGGTGAAAAGCAGGGCTGAAAATACAGATCGCCGGCTCTCTCGGTGAACAGATTGTCGAACTGGCGGAGGGCGTCCACCAGGTCCGGATGGTCGCGCGGATAACCCAGCGCATCGAGCGCCATGACATGGTACATCATGGAGGGATAGATGGCGCCGATCCCATCGCTGTAACGAGTGTGGTCGAGCATCCATTTTTCCGCCGCGCGGACGGCCGAGCGCTGCACCTCGCGCGGGCCGCGCCGCTGCCAGATCTTGAGCGCCCGGTCGATGTGGTTGAACACGCGCGACATGCGGTCTCGCTTGGGTAAATCGAAGCTCTTGCCGTCCAGCGACAGCTCGTGCAGATGAAAACCGGGCGGCACGGGCCTGGTCCCGCCCACCGCCTGCACGATGGAAAGCGGCACCACGATGGCGCGGGTCCAGGAAGACATTTCATACAGAATGTTGCCCGGCAGCAGCACCAGCTCGGGAGGAATGGTGGGTACCGACGCGCGCGGGTAGAGCCCGAAAAGGCTGAGGTTGATCTTGACGTAGCTGTTGCCGGCCTGAATCCCGCCCAGATCCAGAATGGCGTTGCGCAGGCGGCGCATGGGGTCCGCCTCCGGGCTCAGGCCCGCCAGCTTGAGCGCGGTGTAGGCTTTGATCGACGCGGAAACGTCCGCCGGTCCGCCCGGGTAAAGGTCGAAGCCCCCGCCCGCCTGTTGGCGCGGCAGAATGGCGGCACGCGCTTTGCGGATGCGCTCGGCCGTGGGCGGGTTCCAGACGCCGCCCGCCGGCGGATAGAGCCAGAGCTGGAGCAGAACGTAGTCCGATTCCAGAGTTGTATCGGCCAGCAGGTCGCCGCACCAATAGCCTTCCGGCTTCTGCAAGCCCACCAGCGCCTGCGCGCTGCGCGCCGCGGCCGCCATGGAGGCCTGCGACAGGCTCTTGCGCGCTTGCGCGGCAGTCACCCCGCGGCGGGACGAGGTTCGTCCGGCCGGCTCAAAAAGGCCCGATCCCATCAGTTAACAGTGTAATGCGGATGCGGTGAGAGAATGTGTGGGGCAAGCGATTTGCTCACCCCACAAGCGGTCGGGGGGATTCCCTTACGCCAAAGCCTTGCGCCGCGGCATCTCGGTGATGTTGACCACGGAGCGGTCGAAGACCGTCATGTCCTGGACGATGCGGTTGACATCGGCGCCGTCGTCGAGCGAGATTTCGTGCTCGATCCAATCCGACAGGGGGATATTGCGGAAGTACATGCGCTCCTGCAGGATCAAAGTGTGGCGGCTGTGCGTCAGCAGGCGGTTTTCACGGGTGTAGTGGCGCTGCTCCACCTTGAGTTCCGTCAGGAAGTTATCGAACGCCAGGCGGCGCGCCGATTCCTCGGCCGCCCGAATGGCGGTTTCCAGTTGCGATTCGAGCGCCTGCCGCTGCGCCGTCAGCGTTCCCCGCTCTTCCGCCAGCGTTTCCCGCTGCTGCGCCAAATCGATCTCCTGTTGGGCCAGTTTCACGTCCATCCGCGACTGCATGACGAACCACGCCAGCAATCCGGAGGCGACTGCGACAAAGCCCGGCAACAGGACCCAGAGAGCTTCCATAACGTCCTCAATGCTAGCGGCGTACGCGCGAGTAATTCTAGCTGCTAATGGTAAACATTGAAGGTTAACGGAAGAGAACGGGGAGACAGGGGAGCCGGAAGCCGAGGAAGTGGAGGAAGTCGAGGAAGTCAGAATGAAGAGGAGCTGCCTTCCGCCTTCCGCCCTCTGCCTTCTGCCTTCTGCCTTCTGCCTTCTGCCTTCCGGCTTCCGCCTTCACCCTTGCGTGCCGTCGATCTTCTTGCCGCCGACGGTGTAGCTGAACTCGGACAAGCGAAAGCCGAACAGGGGGCCGAAAACCGCCGCCAGGCGGGCTTGCACGCCCGCGCCGAATCCATGATACTTGCCCAGAAAAACCGCCCGGCCCAACAGAAAATCGGCGCGCTCGTCGGCCGCATACTGGCCCTGGGAATAGTGACGTACGGTGGCCGGCGGAACCAGCAGAATCTTCTTTCCGGCCCGGTGGATTTGCGCCGCCAGATCGGCGTCGCTGCCGAATTGGCCGTATCTTTCGTCGATCTGACGAATGGCCCTGATGACGAATACCCGGACCATCAGCGCCGCGCCACGCGGGTATTCCACCGGGAACGGGTCCGAGCCGAAAGGTGCGGCCGGCTGCCACTTGCCGTCGGGCGGCAGCTTCCCGAGTTGCGGCGCCGGCTGGCCGGTCTCATCGAAGAGCAGCGGGCAAACCGCCGAAACGTCCGCGCGCGTATCCAGCACGTCGGCCAGCAGGCCGGCCGCCGGGGGCGCCAGCTCGGTATCGTCGTGCAGGAACAGCACGTATTCGGCGTTGGCGGCCCGCCAGCCCAGGTTCAACCCTTTGGTCAGGCCGAAATTCTTGGGCAGCCGGATGAACTGCGCGTTCGGAAATTCCGAGTCCAATCGGGCGCTGCCATCGGTCGATCCGTTATCTACCACGATCAGTTCGAGCGATTTCCGCGCCGCGGACTTTTCGACCGATTCCAGGCAGCGGCGCAACCGTTCGACGCGGTTATGCGAAACCACCACGACGGAAACGCGCAGCGGCGTGACTGGTTCTGAAGTTTGAGGCGTCAACTGAATTAGGATAACGCAGTGCGGGAATTGGGAGCGCCGGGCAGGGCCAACGCCGCGGGCAACGGCCGGAAGTACCTGACGTCCGTTGTGGGGCGCCAGCCTGGAAATCGTGCGAGCCGGGCGCCGTCCCGGTGCGGCCAACCCGTGCGGTACCTCAATCGGTCAGCGAGCGTTCCGCCAGTTCACCGAATAGGGGCAGCGAATACGTCTGATCGTGGGCGGCTTTCACCATCATGAAAATCTCCAGGCCCAGCAGGACCAGTTCCACCAGGCTATGCAGGTGCACGTGGTAGGCAAAGTCGGCCAGCAGCGATAGCGGCCGCACCACCCAGCTATTCAGCATCCAGGCTACGAACAGATACAGGCCCTGAAAGGCGTGGAAGCGCACGCTTCGGTTGGCGCGGAACCGGGTGGACGCCAGCACGACGATGGCGGCGATCCAGCCGATGCCCGGAACGTAGCACAACACGGATGCCGTGCGCGGCGACAGGCCGGCCAGCGGGTCCCGGCCGGCGGGCGGCACGGGCGGGATGGGCGGCGCCTGCGGCTGGCGGTTGCCGCAGCGCTGGCAATAAGTATCGCGGGCTCCCACGGCGTTTCCGCACTGGTTACAAAATGGCATCCTATTGTTTCTTACGTTACGCGAACACCCACAGTTCCGGCAACCCTTGCCCCGCATCCATCCAATGGCAACATTCTTGTATCGCCCGAAGTGAACTTCAGCGGCTCGAATTGCCGCGTTATACTGTGAATCCATGCAGTTTTCGGTCCCTCCGCGCGGCGTGGAAATCTTGCTGGTGCTCCTGGTCCTGGCCGCTGCGGTTTACGACATACGGACTCGACGGATCCCGAACTGGCTGACCGCGAGCGGGGTTCTGGCCGGGCTGGCTCTCAATACGTTTCTGTACCCCGTGCTTCCAGGTCTGCTGTTCGCCTTCAAAGGGCTGGCCGCCGGGCTGGGCGTTTACCTGGTGCTCTACGCTATTCGCGCCATGGGCGCGGGCGATGCCAAGCTGATGGCGGCGGTAGGTGCGATCGCGGGATGGCAGGACTGGTTCGGAATCTTTATCGTCACGGCGGTGATCGGAGGCGTGCTGGCGGTGATCTTCGCGCTCTCCCGCGGGCGGCTGCAAACGACTTTCTGGAACGTCGGCTTCATCCTCACAGAACTGAAGAGCGGCCGCGCCCCCTACCTGAAAAAAGAGGAATTAGACGTGCGCAGCCCGAAATCCGTGGGCTTGCCGCACGCCGCCGTCATCGCGGTGGGAACGCTGGCGTTCCTCGGCCTGACGGTGTTGGGCGCCTGAAGCTACGGTAAGACCTCTTCCCGGCAAAACATCGGCTCGAAAGCCGACGCAGCAGGCCGGAGGCCCGCGCCACGAGGATTCGCCATGGGTGAAAAGGGTTGGACTGGCTACTTCACTTCAACCCATCGTCGCCCCAGGCGGCGCGGCGGGCCTGACGGAAGGCGGCCGGGTCGCGGCGGGTTACGTTGCGCGACTCGATGCCGGAGGGGGTGCATTGCGTGATCCGGATCAAGCCAGGGTGGTGCTCGGGCCGGCGCAGGATACGGGCAGGCGGCAATTCCACCGTGTGGCGCGCCACGGCCAGGTAGCTGAATTTTTCGTCTTCGTAGTTGAGATCGGCGGCTTTCAGGCGCCGATGCAGGGAAGTGCGTTCGACGCGGGCCGCGAAATGGCACCAATCCGGATTCTCGATGGGGCAGGGACCGGAGGCGGGACAGGGCGCCAGCATGGCCGCGCCGCGCTGGAGCAAGCCGGTGCGCATGGCGGCGATGGCGGCGAATCCGCTGGGCGTGCCCGGTTCGATTACGACCAGCGCCACCCGCGACGCCTCCCACAATCGCAATAGCAGGCCGGGCTCCATTTCGCCCATGGAGTATGCGGCGATCACCAGGTCGTGAGGCGGCAAATCCCGCATGCGGCCGAGGTCTCCGGCCAGGCGCATCGCGTCCGGCAGCCATTCCCCGGCGGCGCGGGCGAAATCGGCGTCGCGTTCCAGCATGGTGAGGGCGGCATCGGGAAACCAGGCGCGCGCCGCCAGCGACGCCGCGCCGGTGCCGGCTCCGATATCGAGCACGCTGGCGGGAACCCGATCGCCCAGCCGGCGGCGCACTTCGCCCAACACCTGAAAAGCGGCCGCATAGGTCGCCGGCATGCGGGTCGCCAGGTAGGCTGCGGTGCGAAGCTCCGCCGGCATTCGGGCCAGGTCTTGCGGGCGATGCTCGCGATAGGCGTCCGACAGCAACCCGGCGGCACGCTCGAGCGACGGGAAACCGACCGCTTCGGCACGAGACTCAATCGAACGGCGGACGTCCTCTGGTAACTGCACAAGACCTAAGATATCCGCTGGAGACCGCCGGCGGGAAGCGCAAATGGAATGCTGCAAATTGGTGGGGCGGACGCCCTCGTCCGCGCGGGTCCCCCTGGACCCGCCCTTCGTTCGATAAATTAAGCGCTGCCCATGGCGATGCGCGACCAGGAGGTCGCGCGCGGACGAGGGCGTCCGCCCCACCGAAGACTTGCGCCATAATGCAAAGGTGCGACGATTGCCGCCTAAATTCACGATTCGTTTCGCCCTGCTGGCTGGTCTTTCGGCCGCCTGCTTACAGGCGGCGCCGGCGGTTCTTCACCTGGAAGATTACCGGCACTGGATCGACGCGCTCAACCGCGACGACGCCGAAGACGTCAATGGCGGAATCGGCAATGCGCAGACCTGGGAATGGCTGGAAGACAACGCGCCGTTTTTCACCTGTCCGGATGCGAGCCTGGAGCAGATGTATTACTACCGCTGGTGGGCCTATCGCAAGCACATCGAAAGCACGCCGGACGGCTACGTGATCACCGAGTTCCTGCGGCCGGTGAAGCACGCCACCGAACACAACGCCATCAGTTGCGCGCTGGGATTGCACATCGCCGAAGGGCGCTGGCTGCGCAATCCGAAGTACCTGGACGACGACATTCATTTCTGGCTGCACGGCGGGCCTGGGGGCGGATTGCAGGCGCACTTTCACCAGTTTTCGGGCTGGCTGGCGGCGGCGGTATACGACCGATGGAAAGTCGACGGCGACCGCGACCGCCTGGTGGCGCTCGTCGATTCGCTCCTCGCCGACTACCGCGCCTGGGAGCGGGAGCGCCTGCTGCCCGACGGGCTGTTCTGGCAGCGCGACGTCTCCGACGGCATGGAAGAATCCATCAGCGGCGGGCGAAAGGTCAAGAATATTCGGCCCACCATCAATAGCTACATGTTCGGCAACGCGGGCGCGATTGCCGCCATCGCCAAAATGGCCGGCCGGACCGATGTGGCGGCCGAGTACGAAGGCAAGGCCGAACGGCTGCGCCGTTTGACCGAAGAGAAGCTCTGGAACCCGCGCGACCAGTTCTTCGAAACCGTGCTCGAATCCGGCGGATTTGCCAACGTGCGGGAAGCCATCGGCTTTACGCCCTGGTACTTCGACCTGCCGGAAGCGGGCAAAGGCTATGAAGAGGCCTGGAAGCAGTTGGCGGACCCGAAGGGTTTCTGCGCGCCCTACGGGATGACCACCGCCGAGCGGCGCGCGCCCGGATTCCGGATCGCGGACACCGGCGACGATTGCCAGTGGAATGGCCCGAGCTGGCCGTTTGCCACGTCGATTACGTTGAGCGCCGCCGCCAATGTGTTGCTCGGTCCGCCGCAGACCGCGCTCACTCGCGGCGCTTACTGGAAAACTTTCCAGGCTTATACCGCCGGCCAGCACCTGAAACTGGACGATGGGCGAATCATCCCGTGGGTGGACGAGGATCTGAACCCGTTCACGGGAGTGTGGCAGGCGCGCGCCATGAAGATCCGAAAAGGAATTTATTATGGCCGTGGCGATCACTACAATCATTCGACCTATGCCGACCTGGTGATTACCGGCCTGGTGGGCTTGCGCCCGCGCGCCGGCGACACCATCGAAGTGAATCCGCTGGCCCCGCCGGCGTGGGACTGGTTCTGTCTCGATCAGGCGCCCTACCACGGCCACCTGGTAACCATCGTGTGGGACCGCGCGGGAAACCGGTTCGGGCTCGGACAAGGTTTGCGTATCCTGGTGGATGGAAGGGAAGCGGCGTCGGCGCCTGGCCTCGGAAAGCTGACGGCTAAACTGTAGAGGAGCGCCGGAGGGACGCTTGCAGATTCAGAAACCAGCCGGTCAACCGGTGGCCACGGTCCTATTTCGCGCCAGGCGCGCCTTGAGCGGCAGGTTTGCGTTCGGCATGTCGCTCGAGTGCCGGCCGGGGACGGTGGGGACGGCCGCGGTCACCTGGTGCGGTGCGCGCGGCGTAGTGGTGCTGAAGGACCTGCGCTGGCACGCGCGCAGTCTGCGGTTGCCGGCGCGCATCGCTGCGGCGGACCGGTTCGCGCTCCAGGTTCAGGCCGATGTCTGGCTGAAGATCTCGTTTTCGTTTCACAGCGCGGACGCAACCGAGGAAGATTTCGAAATCGAGACCGGCGCCGACCCTGCCGCGGCGCCCACCGAATGCGCGGACGGAATCGGTTGCGAAGACTCGGCTCCCGGCGAGGATACGCTGGCGGCGGGTTATCTGCCGGTGCCGGCCAAGCTGCGGCGGCCGCTGTTTCTGGTCCGCGCGGTGCGGCCCTGCCGGGAAGCGGCGGTGATGCAGTTGGCGCTGCGGCGCCCGGCCGGCACTGCGGCGGCGCGCCAGGTGCTGGTGCGGGCCGTGGCGGGCGAGGAACGCCGGCTGGTCATCATCCAGGCCGGCCGGGCCGAAAACCGCGTCAGTTTCCGTTTGCGTCCCTCCGCCGCCCAAGACGCCTGGCCGGTGACAATCGACGCGGAAAGCGCCGTGGAGTGGTCGGGCGCGGTGCGCCGCGGCTTCGACGAGGTGGTGCTGCCGGCCTACTCGCTGGAAGAATTAGCTCCTTGAGGAAAATCGAGTTTAGCCACAGAGGAACTCAGATAAACGCAGATGAAAACCATAAAGAACCATTTGTCTTATCCGTGTTTATCCGAGTTCATCCGTTCGCTCTACCGGGAAATGTTGGGCCGCATGAAACAGACGGATTTGAGCGTGCCCGCGCGCCGCGGCAACTATCTTTATTACTCTCGCACCGAAGAAGGCAAGCAGTACGCCATTCAGTGCCGCCGCGAGGGCGACATGGAAGCACCCGAAGAGATCCTGCTGGACCCCAACGAGTGGGCCGAAACGCATCCGTTCGTGGGCCTGGGCGCGATGGCCATCAGCGACGACGGCGGTCTGCTGGCGTATTCGGTGGATTTCACCGGCTTCCGCCAACACACCTTGCACGTGAAGAACCTGAGCGTCGGCGTCACCCTGCCCGATACTTTCGAGCTCGTGACCGGCGTGGAGTGGGCGGCCGACAACCGCACCCTGTTCGTAACCACCGAAGATGCCCTCACCAAGCGGCCATAAGCTGTGGCGTCATACCTTGGGCACGGACCGGTTCGAGCTGGTGTACGAAGAAAGAGACGAGCTGTACGACATCGACCTGGCCAAAACGCGCGACAAGAGATACCTGCTGCTGGGCGTGGAATCCAAGGACACGACCGAGTGGCGCTACCTGCTTCTAAGGTGATTCTGGTAGCGAACATTGTCAATGTGTGTTATTGCCGTTTGTCGCTTCCCCGGCCCGGTGCCGGGATTCATTGCAGCTTTCCCCGCGCATCCACCGTCCAGACTTCTTCCACGGTGTCGCCGCGCAGGCCGTAGACGCGCTCGTGAAGGTTCACCGCCACGCAAATGTGATTGGGGATGACGCGCACGCGCTCGCCCACGTCGAAAGTTCGCTCGGCGCGCGCCATGTCGATGAATCCGTGCTCCTCGTTCATCTTGTGGAAGCGTGCGCCGGGCGCTTCCGTAACACGGCCGAAAGTGACTTCGGCCGAAGCCGAGAGCCGGTCCGAGGAGAACGTCTTCGATCCACCGTCGATGATCATCTGGCCGGCATGAGCCGTGGAAACCACCGTGGCGAGAATGGCGGCGGCGCAATCCTCCAGCCCGCAGGCGCCGCAGGTGACCGTATTCATGTCGTTAAACACGTAGGTGCCGGGACGGATTTCCGTCAGGCCCTCGATTTCGTGGGAATGAAACAGGGTGGGCGTGGAGCCGCCGCTGACGATCGGCGTGGCGATGCCCGCGCGGCGGAAATCGGCCAGAATCGATCCCAACAGCTCGCGCAGTTGGTTCAGCGCGCGCAGGCCGCTCTCGCCCAGGTCCTTGATGTGGCCGGGATAGAAGGTGACGCCGCGGAGCTTGAGGTGCGGCAGTTTTTCCAGGCTTTTGGCCAGGTGAACCAGTTCCTCGCCGGGCGCCACGCCCACGCGGCCCAGACCGACATCCACTTCCGCCAGCACGCCCACTTCGAGCTGCGCGGCGCGGGCCGCGTCGGAAAGCTGGCGCGCCGCAAAAACGCTGTCCAGCGCCACCGTCACGCCGGTGTTCGCGGCAATCCGCATCAGCCGCTCCAGCTTGGAGTGGCCGATCACCGGATAGGCCACCAGTAAATCGTCGGGACCCGCCTCCACCATGACCTCGGCTTCCGAGACTTTGGCCACCGTCAGGCCCGCGGCGCCGCCGGCCAGTTGACGCTTGCCGATGAGCACCGACTTGTGGGTCTTGGTGTGAGGGCGCAGGCGCAGGCCATGTCCGGCCGCGTAATGGGCTACGCGCGCCAGGTTGCGCTCCATCACATCCAGGTCCACGATCAGCGCCGGGGTATCGATATCCGCAACGGTCATGCTTCCAGAATAGGGCATGAGCGGCGTTCGTCGGCTAACTAAGATAATTAGCCACAGATGAACACAGATAAAAAACTTGTCTTATTCTTATCTGCGTTTATCTGCGTTCATCTGCGGCTAATTATGTTAGCCGAACGGTTTCACCAGCCGGTCGATCGCCAGCAGGCGCTTCCAGAAAGCGGCGAGCAGGTCGAGGCGCAGCGCATTCGCGCCGTCCGACAGGGCGCGTTCGGGCGCTTCGTGGGTCTCCACGAAAATCCCGTTCACGCCCACGGCCACCGCGGCGCGGGCCAGCGGCTCGATGAACTCCGGCTGGCCGCTGGAGGCTTTTCCGGCGCCGCCCGGAAGCTGCACGCTATGGGTAGCGTCGAAAACCACCGGCCATCCCGAATCGCGCATAATCTTGAGACCGCGCATATCCACCACCAGGTTGTTGTAGCCGAACGAGGAGCCGCGCTCGGTCAGCAGCACCCGCGCATTGCCGGTAGAGGCCACCTTTTCCGCGGCGCGATGAATGTCGTGCGGCGCCACGAACTGGCCTTTCTTGATGTTCACAATTCGCCCGGTGCGTCCGGCGGCCTTGAGCAGGTCCGTCTGGCGGCACAGGAACGCGGGAATCTGCAGGATGTCGGCCACTTCCGCCGCGGCTTCGGCCTGCGCCGGCTCGTGGATATCGGTCAGAATGGGGAAACCCTCGGCCTTGACGCCGGCCAGAATGCGCAATCCTTCGCGCAGACCCGGTCCGCGATACGCGTCCGCGCTGGTGCGGTTGGCCTTGTCGAAAGACGCCTTGAAAACGAAGTCTCCCACGGCCTGGCGAATCCCATGAGCCAAGAGATGGACGTGCGCTTCCGATTCGATCACGCACGGGCCGGCGATGAGCACCAGCGGCCGGCCCTCTTGAAACGCCGAAAAATCAATGGGCACGAGAGTAAACCGGCTCCGATGCCGCAGTGGAAAGCCGCAGACGCTTCTGGCGGTGCTCGTAAGCCGCGCCCACAAAAGCCTTGAACAAAGGATGCGGCTCCATCGGCTTGGACTTGAACTCGGGGTGAAACTGGCAGCCCAGATACCAGGGGTGGTCGCCCAACTCGCAGATTTCCACGTAGGTATCGTCCGGGGTTTCGCCGGTGATGCGCAGCCCGGCGGCTTTCAATTGGGCCTCGTAGTCGCGATTGAACTCGTAGCGGTGGCGATGGCGCTCGTTGATCTCGTGGGCGCCGTAGGCGCGGTAAGCCAGGCTCCCCTCGGCCAGCTTGCAAGGCCAGCCGCCCAGGCGCATGGTGCCGCCCAGGTCCTCGACCCCCTTCAGCTCGCGCAGCTTGTAAATCACGCGGTGCGGCGTACCCGGATTGAATTCGGTGGAATCGGCGTCCGCGAGGCCGCACACGTTGCGGGCGTATTCGATCACCATGGTCTGCATGCCCAGGCAAATTCCGAAATACGGGACCTTATGTTCGCGCGCGTAGCGGATGGCGTGGAGCATGCCCTCGATGCCGCGCTTGCCGAAGCCGCCCGGCACCAGAATGCCGTCGTAGCCTTCCAATTGCTTGTCGCGGTCCTCGCCGGTAATGCCTTCGGCCTCGATCCAGTGAATGTTCACTTTCAGACGATGCGCCAGGCCGCCGTGCAGCAGCGCTTCCTTCAGGCTCTTGTAAGAATCCTCGTATTCCACGTACTTGCCGACCAGGCCGATGTTCACTTCGCCGCCCGGGTTCTCGAGGCGGTCGAGCATGGCCATCCATGCCGTCAGGTCGCGCGGCGGAGCTTCCAGCTTCAACAGCCGCAATACGATTTCGTCCACGCCTTCGTCGGCGAAGCCGATGGGCACGGCGTAGACCGATTTCACGTCGCGCGCCGTCACCACGGCTTCCACGTCCACATCGCAGAACAACGCGATTTTCTCTTTCATCTCCTCGGGAATGAGCCGCTCCGACCGGCAAATCAATATGTCGGGCTGAATCCCGATGGCGCGCAGCTCCTTGACGCTGTGCTGGGTCGGCTTGGTCTTGAGCTCCCGCGCCGCCGCGATCCACGGCACCAGGGTGACGTGCACGAAAATACAGTTTGCCCGGCCTTGCTCGTGGCGCATCTGGCGGATGGCTTCGAGAAACGGCAGGGATTCGATATCGCCCACGGTGCCGCCGATCTCCGCGATCACCACATCGACATCCTGCGCCACGCGCTTCATGGCGGCCTTGATTTCGTTGGTGACGTGGGGAATCACTTGCACCGTCTTGCCCAGGTAGTCGCCGCGCCGCTCGCGGGTGATGATGGTCTCATAGATCCGCCCGGACGTCACGTTGTTGCTCTGGGTGAGCCGCGCGTGCGTGAAGCGCTCGTAGTGGCCCAGGTCCAGGTCGGTTTCGGCGCCATCGTCGGTGACAAACACTTCGCCGTGTTGGAACGGGCTCATGGTGCCCGGATCCACGTTCAAATAAGGATCGAACTTCTGGCAAGTGACCTTGATCCCGCGGCTCTCGAGCAGGCATCCGATGGATGCCGCCGCAATCCCCTTGCCCAACGAGGAGACCACCCCGCCCGTCACAAAAATATACTTCGCCATCCCGCCTACCTCCTCTCCATGGACATTTCAAACAGCCGCGCCACGCGGTCCAAATCCGCGGGCGTATCCACCCCCATCGACTCGTATTCGGTTTCGGCCACGCGGATGCGGAAGCCGTTCTCCAGCGCCCGAAGCTGCTCCAGCCGTTCGATCCGCTCCAGCGGGCCCACCGGCAGCGACGGGTAGCCGCACAGAAAATCCGTCCGATACACGTACAGCCCGATATGTTTGTAGTACGGCGTACCGCCGGCGCGATCGCGATCGAAGGGAATCGGGCAGCGCGAAAAATAGATGGCGTCGCCGGCCAGGTCGGTGACCACCTTGACCACGTTCGGGTCGTCGATCTCGCGCGGATCTTCGATGCGTTTCTTGAGCGTCGCCATGACCACGCCGGGGTCGTGCTCGACCGGCAAAACGGCGGCGTCGATGGCCGCCGGATCGATGAGCGGCTCGTCGCCCTGGATGTTCACCACGATGTCGGCATTTTCGGTTGCCGCCACTTCCGCCACCCGGTCGGTTCCCGACGGATGGTCGCCGCGGGTCATCCGCACCCGTGCCCCGAACTCGCGCGCCGCCCGGTAAATCCGGTCGTCGTCGGTGGCGATCACCACCGAAGTAAGGTATTGGGTCATGCGCGCGCGCTCGTAAACGTGCTGCAACATCGGTTTAGAGGCGATGGGAGCGAGAGCTTTTCCGGGGAAACGAGAGGAACCGAACCGAGCGGGAATAACGCCCAGAATTTTACGCGGCACACGCTAGGTTACCACAAAAATCCCTGTGTTAGACTTGGGAAAGAAAGGATGGCTAGCGGCCATGCTGCCCTCCGTTATGAAGCTGTCGTGTGCGGGCATCTTCAGCCTCGGATTGATGCTTTGGGCAGGCGCTCAGGAGCAACCGGTCAGCATTGTTCCGCGACCCAAGCCACCCGAAAAAGCTGCTGTGATTTTGCCCCGGGCGAACATCAGAATTGACAGCACGCTGGTGCTGATTCCGGTCACCGTGACCGACCCCATGAACCGCTTCGTCACCGGCCTGGAGAAGGAAAATTTCCGCTTGTTCGAGGACAAGAAGGAGCAGGACATTTCGCAGTTTTCGAGCGAAGACGCGCCCCTTTCGGTGGGTGTCATTTTCGATTGCAGCGGCAGCATGGGGCACAAGCTCGAAAAGTCCCGCCTGGCGGTTTCCCAGTTCTTTAAGACCGCCAACCCGGAGGACGAATTCTTCCTGGTCCAGTTCAACGATACGGCCAATCTCGTCCAGTCATTCACCCGAAACCTGGAAGAGATCCAGAACCGTCTCACCTTTACCCAGTCCAAGGGCAGGACCGCGCTGCTCGATGCCGTCTATCTCGGGCTGCATGAAATGAAGAGGGCCAGGAACCCGCGTAAGGCGCTGCTGATTATTTCCGACGGCGGCGATAACAACAGCCGCTACACCGAGAACGAGATCAAGGACCTGGTCAAGGAAGCCGACACGCAAATCTACGCCATCGGCATTTATGAGGAAGCCGGTGCGCGCGGCCGCACGCCCGAAGAGGCCAGCGGCCCGGCCCTGCTCACCGAAATCGCCGAACAGACGGGTGGACGGCAGTATTCCGTCGACAACCTGAACGAACTGCCCGACGTCGCCGCCAAGATTGGCGTGGAATTGCGCAACCAGTACGTGCTGGGATACAGCCCGCCGAACGCGCAGCGCGACGGCAAATACCACCACGTCCTGGTCAAGATCGTCCCGCCTCGCGGGTTGCCGCCGCTCCGGCCCTTCTGGCGACTGGGATACTATGCTCCCGTTCAATAATCCACTCAAGGTTTTGGGTCTGCTGGCCGCCGCGCTGCTGCTCAACGGCCAGCAGAAGCCGGTTGGCTCCGGTGCGCCCGAAGAATCGGGAGCGGTCTTCCGTGCCGACACCCGCCTGGTGGTGTGCCACGCCACCGTGGTGGACAAGAACGGCCACCTGGTGACCGATCTCAAACAGCCGGCCTTCACGGTTTACGAGAACGACGCCCAGCAGTCAATTAAGGTTTTCAAGCGCGAGGACGTGCCGGTTTCGCTCGGCCTGATCATCGACAACAGCGGCAGCATGCGCGAAAAAAGGGCCAAGGTGGCCGCCGCCGCCCTGGCCCTGGTCAAG
>JBKQVG010000101.1:0-3605 GCA_052325345.1 Bryobacteraceae bacterium
GTGGACCGCACCCGCGAGAAGCTGCGCGAGCGCCTGCGGGAAGGCAAGCTGGACGAGCGACTGGTCGAGATCGACGTCAAGGACCGCGGCCCCTCGTTGGAAATCTCCACCAACGCCGGCATCGAAGAGATGGGCATCAATCTGAAGGACATGCTGCCCAATCTCTTCAACCAGAAGACGCGGCGCCGTAAAATGCGCGTGGCCGAAGCGCTCGATTACCTGGTGCAGGAAGAAGAGCAGAAGCTGATCGATATGGACCAGGTGACGCGCCAGGCGCTGGAACGCGTCGAATCGAACGGCGTCATTTTTCTGGACGAGATCGATAAAATCGCCGGCCGCGAAACCGGCCACGGACCGGACGTGAGCCGCGAAGGCGTGCAGCGCGACATTTTGCCTATCGTGGAAGGCACCACCGTCAATACCCGCCACGGCTTTTTGCGCACCGACCACATTCTGTTCATCGCCGCGGGCGCCTTCCACGTCTCCAAGCCCAGCGACATGATTCCCGAATTGCAGGGCCGCTTCCCCATCCGCGTCGAGCTCAAATCGCTCACCGTGGAAGACTTCATCCGCATCTTGAAGGAGCCGAAGAACGCCCTGTCGAAGCAGTACACGGCGCTGCTCGAAACCGAGGGCATCAAGCTCGCCTTGACCGACGACGCGCTGGAGGAAGTGGCCCGCTTCGCCGCCCAGGTGAACCAGTCGTCGGAAAATATCGGCGCCCGCCGCCTCCACACCATCATGGAAAAACTGCTGGAAGAGATCTCCTTCGAGGGCCCCGACCTGAAGAAGAAAAGCGTCAAGGTCGACGCCATTTACGTGCGCAAGCAGCTTGCCGATATCGTCAAAGACCAGGACCTGAGCCGCTACATTCTGTAGGATCGCTCAGCCCTCGGTTTGTCTTCGTGGCGGCTTACCGGGCCGAAAACCGGTACACCGTGATGGTGTGATACGTCGCGCCGGGCAACAACGTGGTCGAGGGAAACGCCGGATGATTCGGTGAATCCGGGAAGTGCTGGGTCTCCATGCAGAAGGCGTCGCGGCGGCCGTAGGGAATGCGGCCTTTGCCGTGGATCGTGCCGTCCAGGAAATTGCCGGTGTAAAACTGCAGGCCGGGCTGGGTGGTGAGCACTTCGAGCACGCGGCCGGAAGTTGGTTCGTATACCTCGGCCGCTTTCACCAATCCCGCCCCCGAGCGGTTCACCACCCAGTTGTGATCGTAGCCCTTGCCGTAGATCAATTGCTGGTCGTTCTGGTCGATGCGCGCTCCGATGGCGGTGGACTTGGTGAAGTCGAACGGCGTGCCTTTAACCGCGCGCAGCTCGCCGGTCGGGATCAGCGTAGAGTCCACGGGAGTAAAGCGATCGGCCAGGATGGTGACCTGATGGTTGAGGACGGTGCCGCTGCCCGCTCCCGCCAGGTTGAAGTAAGAATGGTTGGTCAGGTTGACCACGGTGGGCTTGTCGGTCGTCGCCCAATATTCGATGCGCAACTCGTTGCCCTCGGTGAGCGTATAGGCGACCCTGGCGGAAAGTGCGCCGGGGAAGCCTTCTTCGCCGTCCTGGCTGACGTAGGTGAGCTCAATCTCCGGGCTGGCGCCCTGGACGATCCTGGCTTTCCACACCTTCTTATCGAATCCCTGCGGGCCGCCGTGCAGGGTATTGCCGCCGTCGTTCTTCGGCAGGGTGAAAGTCTTGCCGTCGAGCGTAAATTGGCCGTGGGCGATGCGGTTGCCGTAGCGGCCGATCAATGCGCCCAGGAACGCGGTCTGGCTCCGATATCCATCGAGCGTGTCCATACCGAGGACGACATCGGCGAACGCGCCCTTGCGGCCGGGCGCGGTGAGCGATTGCACGGCGCCGCCGTAAGTCAGAATGTGGGCTTCCATGCCATGGGCATTCTTCAGAACGTACACATCCACGGGCGTTCCGTCGGGCATCTTTCCAAATGATTGCTGGGTCACTGCGGGATATCCTTTCTTGGGCGGCGTCTTCGGCGGCATTTGGGCCAGCGCGGCCGATGCCAACAGGCATGCCAACAAGGCACTCCACGAGCGGCTTGGTCTCATGACTTTCCATGGTAAGCGATAGCGCGGAACAAAAGGGGCCTCCCTGGCCAATCCATGGCTTCAACTGGTGGTAACCGTGTAGGATGGTTTCAGCCACCCTTGGCGAAGACCTTGCCAAGCGTGGCGAAATTCCAATGACAGGCAGGAGGCTTTTCCTGCATTGAGGACTCGGATTAAGTGAATAGCAGCGTGCTGATCGTGGGAGGCGGGATCGTGGGGTTGGCCACGGCCTACTCCCTCAAGCAGCGGTTTCCGGGTGCGGCGGTCACCCTCGTCGAAAAGGAGCCCGGAGTGGGGCGGCACCAGACCGGCCATAACAGCGGGGTGCTGCATAGCGGCCTCTATTACAAGCCCGGCTCGGTGAAGGCGCGGCTGGCGGTGAGCGGCATCCGGCAGATGGTGGCCTTCTGCCAGGAGAACGACATCGCGCACGAGATCTGCGGCAAGCTGGTGGTGGCGGCGGATGAAAGCCAGGTCCCCCGCCTGCGCGATCTGGAAGCACGCGGAACGGCCAACGGCCTGGAGAGCTTGCGCTGGCTGATGCCGGAGGAAATGCGCGAAATTGAACCGCACGTGGGCGGCGTGGCGGCGCTGCGGGTACCGCAGGAAGGCATCGTGGACTACGCGCAGGTCTGCGCCCGGCTGGTCGAAAAACTCTCGGCCGGTGGGGTGCGCGTTCAGACTGGAGCGCGCGTCACGAGGCTCCGGTATCGAGACAACCAATGGGTGGCGAACACTCCCGCCGGGGATTTTCGGGCGAGCTTTTTGATCAACTGCGCGGGCCTCTATTCGGACCGGGTGGCGGAACTTGCCGGCGAGCGCCGCGAGGTGCGCATCGTGCCCTTCCGCGGCGAGTATTTCAAACTGCGCCCGGAGCGGCAACACCTGGTGCGGCACCTGATCTATCCCGTGCCCGATCCGCAGTTCCCGTTTCTGGGCGTACACTTCACGCGCTTGATCCATGGCGGGATCGAAGCCGGGCCGAACGCCGTGCTAGCAACCTCGCGCGAAGGATACCGCAAGACCGATTTCCGCCCGGGCGACTTGTTCGACGTCCTCAGCTACAGCGGTTTCTGGCGATTTCTACGCCGCTACCCGGCCATGTCCTGGTATGAATTGCGGCGCTCCTTCAGTCGCCGCATCTTCTGCCAATCGCTGCGCCGGCTGGTACCGGAAATCCAGGCCGGCGATCTGGCCGAGGGTGGTTCCGGCGTGCGCGCTCAGGCCATGTCGCCCGAGGGAGATATCATCCAGGATTTCCAATTGATCGCCCGGCCCAAAGCGCTGCATGTGCTGAACGCCCCCAGTCCGGCCGCCACCGCGTCTCTCGCCATCGGCGGCGACATCGTGGCAATGGTGGCGGAACATATCGGGTGACGTACGTGGCGCAGGCATTCGTGCCTGCAGCGCCGAGATTCCGAACTCCTGATGTCGCCCCGGCATTCCGCGTGGCCAGGGAAAATGACCCGACCCAGAGGTGGGACAGACGATCGTCGTTTGTCGTCTGTCAGGCTGTTACGCCTTGGCGAGGGCCCGA
>JBKQVG010000102.1:0-20095 GCA_052325345.1 Bryobacteraceae bacterium
CTTCAGATGGCGCTTGCGCAGGAATAGCGGCGCCGGCGCCAGATCGAGTTCGGGCGCCGCGCCGGCCATGGCCAGCAGCGCGTCGATATAAGGATCGCGCGAGCGCGTCATATCGACCACTTCGCGGTCCACCGCCTGCTCGCGGGCCAGTTGAATCTCGGCCAATACCCACCAGATGGCGGGATGGAACCAGAACACGGCGCGGACAAGCTCTTCGGCGATCACAAAGAGCCAGTCGGCGCGGCGCACGTGGAGGATCTCGTGGCACAGGATGGCGTCTTGCATGTCGGCGGCCAGTTCCGGGAAACGCGCGGGCAAGAGGATGACGGGCCTGCGCCAGCCGAAGGTGACGGGACCGGCCACGTCGCCGGAGACGAGCAATTCCGCTTCGGTGGACCAGGCGCAGCCCGGCTCGAGCGGAGCGGCGGCGCGGCGGTAGCGGCGCAGCCTGCGGAAACCGGCCAGCAGCCACGCCAGGCGCCCGGCCGCGCCCAGGGCCAACGCCGCCAGCGCCAGTTCCCTCCACGGAATGGGGCGAGCGGCAGGCACGGCTGTGGTTACACGGGTAATTACCGCGGTTACCTGGACACTGCCGGCGATGGCCGCGGGCTGCCACGCCCGCACCAAGGGCAACAACGCGCACGCCCCCAGCAGCGCGTACCAATAGGCCAGGCGCGCATTGGGCGCGCGCAGGCGAAACAGCGCGGGCACGGCCGCGGCCACCCCCACCAGCAAAGCGATTTGCAGGCTGTAAGCGCAGAAATTGTCCCAGAGAAGCGAAATCATGACTTTCTCCTGAGCCGGGCGATCTCTTGCAGGTCGGCGGGCGAAAGGTCGTGCTCTTCGACCAGGTGTACCAGCAGGGGCTCGGCCGACCCGTTGAATACGCGATTGACAAACTCCCGCACCATGGCGCCGATCACCTGGCCCTGCGGTTGCGCGGGGCGGTACACGTAGGCGCGCTCGAGTTGGGTTTTCTTGAGGTACTTCTTATGTTCCAGGATGTTCATCATGGTCATCACGGTGGTGTAGGCGACCTTGCGCCGCTCGAGCAGGGCCTCGTAGACATCGCGCACGGTGACGCGGTCGCGGGCCCAGACGATCTTCATGATTTCCAGTTCCTGGCCGGTGAGGGTGGTGCTGCGGCGTCTCATACTAAATAATTAGTACTAAAAGAGGCGGATGTCAAGAGGAATGTGGGACGGACGGTCGCCGTTTGTCATCTGTCGCCCAGTCGTCCTCCGGGTGAGCAAAACAGACGACGAAAGACGGTGGTTTGTCTCGCCAGGCGGCTTTTATTGCGCCAGATTGCGGCGCTTCGGTTCCTCCGCTGCCCAGCCGATCAGGTTCTCCACCAGTTTCGGCAGCGGCGAACTTTTCAAGACCGCGCGAACATCCGGCCGGACCAGGGCGCTGGTAGTTCCCAGTTGCGCGATGACGATATGCCCGGCGCCCATCTGGCGGGAAAGCAACACCGGAGCCCGGGCCGTGTCCATCAGCGATGTCCAGCGGGGTCCGAAAGTCGGGTCGCCAGTATAGAACTGGTGACCGGAGATATTCGAGATCACCGTATAGGCGAGTTCCTGCCATTCCGGACCGGCGGCGCGGATGGAGCTGTGCAACTGGTCGGCGGGGCTGAGCATGGAGTGGATGCCCGATAGCGAGCGCGTGAGCGGGTTCGAGCCATCGAATTCGAAGTTGAAGGCGGAGCGGTAAGCGGCGTCGCTCGAGAATTCCAGGCCGGCGAGGAACGGCGACGACGGATCGGCGCGCGCCAACGGATCCCAAATCAGCAACAGGCCTCCGCGCCGGACCCAGTCCGCGAGACCCGGCGCGACGCGGGTGAACTCGGGCGACGACATGTCATAAACCACCGCCAGCCGCGCTGTGCGAAGAGCGTTCGGGCCGAAGGCATAACTCTGAACCTTCCAGCCGCGGGCCGCGCAGGTCTCTTCGAGCAGCCAGTGGAACGCATTGCCGGCATCGTTGACGGGCCCATCGGTACCCAGCACGACCGCTTCGGCGCCGGTATCGTACAAGGCGCGCTGGCCGCGGTAGAAGGCCAACTCGTCCTCGAATTGTTTGAGCACGGTCGACCACTGGTACACGGGGGAAAGGTCGGTGGCCTGGCGGTAACCGGCGTCGGCCAGTTGCGTCAGTGCCCGGTATTCCTCCACGCTCCGCGCCAGCAGATCGAGGGCGCGATCCAGGCGCCGAATATCGTTCGAAGAGTCGTAGCGGCCTTTTTCCAGCGCCGCTTCCAGCTTGGCGCGATAGAAGCGGCTGAAGCGCGCCAGAATTCCGGCGTCGTTGCGGAATCGCTGGTACTCCGCCTGGTTGCGGGTGCCGCTATTTTGGTTTCGATCGAGAGTTTCCAACGCCTGGGCTGCCATTTCTTCCAGAACGGCGACGACGCGCAGTGGATCGGGGGCGGGCGCGAGAGGCGCGCCGCGCGAATCGGCGCGCACCAGTTCTTTGATCGAGGATGCAGGCTGGAGCCGGGCGGCGGGGCCGAGCTTTCCGTATTTCGCTTCATAGTTCTGGAGAGTAACTTCGTCCAGCGGCTGGGCGAGGGGGTTGCCGATACCCTCCCACCGGTCGGAATGGAGGATGCCATTCAAGGTGGCTTCCTGGCTCACCAGGGTGGGGTGGAAGTTCATGTTGTAGATGTTGACGCTATTCTGCAGCGCCGGCGAGACCGGTCCGGTCTCGACGTAGTAGCGGTACACCGCGCCGGCGGCTTCCGGCGATCCGAAGCGCTCGCGCAGCCTCTCTTTCCAATAGCGTTCCTCTTCCGCCGCTGGCCGGTCGAGCTGCCAGCCGTAGCGGCCGAAGGCCTCGATCCAAATCCAATCCCGGTCGACGGTATCGAGCGGTGGGGCAGCACGGTCAAGACTGTCGGGCCACTGCCAAGAGACCATGGGATAGAGGTGGAAACCGGCGACGCCCATCTGCTTCCACAGGTCCATCATTTGGTGGATGAACAGGGGCGAGCCCCAGCGCAACGGTTTGACGTCGGCGTTCTCGTGGACGTTAATGATATGGTTCAGGCCGAACGACACCCAGACCTTATTCCGCGGGTCGGCATAGGGGCTGACCAGCATCTCGGTGTTGTGCTTCATCATGGTGAACAGGTTGTCGTAGCTCGGCTTGACGATGTCGCGGAAACGGTAGGGGTCGATCTGCCATTGGCGCACGATCAAGGGAGGATGGAGACCGGTGTCTTTTATGCCGGCGACGATAGCGTCGCGAACGAATTCCTCGCGGTTCACCCGGAGCGCTTCGCCGGCCGTCACCATCAGCCCCACGCTGGGATACGCGCGGACGAATTCGCCGACGCAATAGCGGGTGTAATCCACCAGCAGCGGGGTGGCGACCGCATTTTCGACCTTTACGCCCTCCTGCGCATGGGCTTTGGCGAAATTCGGAGAAACGTGGATGTTGTAGAAGTGCAGAACCGTCCAAATGCCCCTGCGGTCGGCCTCGCGGGTAAACCACGCGAACTGATCCATGTTTCGGGCGAGATCGGCATCGTCCAGCATGCGGGCTTCGGGATATTTCGGCAGCTTCAGGAAATAGGGGAAAGGGTGCCCGTTCCAGAAGAAAATGGTGTTGTAGCGGTTTTCGGCCAGCAGGTCGAGGTAATGGAGCATGCGGGCGCGGTCGAAGAACCAGGGAAAGTTGGCGGGCGTCACCGGCCAGTTGTATCCCAGCGGCCCCCACTTCGTCCAAAGCAGACAGGCGCCGCGGAGCTTGAATTCCGGATGGCTGCGCACGTCGAGGCTCGCCGGCAGGCCGCCCGTTTCGCCGATTCGGCGGGCCAGTTCGAGGCAGCCATATAGCACGCCGGAAGGGTCGCTGCCCGCCACGAACCACACGCCGCCGGAGCGCCGCAAAACGTAGGCTTCGGTTTCGGCCGGCGTAAACCCGGGCAGATCGGGATAAGCCGAGAACAGCGCGGCGGTTCGAACCGCCACCAGCACGCGCGCGCCGGCGGGAGGGTGTTCGAGAGACGCAATCGCCGTCCTCACCTTTTCGGCGCCGTACAATTCTCTGGGCGCGGCCGAAGCGTCGGTCAAAACGGAGACGGCGCCGGCGGCGGACGAGACGCCGGCGGCCAACAGAGCAAGAACAGAAACGTGGCGGTTGAAAAACACCTTCATCTTCATATCCCCCAAACCCGCACTGCTTTCATCGGCCCTTCACTCGCTTTCCTCGCTCCGGCGCGACGAACCCGACGGGCCGCTTCGGCGGGTCCGGCGGCGCCTCGGTAAAGCCCTCGTTTGCTATTCCACCCTGGAATCTCAAAGATACGGCTTCCTCTTTGGTGAGCTGGAACATGAAGTCGTCCGGAAAACGGTCAAGGTTGCTTCTTACCGCTTTGTTGAGGTTGCCGGTCGCGACCTGGTACAACTCGGCCAACTGGCTATCGAGCATCACCTTGTGGCCGCGGATGAGGAGAATCCGCCGCTCGATCACTTCAACGGGCACGAGCTCCCGGCTTGCCGGTTTCCTTGGCATCGATGGTGGTCCCTAGGATTAAGAGTAAAGCATCCCGTATCGTATAAACGCGGAGCGCGGTTGCCCCAGGCCAGCGCTACACCTCGGCGGTGGTATGGTTGTCGAGCGCATCCCAATCCAGGTCCGCGCCCAATCCGGGCGCCTCGGGCACGTGAACCCATCCTTCGGAATCGATCCGGATGGGGTTTTTGACGCCGAAAACGAACGGCTCCTGGGGGATCAGAATCTCGAAATATTCGCAGTTCCGGATGGCGCAACTGACGTGCAGGTTGGCCAGATCGAGCAACGCATTGGTGGTGGTGTGGACCTCGCAATTCAATCCGAAGGCCTCGCACAGCGCGGCGGTTTTCTTAAGGCCGGTCACGCCGCCTTTCCAGGAAACGTCGCTGCGTACGATGTCGACGGCCCGCTCGGTTATGTATTGCGGCGTGCCAAAGAGGCCTCCGGGCGTCGATTCCACACCCGCGATGGGAATTTCCAACATGCGGCAGAGCTCCCGGTAGCCGTAGAGATCGTAATCGGAGAGCGGCTCTTCCAGCCAGTAATAATTCAGCTTTTCCAGTTCACGGCCTACCCGCAGTGCCTGTTGCTGATTGTAGCCGGCCACCGGATCGGACATGAGAACCATGCCGCCGCCAACCGCATCGCGGACCGCGGCGCAGGCTTCCACGTCGCGGTCCGGATCGCCCCATGGATGTAGCTTATAGGCGCAGAATCCCATGGCACGATACGCGAGCGCCTGTTCGACAAAGGCCTGGGCCGAGGGCAGGATCAGGGAGCTGGCATAAGCCGGCAACTTGTCCCGGTAGGCGCCCAGGAAACGGTAGAGCGGCAGGCCGGCGGCTTTGGCGCCAAGGTCCCAGAGCGCCACGTCCACCGGGCCATGGGCATAGATCGGCAGGAAGCCCCACCAGCGGTCCATCTGGCGCACCTTTTGCCATAACAGCTCGCGGCAAAGGGGATCTTCGCCGATCAACAGGGGCCGAATAATGGAGCCGATCAGGTGCGCGGTGGCGAGTCCGCTGCGTCCGCCCCACGCAAAGGCGTGCCCCTCGATGCCGCCGTCGGTTTGGATCTGGAGGAGGACAATGTCGTGCGCCGCGTTGCCGCCCTTAATGCCGGCGGTGACCAGGGCGCTGTGCGGATTGCGCACCACGCGGATCTTGATAGAGGTAATTCGCATGAGATCTCCGAAGGTCAGGCGGATGGACCGTCTTGGGGATAGCCGCGCCCGGCGTAGTCCTCGATGATGGCCTGGTAGACTTTTCGCCAGCCGCCGTCTTCGCAGCAGTCCGTCAGATCGCGCGGCAACAGCATGACGAAGTTGTTCCCCGCGCAACGAAAAGGCTCGCCTTCGTCGAATTTTCGAATCATCATGGCAACTCCTTGGAGCTATCGGCGGTCAGCGGTCAGCTTTCAGCCAGCGCCGATCGCACTCCGGAATGCGATTGTAGCCGACGGATTCGCATTGTTCCAATGGGCTGATCGCCGATCGCCGATTGCTGACCGCTTCCATCCGGCCGCTTTCGACTAAGATAGTGCCAGGGCAGCCGCATGCACGAGCTTTCGATCGTTTATTCGGTGGTTTCGTCGGCTACCGAGGCGCTCGCCGGGCGGAAGGTGGCCAAGGTCAATTCCGTACTGCTGCGAGTGGGCGTGCTGAGCGGAATCATGGAAGACCCGCTGCAGTTTGGCTGGAGCCTGGCCACCGAGGGAACCGTACTGGCGGGCTCCCAGCTCATCGTTGAGTGCGTGCCGCTGACCGCCCGCTGCCGGCCTTGCGGCCGGGACGTGGTGCTCGATGGGGTGCAGAGTTTTCGTTGCCCGCTCTGCGGCGAGCTCACGCCGGAGATCCTGACGGGGCGGGAATTAGAGATAGTATCCTTGGAGATAGAGGAAGACGGTGACGACGCGCATAGTGGAGTTGCGGCAGGGGATTCTGAAAAAGAACGACCTGCTGGCGGCTGATCTGAGGGCGCGGTTTGGGGCCGCCGGCCTGCTGGCGGTGAACCTGGTATCGAGCCCGGGAGCCGGAAAAACCGCGTTCCTGGAGCGTACCTTGCGGGAGCTGCGTCAAAAGGGCGAGCGCGCGGCGGCACTGGTGGGCGACCTCGAAACCGACAACGACGCGCGCCGCCTGGCGGCCTCCGGCGCGCCGGTGCGGCAGATCCAGACCCACGGCATTTGCCACCTGGAAGCCGAGATGATTGGCCGGCACCTGGAAGGTTGGGCGCTCGACGAACTCGATTACCTGTTCATCGAAAACGTCGGCAACCTGGTCTGCCCGGCCAGTTACGATCTGGGCGAGGCCCTGCGCGTGGCCATCCTTTCGGTGACCGAAGGCGAAGACAAGCCGCTCAAGTATCCCGCCATGTTCAACTCGGCCGACGTGGCGGTGATCGCTAAAATCGACCTGGCCGCAGCCTGTGAATTCGACCGCGACACAGCCTTGCGCAACATTCGGGAGATCCGCCCCGGCGTGGAGATTCTGGAAACCTCGAGCAAATCCGGGGCCGGCTTCGCGGCATGGTTCGAGTTGCTGGCGCGAAGACGGAAAACCGCCACGGCGGGTACAGTCTGAAGGGCGCGGATCCCGCCGTCGGGGTGCAACCTTAATACTACATATTGCGGCACACTGAATTAGACCCACTTTATATGAAAAGTCATATTGACAACTTTCGGGGACTCATGCGAGGATGTGGTTATCACTGAGGAAGGAGGTGGTCCAGCAAACATGGAATGTAGTAATCAAAGACCGCAGGAGGTGGCCGACTGTTAAAGTCGAGCCTCTAACGTAGCCGATTCCCGCTTCAGTGGCGGGGTCAAGTTCCTGTGGACCGGCTGCCTTTTGTGGTCAGCTTTAAGCCTCAGGTTTTATCCGGGCTACCTGAACCCCCGTGTTTCATTCGGAGCACGGGGGTTTATTGTTTTTGTTATACTGAGATTCTCGAAAGGATTCTTCAAGCAACGCCATGAAGGCTGGTATTCACCCCGTTTACAATGAATTGAACGTCATTTGCGCCTGTGGGCATACCTTCAAGACGCGCTCCACGCACAAAGGCGATATCCGCGTAGAAATCTGCTCGTCCTGCCATCCCTTCTTCACCGGGAAGCAAAAGCTGATCGACACGGCCGGCCGGGTGGACCGCTTCGAGAAGAAGTACAAAGCCACGCGTGGCGCGAAAAAGGCGCAGCCGGTAGCGTAGCGGCGGAAGCGCCGGCGCCTCCAACCTCCTCCTCCCCACACAACGACACCGCTCCTTTGGTCGCGGCGCGGTTACTTTTTGTTGCCGTGCTCCTGCTGTTGGCGCCGCTTGCGGGCAGCTTCGTGTTCGGCCTGCAATTGCTCGTAAATCGGCAACTGGTCGGGACGAAGCATAGCTTTGACCTGCTCCACCTGGCGGTCGTGGATGGCCCTCCCCTCGGCGTTCATGCGGTCGTGCAGGGAGTGGAAGTCTTCGCGGGTCTTGTCGAGGATTTGGTTGTAAAGGACAAGCTGGGCGGCATCCAGCTTGGCGCGATCCCTCATTTCGGCCACTTGCCGTTTCCGTACCTCTTCGGGATCGGGAGGGCCGGATTTTCTGACGGCGGCGGGGCCCACGCCGAGGACCGCCTGCACGGTGTAGAGGCGATATCCCAGCGCGCCCACGGCGATACCGCCCGCGAACACCAGGAACAGATAAACGAAGGCGGAAAGCCTGGATTTAGGCATGGATCAGCTTACCGGCCTGGTTGTTTGGCATCCTCGGTCAATTCCAGGCGCACGGGACCGACGATATCGGGGGTATCCAGGGAATTGGCATCCGCCAGGGCTTCCAGGTAATTCTGCTGGTAGGCAACGCCGCGGGCTCTGGCGTTGTGAGGCAGATACAGGTAGACACCCAAAGCCAACGTGGCGGCAGCCGCGGCGGTGGCGAAGGCCTGCGCCATGCGGAGGAAAGAAAATGCGTTGCGTTGCCGGGTTTCGATCTTTTGCCAGACGCCCGGCATAAAGTTCACGCCTGGTTCGCGATCCGGACATGCGTTGCGGTACGCCTGAAACAGGGCGTCCAGCTTTTCCTCGTTGTTGCCGTGGTCCCCGGGGTACATATTCGTTTCCCTTCTCGCGTTCCCTTCAAACTGCCGCAGACAAGCCTTTCAGCCAGCCTGACTTTGCTGCTTGGCGCTAAATGCCTTCAAAACCCGCTGCCGGGCGCGAAACAAACGCACCTTAAGAGCATTTTCGTTGACCTTGTAAATCTTTTCAAGTTCTTTCAACGAAAGCCCTTCCACCTCTTTGAGCATGAGCAGGATGCGGTCCGCTTCGGAAACCGCGCCGAGCATCGAATCCACGGCTTCCCGGACCCGCTTCTGCTGCTGCTCCTCATGGTCCGCCTTACCGCCCGCGGCCGCATCGGCCAGCATGACCTGCTGCTCGGAGAGGTCCGACATGCGGAACTCCTGGCGGCGGCGCTGCTTGCGCAAATAGTCATACGCGGCGTTCACCGTCAGGCGGTACAACCACGGTTCGAAAACCTTAGGCGTCCGCAACTGGTCGAGGGAAAAATAAAGCCGCACGAAAACTTCCTGTGCGACGTCCTCGACATCCTCCGTCCGGGCGATCAATCTCGCGATCGTCCCCAGGATGCGCTTGCGATAGACTGTAACGACTTCGTTAAATGCCGCGGCGTCACCCTTCTGGGCGCGCTCGATCAGCTCGAAATCTACCAACATCGGGCACCGGCTTGACGACCGGTACGCCAAAGCGCATTAAACTTCGTCTGGATAGGCGTCCGGTTGGCTCGGTAGGTTACAAAACCCAAATGACAGGCGGCTAGCGCCGTCTCAGGTAAACCGGCCGCTCCAAAGGACCTGAATCTCTGGAGCCGGACGTGCGGCTCGCCTGGGGCGAGAGGAAACATGAGGATCTTTTCATTATCCCAGATCGGCCGCTTTTTCAACGCCTTTCCCTCACATTAAGGGGCGCGCCTATCCCAAAATGCTGTCGGCGTAACAAACCCCGAAGTAGTTCCAGTGGGCATCGCGAGCGGGCGGCCTGGAGTATTGGGCGCAATCGCGTTGGTGAAGCTCGGCTTCCGTCTTGTCCTGGTTGTCCGGATCGGTCAAGTCCCAGCCGATATTGCCGGTGCGCGAGTCGCGCAGGATTTGAGGATTGCGAACCCAGGCATCGGCATCCTCGTCCCAGACGTGGTAACACCCGCCATTCCAACGGCAAACGGCTTCGTAGGTGAGCTGCTCCGGGGTGTAACTGCGCCGGTTGCGGGATAAGTACTGGGCGGCGGCGGCGCGTTTGGCGGCGAACAGTTTCAGGCCCGCATCCAGGTTGCGCTGCCAATTCCACACCTGATCGAAGGACGGAGCGGGAGTGGTGAGCTGGCAGATGCCGTAGCCAAGGTCGAAGGAGCGCAGGGGGTCGCCTTCGGAGTTGAAATGCCGGCAGCCGGTTTCGCGCTGGAGAATGCGGCCGAAGCCCTCGGAGCCGGGCTGCGCGGCCAGGTAAGCGGCGACTTCCCCGGCGCCGGGATTGGTTCCGGCGACGCGGGCGCTGACGGAAGCGGACTCCTGCCCGGCGGCGGCGCGGACGGTGAGCACGCCGCCGCAATTACGGATGGCGGGCCCGGCGTCCCAGGTGTTGCCCGAGGTCCGCGCCTCGCCGGATGCCTGAAACGAGCCCCAGACAACCGTCCACTGCCAGAGGTGCGGACCGCCGGCGTCGGTAGTGAAGCCTATCGCGGGCCATTCCGGCGCCGGGCCGACTATATAGACATTGTTGGAACCAGGCTGGATCATTCGCATCGGGTGTGCATCTTCTCCCGATTCCAGCAAAGCACTCCAAGCTGGCCCGACAGCGGGTGAAATCCCGCAACTCATTGAGCCGTGGGGCAATAAATATTTAGAAAAAGTGTCACCGAGAATGCACCAAGCGGCGCCGCAAGGTCCCTTTCGCTCGAAATCTATTCCACTTCGCGCGGGGCCTTATAACCGGACTTGGTCAGGACGGCGTACTTCACGGGCTTTCCCTTTTCGTCCTTGAACGCCATCGGATTGCCGCCCGAGTCGATCAACTCGACCTTGATCTTGCGATACGAGCCGTCGTGCACTTTATTGCTCGAGGTGTACGAGATCACGTACTGGTTTCGCAGCGACTGCTGGACCTGCTGGAAAATTTCCGGATTTTCGCCCTGGAACCGCGGGAAAAAGGCCATGCCGCCAGACTCCTTGGCGAAGGTGCGCATTTCGTTATCGGCCTGCAGGAAATCCATGTTCTGGCTGGCGCCCATACGGCCGCGGGCGTCCGCCATCTCGCGGACGATCTGCATCAGCCCGATGGCGTAGATCGGCACGCCGCCTTCCTGCACGATTTTGCGCGTCTTGTCGAAGGTGAGCTTACTGAAGGTATCGATACCGGAAGAGATCAGCAGAATGGCTTTGCGCCCTTCGATGCCGGACATGCGGTCCACGGTATCGGTAAGGGCGTCGAACAGGTTGGCTTCACGCCAGGCGGGAATGGTCAGGCGCTGCAGCGCTTCGTGAGTCAGGTTGCGGTCGGTGGTGAAGTCGGAGAGAATCTCCGGCTTCATGTCATAAGCGATCACCGCCACGAAATCCTGCGGCTTCAAGGTGCTGGCAAAGCCCCAGGCAAGATCGAGCGTCTGGAACCATGTATAGCCGTAGAGTTGCTGAAACTTGGCGCTGAACTCGATCAGCATGGCGATGGTCATGGGCGCTTCGCCCATGGCCACCTGACGAATCTGCTGCGGGACGTTGTCTTCCAGCACGCGGAAGTTGGCGGGCGGAATGCCGGGCAGAAAATGACCCTTGTTGTCGACCACGGAAACGTCCAGCGTCACCAGGTCCACGTCGGTCTTGAAGTTGGCCAGGCCGGTGGTGTTGGGATTCTTCTTGTAGCGGGATGGGATCTTGGGAAGATCGGTAGTCGTGTCGGTGTCGGCGCCAGTGGAAGCGGAACTGTCTGCAGGCGGCTGTTTGGGCTTGGAAACGGCCTGGCCGGGTTCTTTAAGAGGGCCCTGCTCCTGGGCCAGAGTGAGGCTGCCGAGCAACCCCCCCAGTATCGCCCCACACATTAGAAAAGCTTTGGTTGGTCGCATAGGCACACTTCCGAGACTCAATATATCAAAGGTAGACGCACGCCGCGCCACCCAGGTTGCAGTACTCCCGCAGGCGATCCCTAGGCCCATAAGCCACAATTACCGACTTGTCGTGACGAGACCCCGAGCCCGGTGGCGCGTCCGTAATAGTGTAAGCCCGCACTGAAGCGGGCGCAGATTCGAGGAGGCTACATGAAAATCGACACAATTGCCAGGCGCCCGGCGGCGTGGGCACTGGCGGCGGCCCTGGGGCTCGGCGGTCTCGCGTTAGCGGCGGCGGACCACATGGGTACGCAGAACCCGCCCGCTACATTTAAATATGCCAGCGCGGACGAACCCGCGACTCACGCCGGCTTCGCGCCGGTGGTCAAGCGCGTATTGCCAGCCGTGGTAAACATTTCCTCGGCCAAGGTCATCAAGACTTCGGGCCAGATGAATCCTCAAATGGATCCTTTCTTCCGCCAGTTCTTCGGCAATGACAACCCGTTCGGCGGCCGGCAGTTCGGCCCTCAGTCGCAACGCGAGGAAGGAGCGGGCTCCGGCGTCATCGTCAGCCCGAACGGCTACATCCTCACCAATAATCACGTGGTGGATGGCGCTACCGACATTCACGTCACCCTCTCCGACAAGCGCGAATTCAAGGCCCGCGTGGTGGGCGCCGATCCCAAGACCGATATCGCCGTCCTCAAGATCGACGCCGACAATCTACCCACCGTGGTGATCGGCAATTCCAGCAAGCTGGAAGTCGGCGACTACGTGCTGGCAATCGGCAACCCGTTCCGGTTGGGCGGCACCGTCACCATGGGGATCGTAAGCGCGAAGGGCCGATCCGGCCTGGGTATCGAGTCTTACGAAGACTTCATTCAGACCGATGCGCCGATCAACCCGGGCAACTCCGGCGGCGCGCTGGTCAACGACCGCGGCGAGTTGGTGGGCATCAACACCGCCATTCTGGCGAATGGCTCGGAAGGCAACCAGGGCATCGGTTTTGCGATTCCGGTTTCGGTGGCGCAGAACGTGATGGACCAGATCCTGCATAACGGCAAAGTGATCCGCGCGTACCTGGGCGTGATGTCGCAGCAAGTGACCCCGGGCATCGCCAAGGCGTTCCATGAAGATCGAGTGGCAGGAGCGCTGGTGAGCTCGGTTTCTCCCGACAGCCCGGCCGCGCACGCCGGTATCCAGAAGGGCGATATCATCCTGGCCGTAAATGGGGAGCCGGTTGCGGATAGCGCGCAGCTCGCCATGCGCATTTCGCTGATGCAGCCCGGCACGGATGTCACGGTGAAGGTGCTGCGCGACGGCGCCGACCGCACCGTGAACGCCCGTCTGGCCGAGCTGCCGACGGAAACCGCCAAGGCCGTCAACCCCGATCATTCCGCCGATCATGCGATGGACGGAGTTTCGGTGGAAAACATCACTCCCGATACCGCCAACGAGCTTGGCTTGCCGCAGACGGCCACGGGCGTGGTGGTGACGAAAATCGATCCGTCGAGCGAAGCGGCCGATTCCGGCCTGCAGCGCGGCGACGTGATTCAGGAAGTAAACCGCAAGCCCGTTCACAATGTGCAGGATTTTCAGAACGCGCTACGCAACGGCTCCAAGGACGAAACCCTATTGCTGGTCAACCGGCAGGGCAACTCGCTGTACCTGGCTGTCTAGTAAAACCCGGCAGTATCTCGGGATTGGGGGCAGGCGTTTGCGCGCCTGCCCTTTTCTTTTTTCGGGGCGGCTATATCGGTGCTCGGCGACGACAGCTCTGGAGGCGAAGAAAAGGGGATGAAATGGGTTCGTTCGGGAAAAAGCTTCCTGGCTGGCAACTATTTCGTTTTCAGATATTTCCTGGCTTCGGCCCGTCCCGTTTTTCAGTATAACCCAACGGGCGAAAGACGGGCAAGAAAGATGGCGGGAGAGGAGAGTTGCCGGAGGCGGGAGGCGGGGCTGGGTTTCGAGGAGCGGAGACCAATGCCGGAGAGTTGGAGGGCTGGTTTCGATCTAAAATAACAGCCGGAGACACGGAACTGAAACCGCAGTTGCACGCATCGAGGCTGGCGGCGTCGTTGGGGGGCGTTGCCCTAATCACGTTCGCCGCTTATCGCGTCGTTCCGGTCAACGCCACGACGGTCGGCTTCGCATATCTTTTGCTGGTCCTTGCGGTGGCCGCAACCTGGGGCTTCCTGGAGGCCGCGGTATGCGCGGTAGCCGCAACGGTCGTCTTCAACTTCTTCTTCCTTCCACCGGTCGGCACCCTGACCATAGCCGATCCGCAGAATTGGGTCGCACTATTCAGCTTTCTGACCACCGGAATGATCGCCAGCCGCTTATCGGCGGCAGCCCGGCGCCGCGCGCTCGAAGCCATCGAGCACCGGCAGGACGTGGAGAGGCTGTACACGTTCAGCCGGGCGATTCTCCTGATCGGGGACGGCGAGCCGTTCCCGAAGCAACTGGCGCTCAAGCTGGCGGAGGTCTTCGACCTGAAAGCCGTGGTCCTCTACGACCGCCGGACCGGCGTGATTCATCGGGCGGGGCCCGCGGATATCGAGGGCATGGACGACCAACTTCGCGATTCGGCGCTGCAGGGAACGAGCTTTGCCGATACAGAGGGCGGCCCCATCGTCACCGCGGTTCGGCTAGGCTCGGAGCCGATCGCGAGTCTCGCGCTCCAGGGCGCCCGGATGTCGGACGGGGTCCTGCAAGGGGTTGCCAACCTGGTCGCAATCGGCCTGGAACGGGCTAGGGCACAGGACCTGGCTCACCAGGTAGAAGCGGCCCGCCAGAGCGAACAGTTGCGAACCACGCTGATCGACGCCATGGCGCATGAGTTCAAGACGCCTCTCACCTCCATCAAGGCGGCCACGACGTCCTTGCGGTCCAATCCCGAGCAGCCTTCCGCAACCAGGATGGAACTGATCGAGATTGCCGACGAAGAAACCGAGCACTTGCAGAAGCTGATCGACGATGCCGTCGAGATGGCACGGCTCGACACGACCCACATCGAAATTCAACCGGCGCCGTCCGACCTATCCGCGGTGGTCGGCGAGGAAGTCGCGTCCATGTGCGCCAAGGCCGACGGCCGCGCCGCTAATTTCATTGGCGACTCCCCGCCGGCGCCGATCGCGTTTGACCGCCGCCTGGTAAGGCTCGCCGTTCGGCAATTGCTGGATAACGCTTTCAAGTACTCGCCGCCGGGGACGCCCATCTCGGTGAGAGTCGAGCAGGACAACAATGGCGCCAGCATCGAAATCGCCAATACCGGTCCGGGCATCGAACTTCCGGAGCAGCCGCGGATCTTTCAGCGGTTCTACCGGAGCCCGTCGGTCAAACATCAAGTACCAGGGACGGGACTTGGCTTGAGCATCGCGTACAGGATCGCACAGGCGCACCATGGGGACCTAACCGTGTCGAGCCGTCCCGGCGAGACGGCCTTTCGCCTTACACTTCCCCGTACGCTGCAGGAGAGCAAATGAGCGCGGGCCGAATCCTGATCGTCGACGACGAACCCCAGATCCGCCGGATCATGCGGACCACCCTGATCGGCAAGGGCTACGAAATCGACGACGCCAAGACTGGCGAGGAAGCACTCGAAAAGGTGCGCGAGTTCCGGCCCGACCTGGTCCTGCTCGATATGAACATGCCGGGCATGGGCGGGCTGGCCGCCTGCCGGGCGATCCGCTTAGACACCAGTATCGGCGTCATTATGCTGACCGTCCGGAACACCGAGGCGGATAAAGTCGCGGCGCTGGACGCCGGCGCCGACGACTACATTACAAAACCTTTCAGCACACCGGAATTACTGGCGCGCGTTCGAGCCGCCCTGCGGCGGGTTCCATCGTCGCAGACATCGCCGGCGAAGATCAGCGCCGGCCGGCTGGAGATCGACTTCAGCGCGCGGACCGTACGGAACGGCGCCACCAGTGTCCACCTCACGCCGAAGGAACTGGACCTGCTGCGCTACCTGGCCGAGCGCCCGAACGAAGTGGTGAAGCACCGCGAGCTGCTGCAGGCGGTCTGGGGCCCGGACTACGGCGACCAGGTGGAGTACCTTCGCGTCTTCATCAACAGACTGCGGAACAAGATCGAAACCGATCCCGAGCGCCCCGAGTACATCGCCACCGAGCCATGGGTCGGATACCGGTTCCAAGCGGCCCCCGAAGCGCAGTGATCCGCGGCTCATAGAGAATCCATGACGAGGCGCGTGCGCGCGCCGTGTTTATCGATTGTTTATGGCTTTTCTATGACTTCTTTATGCCCCTTCCTCTACCCTCAGGTTGGGAGCGCGGACGGACATGGCGATCGTCTTCGAAAGGCAGCTCGCGCCGGCAATGGGCCGGCCCGGGTCGCGGGAAATCGGCCGGGAGGACTCCCGGCTTGAGATTGCCGTCGTCTTCACGTCGGTGGAGTCCACGCTCGCGTCGCTGCGGCACGCCGGCGCGCTGGCACACCGGCTTGCGGGCAGAATCATACTCCTGGTTCCGCAGATCGTCCCGTATCCGCTTCCGCTCGCCAGTCCGCCGGTCCTGATCGACTGGAATGAGCGGCGATTCCAGGCGATTGCCGGAGCGAGCCCGGTGGACACCACCGTCCGTCTTTGCCTCTGCCGCGACCGCGAAGAAATGCTCGGGACCGCCTTGGGCCGCCGCTCACTGGTGGTTCTCGCCGGGCCGCGGAGATGGTGGCGCTTCACCGCGGAGAGGCGCCTCGCCCGGTATCTGAAGCGGTCCGGACACGAGTTGGTCTTTATCGAAACGGAGTGATTGCCAATGCTCGACGTTTTCTACTTCGCGCTCGGCTGCCTGTTGCTGTTGGGCTGCTGGGCGTTTACGAAGGCTTGCGACAGGCTTTAGGAGAAGACCCATGGACTACGCGATTGCCGGCATAGCATCCGCCGGATTATTTCTTTACCTGATCTACGCGCTGCTCCGCCCGGAGCGGTTCTGAGAGGATCCATGACACCCCATGGAATTCTTCAAATCGCGTTGTATTTCGTCCTGGTGCTGGCGACGGTGAAGCCGCTCGGCGCCTACATGGCGCGCGTATTCGAAGGGCGGCGGACCTTGCTGCACCCGGTGCTGCGGTGGCTCGAAACCCTGACATACAAAGCGGCCGGCGTACGGGAGGACGTGGAGCAGCGCTGGACGCAGTACACCGCCTCGCTTCTCAGCTTCAGCATCTTCGGGTTCGCGTTCGTGTATCTGCTGCAGCGCCTGCAGGGTTGGCTGCCGATGAACCCGCAGGGCTTCGATGCGGCGAAAGTCAGCCCGGACCTGGCATTCAACACCGCCGTCAGTTTCATGACCAACACCAACTGGCAGGCGTATTCCGGCGAATCCACGCTCAGCTACTTCGTGCAAATGGCGGCCCTGACGGTTCAGAACTTCGCGTCCGCGGCAGCCGGAATCGCGGTCGCGATCGCCGTGGTGCGGGGCTTCTCGCGGCAGGAACGGAGGACGGTGGGCAATTTCTGGGTGGACGCGACGCGGGCGACGGTGTACGTGCTGCTGCCGCTGTCCATTATTGCCGCCCTGGCGCTCTGCTCGCAAGGCGTGATCCAGAACCTTCATCCCTACGCGCAGGCGACGGGCGTCGAGGGCGCGAGACAGACGATTGCGCAAGGGCCGGTTGCGTCGCAGGAGGCGATCAAGGAGCTCGGAACCAACGGCGGCGGTTTCTTCAACGCCAACTCCGCGCACCCGTTCGAGAATCCGACGCCTCTCAGCAACCTGTTCGAAATGTGGCTGATCTTCGCCATACCCGCGGGCCTGACGTACACGTTCGGCAAGATGGTTGGCGACACGCGGCAAGGTTGGGCGGTTTTCGCCGCCATGTCGGCGATGTTCCTGGCCGGGGTGTTCGTGGCTTATGGTTTCGAACAGTCGGGGAATCCGATACTGGCGAAGCTCGGGATCGAGACCGCCGCCACGCCCGGCCAGGCGGGCGGAAACATGGAGGGGAAAGAGGTCCGCTTCGGGGTCGTCAACTCGGCCTTGTTCGCCACGGTCACGACGGATGCGAGCTGCGGCGCGGCGAACAGCATGCACGACAGCTACACGCCCATCGGAGGCCTCGTCCCGCTGTTTAACATCATGACGGGCGAAGTGATCTTCGGCGGAACCGGGGCCGGGCTGTACGGCATTTTGCTGTACTGCATTCTGGCAGTTTTTATCGCCGGACTGATGGTGGGCCGCACGCCGGAGTACCTGGGCAAGAAGATCGAGCGGAAGGAAGTCAAAATGGCGATGCTGGCCGTCATCGCCACGGCATTCAGCATCCTGGTTTTCACATCCCTCAGCCTGGTGGTTCATTTCCCCGAGAAGAGCTATTGGAACCCTCCGGGCGCCGCCATCGCGAACATGAACAATAACGGGCCGCACGGGTTCAGCGAAATCCTCTACACGTATGCCAGCAGCACCGGCAATAACGGCAGCGCCTTCGCGGGCATCACGGCCAATACGCCGTGGTACGACTTGACCACCGGCGTCGCGATGCTGATGGGCCGGTTCCTGTTCCTGATCCCGCTGCTGGCGGTTGCCGGCAGCCTGGCGGCGAAGAAGAGAATCCCGTCAACCGCCGGCACTCTGCCCACGCACGGACCGCTGTTCGTCGGTTTGCTGATTGGCACGGTGCTGATCGTGGGCGCTCTGACCTTTTTCCCGGCGCTGTCGCTCGGCCCGATCGTGGAACATTATCTGATGCACAGCGGACAGGTCTTCTGACCCGGCCGCGACCTGGGAGGAAAAACGATGCCAACCATAAGCGCGCCTTCGGGTACCAAAGGACCCGTTCCCAAGGACGACGCCACTTCCCTGCTGCCGAAGAAGCTGGCGCGATCCCGTCCGTTGCTGGATCCGGAAATCGCCGGCAGGGCGTTCCGCGCGTCTTTCGCGAAGCTGAATCCAGTGACGCTCGCGAAGAACCCGGTGATGTTTGTCGTCGAGGTGGGAGCCGCACTGACCACGCTGCTGCTGTTTCGGGATGTTTTCTCAGGCGCCGCGGGCGTCGCCTTTTCGCTGCAAATCGCGCTCTGGCTCTGGTTCACGGTGCTGTTCGCCAATTTCGCGGAGGCAATGGCGGAAGCCCGCGGCAAAGCCCAGGCGGACGCACTGCGCAAGACCCGCACCGACGCTCTCGCCAAGCGGCTGAAGGCCGACGGCGGCACGGAGGAGGTACCCGGCTCGATGCTGCGATCCGGGGATGTAGTCCTCTGCGACGCGGGCGACCTGATCCCAGGCGATGGCGAGGTGGTGGAAGGGATCGCGACGGTGGACGAGTCAGTCATCACGGGCGAGAGCGCGCCGGTGATTCGCGAGTCGGGCGGGGACCGCAGCGCGGTCACGGGTGGAACCAAGGTGCTCTCGGACCGGATCAAGGTGCGGATCACGTCGAACCCGGGCGAGACGTTCCTCGACCGGATGATCGCGCTGGTGGAAGGAGCGCAACGGCAGAAGACGCCGAACGAGATCGCGCTGAACATTCTGATATCGGGGCTGACGCTGATCTTCCTGCTGGCGGTGATCACGCTCCAGCCGTTCGCCGTTTTCAGCGTCGGGCAGGCGGGGTCCGGCTCCGTGCCGAGCGTGGCGGTTCTGATTTCGCTGCTGGTCTGCCTGATTCCCACGACTATCGGAGGGCTGCTTTCCGCGATCGGCATCGCGGGCATGGATCGGGTGATGCAGCACAACGTGCTGGCCATGAGCGGGAAGGCGGTAGAGGCCGCCGGCGATGTCAACTCGCTCCTGTTGGACAAGACCGGGACGATCACGCTGGGAAATCGCCAGGCGGTCGAATTCGTTCCGGTGCGGGGTGTGAGCGAGCAAGACCTGGCGGACGCGTCCCAACTGTCCAGCCTGGCCGATGAAACGCCCGAAGGCCGTTCGATCGTCATCCTGGCGAAGGAACAGTACGGCCTTCGCGGCCGTCACATCCCCGAGCATCGGGCCACCTTCATTCCGTTCTCGGCATACACCAGGATGAGCGGCGTGGATTTCGAGGGCCGCAGGCTGCGCAAGGGCGCCACGGACGCAATCTGCGCGTTCGTCGTCGAGCGCGGCGGTCAGGTTCCGGACGATGTCCGGGAAGTCAGCGACCGTATTTCCCGGAACGGGGGAACGCCGCTGGCCGTGGCGGACGGCGACCGCCTGCTGGGCGTGATTCATCTGAAGGACATCGTCAAGGGCGGCATGAAGGAACGGATCGCCCAACTTCGGCTGATGGGGATTCGCTCCATCATGGTGACGGGCGACAACCCGCTTACCGCCGCCGCCATTGCGGCCGAAGCCGGTGTCGACGAGTTCATCGCGCAGGCCACCCCGAAGGACAAGCTCGAATACATCAAAAAGGAACAGCGGGAAGGCCGGCTCGTCGCCATGACCGGCGACGGCACCAACGATGCGCCGGCGCTGGCGCAGGCGGACGTGGGACTCGCCATGAACACGGGGACGGCCGCGGCCAAGGAAGCCGGCAACATG
>JBKQVG010000103.1:0-19576 GCA_052325345.1 Bryobacteraceae bacterium
GGCGAGCTCGATACCATCAACATCTGCGTGCCCACGCCCTTGCGCAAAACCAAGGACCCCGACATGAGCTACATCGTGTCGGCCTGCCAGGAAATCGTCCAGTACTTCCACCAGGGAATGCTGGTGATCCTGGAATCCACCACCTATCCCGGCACCACCGACGAATTGCTGCTGCCCATGCTGGCCAAATCCGGTCTGGAAGTGGGGCGCGATTTCTTTCTCTGTTTCTCCCCCGAGCGCGTCGACCCGGGCAACCCCAAGTATCAGACCTATAACATTCCCAAAGTGGTGGGCGGTTGCACTCCGGCCTGCACCGAAATGGGGAAGCTGTTCTATTCCCAGGCGCTCGAGCACGTCGTGCCGGTGAGTTCCACCCAGGTCGCCGAGATGGTGAAACTGCTGGAAAACACCTTCCGCATGATCAACATCGGCCTGGTGAACGAAATTGCCATGATGTGCGACCGCATCGGCATCAACGTGTGGGAGGTCATCGACGCCGCCGCTACCAAGCCGTTCGGCTTCATGCCGTTCTACCCCGGTCCCGGCCTGGGCGGCCATTGCATTCCCATCGATCCTTTCTATCTGTCGTGGAAAACCAAGCAGGCCGGCATCGAGGCCCGCTTCATCGACCTGGCCGGTTACATCAATGGCCAGATGCCGCACTTCGCCGCCGATAAGGTCCAGAACGCTCTGAACGACGCCGGCAAGCCGCTCAAGGGCGCTCGCGTACACGTGATGGGCGTGGCCTACAAGCGCGATATCGACGATATGCGCGAATCGCCCGCCATCGACGTGATTCTGCTGCTGAAGCGCCGCGGCGCCATCGTCACGTACAGCGACCCGCACGTGCCCGTGCTGCGCACCGATGGCATCGATCTGACCGCATCGCCTGAAACCGCCGCGGCCGCCGCCGACTGCGTCGTGATCGTCACCGACCACTCAGGATTCGATTACGCCGCCCTGGTCGAGCGCTCCAAGCTGATCGTCGACTCCCGCAACGCCCTCAAGAACTTCGTTTCCGAAAAAATCGTCCGGCTGTGACGGCGTGTGAAGCAACCCAGGCACGCGCCTTGTTGGTTCATGTGGAATCGCCTACAGCTTGCCCAGCAGTTGCCGCCGGAGCAGGTCCAGGGCCAGTTGGGTGCTGAAGACGCGGACGCGTTTGCGGTCGCCGGGGTACTGGCGATGGGCAGTGCGCACGCCCTCGGGGCCGGCGATGCCGATGTAGACGGCGCCGGCGGGCAGTAGTTGTCCATCGGGCGCAGCCACGGGGTCCGGGCCGGCGACGCCGGTGATGGCGAGACCGTAAGTCGCGCCAGTACGGCGGCTGGCGCCGATGGCCATGGCTGCGGCGCTTTCCGCGCTCACCGGTCCGAAGCGCTCCAGCGTTTCCGGGCTCACGCCAAGTAGCTCGACCTTCATCTCGTTCCGGTACGTCACCAAGCCGCCCAGAAAATAACGCGAACTGCCGGCGGCCGAGGTGATGCGTTCGCCCAACATTCCACCGGTGCAGCTTTCCGCCACGGCCAGGGTGGCATGCGATTTAACCAGCAGGCCGCCGACGACCACTTCCAGGGGATCGCCGTTGGCCGAGTACATGCGGTCTCCCAGGAGCAGTTGAATCGGACCGGCCACTTCGGCCAGCAGCCGGTCGGCTTCGGCCACGGTGGAGCAGCGTGCCCGCAGATGGATCTGAATGGTGCCGTCGCTGGCCAGAATCGTGGTCACCGGGTTGTCGTACTTCTTATAAACCGGCGCGATCAGTTGATCCAGCTCCGATTCGGTGATGCCGGTGGCGCGCATTTCGCAGGTGCGAATCGCCAGCGGCGGGACGATCCGCGCCAGCCGCGGCAGACATTGGCGCTCGAACATGGCGCGCAACTCATACGGCGGTCCGGGCAGCAACATCACCACGCCGCCGGACTCTTCCAGCCATTGCCCGGGGGCGGTGCCGCGATCGTTGGGCAGCACGCCGGCCCCTTCGATGACGAAGGCCTGGCGCCGGTTGTTCTCCGCCATTTTCCGCTTGAGTTGAGCGAAACGGCGAACCAGCGCGGCGCCGATCTCGGCATCGAAGACCAGCTTGCGGTCGAGCGCCCGCGCCACCGCCTCGCGGGTGACATCGTCTTCGGTCGGTCCCAGACCGCCCGTAAGAATCACCACCGGGGAGCGGCGCAACGCATGGGCGACGGCATCGGCCAACCGATCGCGGTCGTCGCCGACGATGGTCTTGGACACCACTTCCACGCCCAGCTTGTTGAGCTCCCGGGTCAGGTAGAGCGAGTTGGTATCCACGCGTTCCGGCGTGAGCATTTCCGAGCCGACCGCGATAATCTCGGCGTTCATCCGATGAGGGTACGGCCCTTAATGCCGGCGTCGACGCGATAGAGGGCGTTGGTGGTGGCGACGATCATGGCGCGCGAGGGGGTGAAGGCGAGCCCGACGATGCCCGGACCGGAAAGGAACAATTGGGCCTCGCGGTCGGGCGCGATCCGCACCACGCCTTTGCGCCCGCCGACGGACGCTGCCACGTACAGCCGCCCTTCTTCATCGAATGCCAGGCCCTGCGGACGGCCCAGGCCGCGGTAGAAAACTTCGACTTCTCCATGGCTCGAGATGCGGTGGATGGCATCGAAGCTGGATGTGGTGGGGCCGGTCACGTACAACCAGCCGTCCGGTCCGAACGCCAGGTGATAGGCCGCCAGCGAAGGCTCCAGGGTGGCAAAGACGAATATCTGGCGGCTGGGGCTGATCTTGAAGACGGTGCCGCTGCGGTCGCCCACGTACAGGTTGTGCTCGTGGTCGAAGGCGATGCCGGTGGCGACGCCCATGCCTTCCACGTAGACCGACATGTTGCCGTTAGGAGTCACCTGGTAGACGTAGCCTTCGTAGCGGCTGGAGATGTACAGCAGCCCCTGGGTGTCGAAGGCCAGGCTGGTGGCGTTCATCAGTTCGTTGATGAACGGCTTCATGTTGAAGTTGAGATCGATGCGATAAACCGCCACCGGCACTTTCTGGCCGCGCGAGCCGCTGAAGGTGGTATAGATATTGCCCAGGGCATCCACCGCCGGGTTGGCCACCGGATGCAGGTTTTCGGCGATCTGCACACCGATATCGCAGGACCACGACTCACTCGATTGCTTGCCGCTTTCCACCACCAGTTCGCCCGCCACGGCGCCTTCCGGCACGCGCGCAATCAGGAACGAATCCGAGCCGATCACAATGGGCGCCCCCACCTCGCCGATGGTGACGCGGGGCCGCTCCGCCTTGGCGAAGCCCTTCCCTCGAATCTGAAGCTCGCCGCCGGCGATGGCGGCAGGGGGCGTCACTTCGGCGATTTGCGGGCGCGCATCAGACGGTTTCCGGAGGGCCATATTTACCTAAGATTGAAACATCCTGCCAGCCATAACACAAGTGCGGCATAAATTCCCGCCAGCGCATCGTCGGCGTTGATGCCGATGCCGCCGGGAAGACGCTCCAGTTGGCGCACCGGAAAAGGCTTCCAAATATCGAACAGGCGAAAGAGGAAAAATGCGGCGGCGGCGCCGAGCGCGCTCCAGCGCGCCATGCCGGCCAAGGCGATCCACTGGCCGAGCACTTCGTCCACCACCACGAATCCCGGGTCTTCGATGCCGCTATCGCGGGCCACCACGCCGGCGGCCCACACCGCCGGCCACCCCAGCGCGGCCGCCAACACGGCGAAGTGCCAGGGCGCGAAACCGGCATAGCGATGGAGCGCGAACGCCATAGCAACCGCGGCCGCCGAGCCGGCCGTGCCGGGCGCCCAGGGGGAACGGCCGCAGCCAAACCAGGTGGCGATGGCATAGGCGCAGCGGAGGCGGGGACTATTCATTTGACACTCTTCGCTGCCGCGGCGAACTCTCGTGGCGCGGGCCTCCGGCCTCGGTGGGACTGACGATCGTTTTGTGTCGTCTGTCAGGCGGCCGTACCGTGGCGAGCCTTGACAGACCGCGGAAAACCATGGTCTGTCCCACCCTAGGCTTCCTCTTCATCGCCGTTTGCATCGCCGGCCGGGAACTGAACCGGTTCATGGAACACGTATTTCTCCGTCGCCCAGTTGGCGAGATCGGTCACACGGCAGCGCTCGCTGCAAAAGGGGAATTCAGGGTCGCCGGGCGACACCTCTTTCTTACAGATCGGACACTTCATAGAGCCAGTTGTACCAGCGCGGAGTGCGCCGGCTCAATGGCCGCGGGTTCGGTGGCGGCGAGCAGCGTGCCTATCAGATCGTAATCGTGCGCGCCGGTGACGCGCAACGGACGGATCTCACCGGGGCGTGGCGCGCCGCCCTCGACGTCGTTCACCAGGGTGACCCCGTCGATTTCGGGCGCCTGGGTCATCAGCCGCGCCTTCCACAACAGGTCGGTTTCCTCCGAAGTGCCTTCCACCAGAACCGGCAATTCCCCGCCCACCAGCGAGCGGTTGCGGGCGCGCGCGATGCGCCGCTGAATCGCCATCAGGCGCCGCCTCCGGTTCTGCTTGGTGCGGCCATCCACTTTTCGATCCAGGGCGAAGCTGGCGCTGGTGTCTTCGTCCGAATAAAGAAACACGCCGAGGTTGTCAAAGCGCGCAGCCTCCACAAACTGGCACAGTTCGTCGAAATCCTCGCGGGTTTCGCCGGGAAAGCCGACGATGAAGCTGGTACGGATGGCCACGCCGGGGATGGTGCGGCGGATTCTCTCGATCAGTTTCAGGAAAATCGCGCCCGACCCGCCGCGCTTCATGCGCTTCAGCACGGCCGCGCTGGCGTGCTGCAGGGGCATGTCGATGTACTTGGCGAGCGAATCGTGGGCGGCGATGGTATCGAGCAGCCCTTGAGTCACCTGATTGGGATAGGCGTACAGAAAGCGAATCCACTTTTCGCGCGCGGTGGGAATCCGGGCCAGCCGATCCAGCAGGTCGGCCAGGCCGTCTTTCATTCCCAGATCCTCGCCGTAGCAGGTGGTGTCCTGCCCGATCAGGTTCAATTCGCGCACACCCTGCCCAAGCAGACGGGTGGCTTCGGAAATCACCGATTCAAAGCGGCGGCTGCGGAACTTGCCGCGATACTGCGGGATGACACAGAAGGTGCAGGGGTGGTCGCAGCCCTCGGCGATCTTGATGTAGGCGTAATGCCCGGGGGTTGCCAGCACGCGTGGGGTGAGATCGTGATAAAGGTAAGCTTCGAGCGGATTCGAGTCCACCGGCGTCCCTTCGCAGAGAGCGACGATGCGCTCCAGCTCGTTGGCGCCGACGATGGCGTCGACTTCCGGCATTTCCTTGAGAATGTCGCCCCGGTAGCGTTCCACCAGGCAGCCGGCCACGATCAGGCGCTTGGCGCGGCCAACCTTCTTATACTCCGCCATTTCCAGAATCGTGTCGACGGATTCCTTCTTGGCCGGGTCGATGAAGCTGCAGGTATTCACCACCAGGCAATCCGCCTGCTCGGGGTGCGGGGTCAACTCATGGCCCTTAGCCACCAATTGCCCCATCATGATTTCGCTGTCCACCAGGTTCTTGGGACAGCCAAGGCTGACAAAACCGACTTTCAAAGAGTGTACCTAATTGAATAAAAGGAGTGCTGATTCCAGGATAGCAGTGCAGGTCGAGCTTTGAGCGTTCGGTTGCGCCAGAGCTACGCGCGTTCCTGGTAGGTTCCTTCGGCTGTATTCACGCGGATCTTTTCGCCCTCGGTGATGAAAGCGGGCACCTGCACCACCAGGCCGGTTTCGAGCTTGGCCGGCTTGGTCACGTTCGATACGGTAGCGCCCTTGAGACCCGGCTCGGTCTCCACCACGGTCATGTCCACCGTAGCCGGCAACTCCACGCTGATGGGTTTGCCCTCGTAGAACTCGACGACCACTTTCAACTGGGGAATGAGGTAATTGGTGGCGTCGCCGAGCAGATCCTTCATCAAATGCATCTGCTCGTAGTTATCGGTATTCATGAAGTAGAAGTACTCGCCGTCGTCATACAGATACTCCATTTCCTGCTCTTCGAGGGCGGCTTTCTCGACGCGGTCTTCGGAAGAGAACCGATGCTCCATCATGGTGCCACTACGCAGGTTGCGCATTTTGGCCTGGACGAAACCGCGCAAATTGCCCGGCGTGCGATGCGTCATGCTGAAGACCGAATACAGATCGTTGTTGAACTTGACTACCATCCCGGGGCGCAACTGTGTTGCCGAAATCATGAAACTCCTTGAGCAATGTGAACTTGAAATGTCTATTATAGCGTGCCGCGCCAAGCGGCATAGCCGCGGCCAAGGTCCGGGGTGTGGGAGCGGCACGGCGCCGAAAGGCTCCGGCGACGTTTTTAATCCAGGCTCTTGTGAAACCGTACCGTGCTGAGACCCAACACAGTCACTCCGAACACTGCCAGGGCGGCCATTTGCGGCCATAGCGTGGCCACGCCCACGCCTTTCAAGAAAATGCCGCGCAGGATTTCGATGAAGTAGCGCAGCGGGTTCAGATACGTCAGCCACTGCACCACCACCGGCATGTTGTGGATGGGAAATGCGAATCCGCTCAGCATGAAGGCCGGCATGGAGAAGAAAAAATTGCCCATCATGGCTTGCTGCTGGGTATTGGAAACGGTGGACAGGAACAGGCCCGCGCCCAGGCTGGTGAGCAGAAACAGCGACGCGCAGCAGAACAGCAGCGGCACGCTGCCCCGAAGCGGGATATGGAAAATCACCAGGGCGGCGGTGGTGACCAGCGCCACCTGGACCAGGCCGACCAGGGCGAACGGCAGCGTCTTGCCCAGCATCAGCTCCAGCGGCTTGATGGGGGTCACCATCAACTGCTCCATGGTGCCGATTTCCTTTTCGCGCACGATGGCCATGGCGGTGAGCATGAGCGTGACCAGCATGATGATGTTGGCCACCACGCCGGGGACGAAATAATTGCGGCTGTACAAATCCGGGTTGAACCACACCCGGCTTTCCGCCTTAACGGTGGGCAAGCCGGAGTTGACGGGCGAAGTGGCGCCGCGCATCAGCATGCGGGTGTTCTGCTGCTGGGCGGACAGCGAGTTGCCGAACTCCGCCACCACGGAGGCCGCGTAGCTCGAAACCAGCGATGCCGTGTTGGAATTGGTGCCGTCGATCAGCACCTGCACCTGCGCGTCCTGGCCGCGGCGCAGGTTGCGCTCGAATTCCGGCAGGATACGCACCACCGCCTCCGCCTGGCCGCGGTCGAGCACGCTCTGCACCTGCTGCTCGTTGGACGGCAGGGCCACCACGTCGAAACGGCCCGAGCCCTCGAATCGCTCGCGCAGCTCGCGGCTGGCGGGGGTGCGGTCCAGGTCCATCCAGGCGATGCGCGCATGGTCCACGTCCAGGTTCACGGCAAAACCGAACACGACGAGCTGAATCATGGGCGGCAGGAACAGCAGAATCCGCATGCGCGGGTCGCGCAGGGCTTGGATCAGTTCCTTGCGCAAAATGATGACGATCCGTTCCCAGCTCATTTACGCCACCTTCTGGTTCAACTTGCGTGTGGCGGCCCAAAAAATCAGGGCGGCGAACACCGCCAGAAACAGGAATTCCATCCACAAAATGGACAGTCCCACGCCCTTCAGGAACACGCCTTTCATGATCGTCACCACGTAGCGCGCGGGGACGATGAAAGTTACCGCCTGAATCACTTTGGGCATGGTGTTAATGGAGTAGACGAACCCGGAGAGCAGGAACGCCGGCAGAAACGAGCTGAGCACGCCCATCTGGTAGGCCTGCAACTGAGTCTTCGAGACCGCCGACACGAAGATGCCCCAAAACAACACGCCGGCCAGGAACAGGCCGGTGCCCGCCGCCACCAGCAGCAGGCTGCCGCGCAGCGGAACGGTGAACACGAACAGGCCCACCAGCAGCGCCACCACGGAATCCACCGCGCCCACCACGAAGTATGCCAGCATCTTGCCCAACACGATTTCCACCGGCCGCAGCGGCGTGGAGAGCAATTGCTCGAGCGTTCCCATCTCCAATTCCCGCGCGATGGTGAGCGATGTCAGCAGCGCGGAGATGATCTGCAGAATCACGGCGATCAGTCCCGGCACCACGTAATTCTTCGATTCCAGGGAACTGTTGTACCAGACCCGCATGCGCAGGTCGAGGGGCGTGCCGCCGCGCTGGCCGGCGCGGAGATTCTGGGCGTCGGCGCGCAAGGTAAGCGAATAATCGCTAACCACGCTTTCGGCGTAGCCCAGCGCGATCGAAGCGGTATTGGAGTCGCTGCCGTCCAGCAGAAGCTGTACCTGCGCCACCCGGCCGGAGCCCTCCTGCTTGCCGTAGTCGCGGGGAATGACGACGCCCAGCAGGATGCTGCCGCGATCGATGGCGCGCTCGATGGGCCCGTAGTCCCGCACATAGCCCATCACGTCGAAGAAGCGCGAGGCCTGGAATTGTTGGATGAGGTCGCGGCTGGCCTCGGTATTGGACTGGTCGTAAATCAAGGTGGGAATATGATCCACGTCCAGGCTCAAGGCGTACCCATAGAGCAGCAGCATCATTACCGGCAGAAACAGCGCCAGTGAGAGGCTGCGCCGGTCGCGCACGATGTGGCGCAGTTCCTTGATCCAGATGGCGCGCAGGCGGCGCAGGCTAGTGGGCACTTGGAGCACGCCTGTCTTTACCGTGGCGCAGGCTGTCAAGCCTGCTGAGCCGAGATTCGTCTCGGCTTTTCTTTTCCTGCGGCAAGGACCGCTCCCTGGCGGTCGCGGCTCGGAAACGCGCGTTGCTCATGCGGCCTTCCTTTCCTCGGCTTCGATCATGGCGACGAAGACATCTTCCATGGACGGCGAAATCGTCTCCAGCCGCGCGATCTCGATCTTGCCGGCCAGGGCCTGGCGGATGGCGGCGGCGCCGCGCTCGCGGTCGTCCACGGTGACGTGGAGGCCGCTGCCGAACATGGCGACGTCGTGAACGCCTCCGACGCCTTCGAGCGCGCGCATGGTGGCCAGCAGATCGCCCGTCTGGAGGTGGAACAGGTTGTGAGTGGTGAGGTTGCGCTTCAGCTCGGCCGGCGTGCCGAGAGCGATCACCTTGCCACGATACATCAACGCCAGGCGATTGCAGTACTCGGCTTCGTCCATGTAGTGCGTCGAAACAAAAATCGTGTGGCCGGTGGCGGAAAGGTTGCGGATGAGCGCCCAGAAGGACTGGCGCGCGATGGGGTCCACGCCCGAGGTCGGCTCGTCCAGGAACAACACCGGCGGATCGTGCAGAATGGCGCAGCCCAGCGCCAGGCGCTGTTTCCAGCCGCCCGAAAGCGTGCGCGTCAGGGCGGACCGGCGCTCTTCGATTCCCGCCATCTCCAGCACGTAGCGCTTCCGCTCCGGGCGCCGCGCGCGCTCGACGCCGTAGATCCCGCTGAAAAAGTCGATGTTCTCCTCCACCGTCAGATCGTCGTAGAGCGAGAACTTCTGCGACATGTACCCGATGTTGCGGCGGATCTCCTCGGCCTGGGTATGCACGTCCAGCCCGCCCACTTCGGCGCGCCCGGAAGTCGGCGCCAGCAGCCCGCACAGAATGCGGATGGTGGTGGACTTGCCCGCGCCATTCGGCCCGAGGAAGCCGAAGATCTCGCCCTTGGGCACCTGGAGCGAAACCCGGTCCACGGCTACGAACGAGCCGAAGCTCTTGCTGAGGTTGTCGGTCTCGACCGCCCAGCCGTTCATGTTCTGGCCGCCTCCAGCTCGCGAATGGTACTCACAAACGCGCCTTCCAGGTTCACCGCTCCCGCCTCGCGGCGCAGATCTTCCGGCGGCGCGCAGCGGACCAACCTTCCGCGGTACATCAGCCCCACGCGATTCATGCGCTCGGCTTCATCCAGGTACGCGGTGGTCATGAAAATCGTGATGCCGTCTTTCAACAGTTGATACAGAATCGTCCAGAAATCGCGGCGAGACAACGGATCCACGCCATTGGTGGGTTCGTCCAGAAACAGAATGCGCGGCCTGTGCAGCAGGGTACACATCAGCGCCAGCTTCTGCTTCATGCCACCCGATAAGCGCCCCGCCTGCCGCCCGCGGAACTCCTCCATGCGGGTCATGCGCAGCAGCTCCACCGTCAGCCGGTCGCGCTCGGCGCCGGTGATGTCGAACAGGTCGGCGTAGAACTCCATGTTCTCCTGCACGGTCAGGTCCACGTACAGGCCGAAACGCTGCGCCATGTAACCGATCTGGTCTTTCACCTTCTGCGACTCCGTCACCGCGTCGCAGCCCGCCACGCGCGCCCAGCCTTCGGTGGGGTTCATGAGCCCGCACAGCAGCCGTAGGGTGGTGGTCTTCCCCGCCCCGTCCGGCCCCACCAGCCCGAAGATTTCGCCGGGCGCCACGGTCAGGTTCAGATGGTCCACCGCGGTCAACTGGCCGAAGCGGCGGGTCAGATCGCGCGTTTCAATGATTGGCTCGATGCCGGGTTCCATGCCGTTCACTGCAGCACGATTTCCGCGTCGGCCGGCATATTGCTTTTCAGCTCGTGCGCCGGATTGGCCACTTCGATCTTGATGCGATACACGAGCTTGACCCGCTCCTGCTCGGTCTGAATCTGCTTGGGAGTGAATTCGGCTTCCGACGCAATGAACGTTACCCGGCCCCAGTAGATCTTGCCGGGATACGAATCCGTGGTGACCCGCGCTTTCGATTCCAGCTTGACCTTGCCCAGATCGGTTTCGTTGATATACCCGCGCAGCCAGGGATGGTCGATGTCCCCCACCGTCACCACGCTCGTTCCGGGCGCCAGCACTTCGCCCACGTCGGCCGATTTGACCAGCACCACGCCTTCGACGGGCGAGATGGCGATGGTATCGGCAAGCTGCGAATCGATGAGCGCCAGGTTGGCCTTGGCGCGTTCGATGTCGGCCCGCCGGGTGGCGATGTCCTGCTCCCGCCGCTTGGTTTCCAGCCGATTGGCTTCAGCCTGTTTCAGCGCCCCCTCGGCGCTTTGCACCTGGCCTTGCTGGGCGCGAATGACCTCGACGCGCTGGCCCGCCAGCACCAGCGATTGCCGCTCTTTAGCCGATTTCAGGGCCGCCACGGCGCTCTCCCACCGGTTGCGATACTGATCGAACTGCGCGGCGGAAATATCGTCGTCCTGGAACAGCACCTGGGCGCGGTCCCAATCGGCCTTGGAGCGGTCCGCTTCGGATTGCGCCGCATCCACGGCCGCCTGGGCATCGAGCTTTTCCTGCGGCCGCGAGCCGTTGTGAAGTTCCGCCAGGCGCGCCTCCATCGACGCCAGATTGGCGCGGCGCTGGTCGATATCGGCCGCCACCGTCGCCTTCTGGTACTCGTGGGAAGTAATCGCCTGGGCCAGTTGGGTCTCGGCCGACAATAGCGCCGCCGCCTGCGCTTCGCGCTGCGCCACCAGTTGGTCGCGGTCCAGACGCGCCAGCACTTCGCCCTTCTTCACCGTGTCGCCTTCGTCCACGTCGCGCTCGATCAGCCGTCCGGCCGTTTTGAAGGCGATATTGACTTCGGTCAGCTCGATGTTGCCCGAAACCAGGATGCGGTTGTCCGGCCGCCGGGTCATGCCGCGGTAGGCGTACACCGCCGCTCCCGCCGCCAGCAAAATAATCAGGATTATGAGAATTCGTTTTTTCATGCTTCAGCCTTTTTTGGCTTGGATTCCTTCGTGGCGCGGGCCTCCGGCCTGCAGCGTCGGCTTTCGAGCCGACGTTCTTTTTTCTGTGGGGCAGACCATCGTTTTTTGTGGTCTGCCGCCTGGGCTCTTTCTCGAGGCCGAAAAACGAAGATCAGTGGACAAGGCGGAGTGCCGGGTGCGGGGCAGACCGCGAAAAACCATGGTCCACTCCACGATGATTTGCCCATGGTCGTCATGCCCCCCTCTATTGCACCAGGCTCCGCACGCGGCCCATGGCTTGCGCCAGGTCGATGCGCGCCAGGTTGTAGTTATAAAGCGCGGCCGTCTGGTTGTCCCGCGCGCGCTCGAGCCGCGTCTGCGCGTCGGTCACTTCAATACTGTTGGTCACGCCGGCCGCATAGCGGCGGCGGGCCTGGGCCAGCTCGTTTTCGGAAAGCCCGAGCCCGTCTCGTGCGACTTTCACTTCATCGTCGGCCGATCCCAGTTCGTCCAGCGCCAGCCGCACGTCCAGCTCGATCTGCTCTTTCAAATCGTTGCTGCGCGCCTGTTCGGCCCGAAGCTGGGAGGCCGATTCGGCCCGCCGCGCATCCCGCCGCCCGCCGTCGAAAATCGGCACCCGCACCGAAATCCCCACCGTGCGCGTGGGCAGCGAGTTGTCGAAGCCCGTGCCGCTGGCGCCGTAATCCCCAAACGCCGAAACCGATGGCAAACGCTCCATCTTGGTGGCGCTGGCCGAAAGCCGCGCGTTGGCTTCCCGCTCCCGTTGCGCCTCGTAATCCGGCCGCTGTTTCAAAGCCGCGGCCCGCGCCTGGTCCAGCGTCACCGGGTCCACCGGAAGATACTGCATTTTGTCGGTCAATTCGACATCCGCGTCCAGCCGCAGGTTCATGGCGCGCAGCAGCCGCAGGTGGGCCGCGCGGCGCGCGTTCCGCGCTTCCAGCAGCCGCTGCCGGTCATTGGCAAGCTGCACCCGCGCGCGCGTGATTTCAATGCCCGTTCCGGTTCCCGCTTTCTTCTCGTTGCCGGCCTGGGTCAGCAGCGCCTCGGAAAGCGCCACATTGGCTTCGGCCGATTCTACGTCCGCGTCGGCCTTGATGCCCGCAAGGTAAGCCTTGGCCACTTGCGCCGCCACTTGTTCGCCGGTGCTGTCCAGGTCCGACCGCGCCGCCTCCGTGCTTAGCTTGGAAGCCTGAAAGCGGCGGATCGAGCTGAAGTCGAACACGCTTTGGGTGGCGCTCACGCGCGCATCCATGACCGTGAACGGACCCACAAAACTCGGGAACTGAAAACCGGGAATCGGAAAGTTGAAAAGCTTGGTGGAAAGGCCCTGGGCCGCCAGGTCCTCAGTCCGGCTCTGGGTCATATAGGCCCCTTCCACGTCGGGCAGCAGGGCGGCGCGCGCTTCCGCCGAACGGTCGCGCGCCTGCGCCAGCGATTCGCCCGCCAGCGCGATGGCCGTGTTCCCCTCCCGCGAAAGCGCGATATCCACGGCGCGCTTCAGGCTCAAAGGTAGCGGCCCGCGATTCGCGGCCGTTGCGGCGCCTACAGGCTGCTGCGGCTGCGGCTCGGCTTGTTGGCCGGCGGCGGGAACTTTGGCGCCGTTAATTTCCTGTTGACCCGCCGCCGTAGCCGCCGCAACCGCCACGAGACAGATCCATCGCATCGTCATATCACTTCTCCCCGCTCGCCACGTCTCGTCGCTCCCGCGCGGATGGCGCCCGAAAACCGGCCGCCAAAAAGCCCACCAACTCCTTCAGCATTTCCGGAGATTCCGCTGCCAGCTTCCCCCGCCATTCCTCCGGCCCGCGGCACAGGCAATGCGCCATGGCGCCGATCATGAAATGCACCCTCCAGGTGACTTCCGAATCCGAAAGATCCGGCAGCGCCCGCCGCAACGCAGCCGTGAAACGCATCGCTACCTCGGAAAAATGCTTGCGCGCCACCTCCGGCATCAACCCCTCGCCGATCAAACGCCCCATCATGCGAGGAAAATCGGTGCTTTTCGACACTACCGGAATCGCCGGCGCCAAAAAGGCTTCCAGAATCTCCTCTACAGCGACCGGTTTGCCGGCCGCGCGGGCTTCTAGCTGCCCCAGCCGCTCCAGGCGCTGCTCGTTTACCGGCTGCACCTTTTGCCCGATCACGGCGTCCAGCAGTTCCTCTTTGGAGCCGAAGTGGTAATGGATGGCGGCCAGGTTGACCTGCGCTTCGGCGATGATATGCCGCAACGATGTACCGCCGTAGCCGTGCTCGGCAAACACCCGAACCGCGGTGTCCATGATCTTTTGCTTGGTTTCAATCACTTAATTAAATCAATCGTTTTAATTATACGTTTTAATTTATGGACGTCAAGTTTTTCCTGTGGTCATCCGATTGCTCTATCAAGCGACAAAGGGTCGGAACGCCGCCTTCTCGTGCGGTGAAACGATTGTCGGTTGGAGGAGGAGACGAAAATGAGCGAACGAATTGCCAGTTTCTGGTGCCGCGTGGCCCACACCAAGGCGATGTGGCCGATGCATGGAAAGTACATCTGCCCACGGTGCCTACGCGAGTACCCGGTGGTTTGGGGAGAAGTCGAAGCGCCCGCTCCGGTCGCGGCAGGCAAACCGGCGCGCGAATATCGCGTGTCCACGGCCGTTACCGTCGCGCATTGACAGCGTGTCCACTTTGTGGACCTCGTGCAGCGCCAACATCGGTAAGAGCGGTCGCTGTTTGAGCAGTCGGAAGCCAAAGGCCGGGAGTCAAGAAGCCGGCAGCCCGGCCTTCTGACTTCTATCTTCCGCTTCCCCTTCCAAATCCCGGCAGGGATTTCCAGGGCGAAGCCCTGGTGCTGGTACGATGAAGTTTCCGTACCGATATGCCCGAAAAGCCTTATGACCATCGTGCCATCGAGTTGAAGTGGCACGCCCTTTGGCGGGACGCCGACTTCTACCAGGCGGAAGAGAATTCCACCAAGCCCAAATTTTACGTACTCGAAATGCTCCCGTACCCCAGCGGGACCCTCCACATCGGCCACATCCGCAACTACTCGATCGGCGACGCGCTGGCCCGTTACAAGTGGATGAGAGGCTTTAACGTCCTCCATCCGATGGGCTGGGACGCTTTTGGCCTGCCCGCCGAAAACGCCGCCATCGCCAACCAGCGCCCTCCTCGCGAATGGACTCTGGCCAACATCGCCGCGATGAAGAAGACCCATCGCCGCTTCGCCTTCAGCTACGACTGGAATCGCGAAGTCACCACCTGCGATCCCGCTTATTACCGCTGGAACCAATGGTTTTTCTTACGTATGCTCGAGCGCGGCCTGGCGTACCGGAAAAAGGCGCTGCTCAACTGGTGCCCCAAGTGCAACACCGTTCTGGCCAATGAACAGGTAGTCGAAGGCTGCTGCTGGCGCCACGAGGATACGCCCGTCGAACAGCGTGCGCTCGAGCAGTGGTTCCTGAAAATCACCGCTTACGCCGACCAGTTGCTGGACGATATGGCGCAACTCGAGAGCGGCTGGCCGGAGCGCGTTCTCACCATGCAGCGCAATTGGATCGGCCGATCCGAAGGCTCCGAAATCGATTTCACTCTTGTCAGCGGCGCCAGCCAGAGCATTCGAGTCTTCACCACCCGCGTGGACACCATCTATGGCGCCACCTGTGTCATTCTGGCCCCCGAGCACCCGCTGAACGACACTCTGCTCGACTCCGCGGCGCGCGCCAGAGCCAAAGCCATGGTCGACGCCCGCTCCAGCCGCGACCTCGGCGACGCCGAAAAAGAGGGCTTCTTCACCGGCCATTTCGCCGTTAATCCCTATAGCGGGGAGCAGGTTCCTATCTGGATCGGCAACTTCGTCCTGATGGGTTACGGTACCGGCGCGATTATGGCCGTTCCCGCCCACGACGAGCGCGATTTCGAATTCTGCCGCAAATACGGCATCCCGATTCGCCCCGTGATCCGCCCCGCCGATGGCGCGCTGGCCCGGGAGCCCGGCATGACGGAGGCGTTCCTCGACTATGGCGTGGTGGAAAACTCCGGCCCCTGGTCCGGCCTCGCCAGCGAGGAGGCGCGCACGAAGATGGCCGCTCTTGCCCGCGAAAAAGGCTTCGGCCAACCCGCCGTCACTTTCCGTCTCAAGGATTGGGGCATCTCCCGGCAACGCTATTGGGGCACCCCCATCCCGGTGATTCACTGCCCTTCCTGCGGCGTGGTCGGGGTTCCCGACGATCAACTCCCGGTGCTGCTGCCCGACCATGTCGACATCGCCGGCGCCGGCCGCTCGCCGCTCGAAACCGTGCCCGAGTTCGTCCACGTGGTCTGCCCCAAGTGCGGCGGCGCGGCGCGGCGCGAAACCGACACCATGGACACTTTTATCGATTCGTCCTGGTATTTTTATCGCTACTGCGATCCCCACAACGACCGCGCACCCTTCGATTCGGCCAAGATCGCCTACTGGTTCGAGATCGATCAGTACATCGGCGGCGTCGAGCACGCCATCCTGCACCTGATCTATTCGCGCTTTTTCACCAAGGTGATGCGCGATCTAGGCCTGGTCGAAAACAACGAGCCGGCGCGGCGCCTTTTCACCCAGGGCATGGTGATTGCCGAAGGCGCCAAAATGTCGAAGTCCAAAGGCAACGTGGTGGGCGCCGACGCGCTGGCCGAGCAATTCGGCGCCGACACCGCCCGCCTGTTCGTGCTCTTCGCCGCTCCGCCCGAAAAGGAACTCGACTGGCGAAGAGAGGGCGCCGAAGGCATCTACCGTTTCCTCGGCCGCGTCTACCGCTTCGTCACCCGCAACGCCGGGGCCGCGGAGAACAACGGCTCCGGCGCCGGCGACCGCGCCGCCCTCCGCAAGCTTCACCAGACGCTCGAGAAGATCACCGAAGACTTCGAAACCCGCTGGCACTTCAATACCTGCATCGCCGCCATCATGGAATTGATGAACCTGTTGACGGAGCGGGAGGCGTCCCTATCGGCCGCCGCCATGCGCGAAGTGCTCGAAACCCTGGCCCTGATGCTGGCGCCGCTCGCGCCCTATCTCTCGCAGGAAATCTGGGAGGAACTCGGAAAAGAAGGTCCGGTGTTCCGCCAGCCGTGGCCCGCCTACAATCCGGAGCTGGCGCGCGAAGACGAAGCCGAGATCGTGGTGCAGGTGAACGGCAAGGTCCGCGGCCGCATCTCGGCTCCTTTCGGCGCCGCTACCCAGGAACTCGAGCGCCGCGCCCTGGCCGACGAGAAAGTGCGCGCCGCCATCGCCGCTAAGACCGTTGTCAAAGTGATCGCCGTGCCCGACAAGCTGGTCAACGTCGTGGTGAGATAACGCGTTCAGGCGAAAGACACCGCACTGCGGGAGTGAGAACGGGGGCTCAGCATGTGGGCACCGGCGGCCGGCGGCCGTTTTCCGGCTTTCCGCCGGTGGCCGCAAGGCTGGCCTCCACCAAAGCCCCCAGATGGTCCAGGGTGAAAGCCGGATGGTCGCGGAACCGGAGCGGCACTGCCTCCGCCAAGCTCGAACGCGAGGCTCGCAGCGCTTCGGCGCATTCCGGGTAACCGGGAAAGGCGATCGAGCGTTTGAGCCCAGAGTCTCGAACTATCTTCCTCCATCAATGTTCTCAGCTCGGTCTTCCTGTCCGCTTAATTGTGCAACTCTAGCCACTAGCCGTTCCGGACGCGCCGGAGGCGGTCGATTTCTGACTTAAAGCCTTCCATAACTGGTTTACAAACGCACTACGGTCCAATGGTTTGAGAAAGTACGCGTTCGCGCCGCCGGCTCGCATCGCTTTCACCGTCTCCTCGCTATCGTCGCCCGTCAGCACCACGATGTAAGCCGGGGCCGTCCCGCCCAGCCGGCTTTCGGCGGCACGCATCAGAGGCAAAGCCGCACTCCCGTCCATCTCGGGCAGGCCTACGTCGAGACAAACCAGATCATAGGGCCGCTTAGACTGCAGACGCTGCTCAAACCGTTCGAGCGCCTCGCGCCCACTACTTGCGACTTCGCATTCGACAGGGTACGCGGACAGGGCTCGCCGTAAAAGAATCTGGATGATAGGAGTGTCGTCAACTATTAGAGCCGAAAAGGGTTTCTCCTCGGCAGCCGGAGGGGGAGATGGTGTCATGGCATTTTCCAAGATTCGTCATCCTGAGCGATTCTACGGCCCATACCGTCCACATCGGCGGGAAACCCGATTGATTCGACGAAATTATTTGCGCCGCCCACCACAATCGGCGAGCCCGTTTCAACCCTTCCGCCCGGTTTTCTTCGCGGATGGGGCCCGCTTCGCCGCGCCGCCCTTCTTCCCACCTGCCTTGGCGTTCTTCTCCAGCCGGAGCTTCCATGCCGTATGCAGTGCGCCGGCCAGCACGTCCTCGCTCGCCGCGGCCAGCCGGATGTGGGTCATGCCCATCCTGCCCCAGCCACCGGCAATGGGCACGAACACCTCCGGAGCCTCCTCCACGAACGCGGCCTGCTGCTCCGGCGTCAACATCAGGTTCCCGTAGCCCTGGCGTTGGGAGGCGAGGGTGGCGAAGATCCGGCCGCCCACGCGGAAATCGGGCGCCCCCATGTGTGAGCTCTCCTCGGCGCCCTGGAAGCTCAGCGCAATCCGGCGATAGTCTTCCGCATCCATCGGTTCACTCCGCGAAAGTCAGGCTAAAAGACACTCTTGGGAAATAATCACTCCAATCACCGACAACCGCTCCCTTGGAGGGCGTGAAAGAACAAATTCTAGCTCCGTGGCCATATTCCTTCACACCTTCTTGCGGTCGCGGCTCCGACTCAACGATACGGTGCGTCATGCCGCGAGTCGGAGCCGCGACCGCCAGGAAGCGGTCGGCACAGCCATTACGTAACGCGCCTCTAAAGCCCGCAGCCGCCAGCCCTACTGATCGTTCATTTTGCCCACGTGCTTGAGATTCTTCTTGATCTCCTCGCCCGCGTCCACAACCTGGTTGGTGTCGTAGATCACTCGCGGAGTGAAGAAGATAATCAGTTCCGACCGCGATTTGCTCACATTCCGGGTGCCGAACAGAAACCCAATTCCCGGAATTCGGTCCAGAAACGGAATGCCGCCGGTGCTGACCTGGTAGCTTTCCGTGATCCCGCCCCCCACGGCGATGGTATCGCCATCCTGCACCGTAACCTGAGTGCTCACCGAACGGTTGGTGAACGAGGGCGAGTCGATGTTCGAGTACTGGCTCGACTGCGAGGCTGTTTGCGGCGCGCTCACCTGCTGGTTGATTTCCAAGGTCACCACGCCGCTCGAATTCACCCGCGCCGTGATGCCCAGGGTGACGCCGGTGCTCTGGCTGCTGATGTTCTGAATCGGCACCGAGGTTCCGTTCTGGGTGATGCTGCTGGCGGCCGTCGAAGTCGCCACCGGGATCTGGCTGCCGATGTTCATGGTGGCCGGAATGCTGTCGGTGGCAATCACGCTGGGCGCCGACACCAGCTTCGTGGTGCCCCTCGATTCGGACGCGTTCAACTGCGCCTGCAACAGGCGGGTTCTCGACACCAGCCATCCGGCCGTCAGCAGCAGCCCACCCCCCGATGTCGCTGAGGTGTTGCTCTGGCCGTTGAGCAGGTTGCCGGTCTGGATGGGGTTGTTGAGGGTGGAAGTCAACCCCAAATTCAGGGAATCGCTCAAATCCACTTCATAGATCTTGGCGTCGATCAGCACCTGCCGCGGCGGCACGTCCAACTGGTCGAGCACGTGCCTTATCTGCTCCCAATCCTGCGACGATCCCTGCACCAGAATGGTGTTGTCGAAAGGGTTTGGAATCACGTGCGGCGCATTCGGGTTGGAGGTTCCCTGCCCCGTGCCCGGCCGCAGGTACTGCCCGGTCTGATCGTTGGCAGCGGCCGCCGAGCCGGGAGTGGCGCCGAACGGGGTCATGCCCGTCCCGGAAGACGGGTAGCCCAAGTTGCCGCTGTAATTCGAGCCGTACATGTTGCCGTACCCGCTGTTGCCGTACCCGCCGTTGCCGCACATC
>JBKQVG010000104.1:0-3587 GCA_052325345.1 Bryobacteraceae bacterium
GAGCTCGAACATGTCGCGCACGTGGACGAAACCGATCACCTGGTCGATGTTCTGCTCGTACACCGGGATGCGCGAGTACTGCTCGTGGATGACCAGGCGGCGGAGGGCTTCGAGAGTGGCGTCGGCGGCGATGGCGACGATGTTGGGGCGCGGCGTCATGACTTCGCGCACCACCTTGTCGCCGAACTCCACCACGGATTGAATCAGCTTGCGGTCCTCTTCCTCGATGAGGCCCTCTTCGGCGCCGGCGGAGATCAGAGCTTCGATATTTTCCTCCGTGGAGGGCTCTTCCTGGCTGGCGCTGTGTTTATCGGCCAGGTCCACCAGCGACTGGAAGAATTCGAGCAGCGCCACCGAGGGCCGCGCCGTCCAGGCCAGGCCGCGCAGCAGCGGCGCCAGGCCCAGCAGCCAATGCGCCGAGGTGCGGCGGTACAGCAATTGGGGCAGGGCATAAGCCACCGCGACCATGGTCAGCCACCCGGCCAGAATGGCCTGCCAGGCGCTTTCTTCCAGCCAGCCGAAACAGAAGATGCCGAGCAGCACCAGCAGGGTGTGCTTGATGAGCGAGAACGTGCCCGCGCCATGTTCGGTTTCGAGGCCCAGCTTCTCTTCCAGCGTGTCCTTGAAGAATTTCAGGGCGGGCAGGTCGCGGGTGCGCAGGCGCAGGCTTTCCAGATAGAGAAGCTGCACGAACGTGACGATGCCCAACAGCGGGGCGCTGGCCAGCGCCAAGGCTGCGAACGCGTATCTCATGCCCGCGCCCGTTCGATCAGGCCGCCGGGAAGGCCCAGCCTCGCCCGCCAGCGCGCTTCGGCGCGGGCCATGCGGCCGCGGTCGGTCTCGTGATCCATGCCGAGCAGGTGCAGCAGCCCGTGCAGGATCAGAATCTGGATCTCGCGCCCGGTGGTGTGTCCGAAGGCGCGCGCCTGCGCCCGCGCGCGGGCCGCGGAAACGGCAATGTCGCCCAGGCTCGCGTTGCCGGGGGTAGGGCGGACCCCCTGGTCCGCGCGGGACGCCCTCGTCCCGCTCTCCTCTTCAGGCCCTAGATGCTTGCGGCTCGCAACGACCCGGCCGGGGGGCCGGCTGCGGACCAGGGGGTCCGCCCCACCACCGATGCCGGCTGGAGCAGGAAAAGAGAGCACGTCGGTGGCGTAATCCCGGCCGCGAAATTCATGGTTCAAACGGCGCAGCTCGGCGTCGCCGGTAATCAGGCAATCGAAGCGCCGGCCCTTGGCCACTTCCCGCTCGAGGCGGCGGACGAAGCGCAGAATGGACGCGTGGCGCAGGCTTGGCTGCGCGCGCCGAAATGTGACCGAACTGCCTTCCGGGCCAGACATGGGAATGCTCAGGCCTGCGGCGCCGTTTCCGCGGTGGCCGCTTCCTGCGGTGGTTCGGGCTCGGCTAATCTGAGCGAAAGCTGGCGCCCCGCGGTGGCTTCGGTGTAGCGCTCGTAGGCTTTGACGATGCGCTGCACCAGGGTGTGGCGCACCACGTCTTTCTCGTCGAACTGCACGAAGCTGATACCTTCCACGCCGCGGAGCACTTCGACGGCGTCCATCAGGCCGCTGCGGCGCCCGGTGGGAAGGTCGATCTGGGTCACGTCGCCGTTCACCACCATTTTGGAGTTGAAACCCTGCCGGGTCAGCACCATCTTCATCTGCTCGGAGGTGGAGTTCTGCGCTTCGTCCAGAATGATGAAGCTATCGTTCAGGGTGCGGCCGCGCATGAAGGCGATGGGAGCCACTTCGATGACGTTGCGCTCCAGCAGTTTCTCCACCCGGTCGCTCTCCAGCATGTCGAAGAGGGCATCGTAAAGCGGGCGCAGATACGGGTCCACCTTTTCCTGCAGAGTGCCCGGCAGGAAACCCAGCCGCTCGCCGGCTTCCACCGCCGGGCGGGTGAGAATGATGCGCGCCACCTGCTTGGCGAGCAGGGCCGAAATCGCCATGGCCACGGCCAGGTACGTCTTGCCGGTGCCGGCCGGACCGATGCCGAAGACCAAGTCGTGGCGTTCGATGGCTTCCAGATAGCGGCGCTGGTTGACCGAACGCGGGGCCAGGACTTTCTTGCCGAAGCTGCGCTGGCGTCCGCTCGAAACCAGGGCGCGCAGGGTCACTTCCGGATCCGCCGTGACCACCCGCAAGTAGCTGTTGAGGTCGCCGTTATTAAAGACGTGGCCTTCGCGCAGCAGCGTGTTGTAATCTTCCAGAATGTTCTGCAGGCGCGCCACACCCGGCTCTTCGCCTTCGATTTCGAGGTTGCCGTCCACCAGTTGGGTGTGAACGTTGAAGCCGGTCTCGATCAACCGGATGTTTTCGTCGCGTGTGCCGAACAGGCTTTCCACGCCGCGTAGAATGCGCACGCTGGCTTTCATTGAAGAAGCGGTGGATACCTCCCTGCTGAAATGGAAACGAGACAGGAAATCGCGCTGAGATGGGAAAGGAACGAACCTTCGACAACCCGCCAAAGCGGGCGGTTAACTACCATCTGGTTAAATTATACCAGCCTTTGGGGGCGCGACAAACGCGGTATCCTCGTAATCAATGGAGGGCCGGCGGCGACAGCGATGGGCAAGGGGCGTATGGGCCGCTCTCGTGGCCGCGCTATCGCTCGGTGCGCTCGACGCGCAGCGCCCGTTTCGCCAGTTTCCCGGAGTGGAGTACCGCCTGGGCGACATCCCGCTGCCTCCCGATTACGCCCAGCCCGCCGAGTGGGCCTTTGCCCGCCTCATGTTCCCTCCCGGGCCGCTCAACGGCTATGAGGGCCGCGACCTCGACTGGCACGTAGGGGTTTCGCTGTGGACCCAGGATTTCCCCCGCGCCGACCGCCATTTCGCCCTGGCCGTTCGACGCCTCACGCGCATTCAGACCCGCTCCGCGGAGCAATGTGTCAACCTGGACGAAGGCGACGCTTACGACTGGCCGTGGCTCTACGCCGTGCAAGTGGGCGAATGGGGATTGACCGGGCGCCAGTCCGCCGAACTGCGCGAGTATCTGCTGCGCGGCGGGTTCTTCATGGCCGACGACTTTCACGGCAACGCCGAATGGCGCGAGTTTGAAACCCGCATCCGCAAAGCCTTTCCCGACCGCCCGATTCAAGACATTCCCGACGACGACCCCATTTTCCACACCGTCTACGACATCGGCCAGAAGCTGCAGATTCCCGGGCAGGCCCACTTACGAACCGGTTACAAATACGCCGATGGCAAAGGCGCGCACTGGCGCGCCATTTACGACGACAAAGGCCGCATCCTGGTGGCGATTTCCTTCAACTCCGATATCGGCGACGCCTGGGAGTGGGCCGACGACCCCTACTATCCGTCCAAGTTCTCCGATCAGGCGATCCGCATGGGCGTGAACTATATCGTGTACGCGATGACGCACTGAAGAGGCTGTCAGCGGTCAGCCATAAGCTTTCAGCCAAGAGCCGCTCGTGGCGCAGGCACTTTTGCCTGCCGTGTCGAGATTCCAAACTCCTGATGTCGTGGAATTTGGGTTGAGCCAGGGTTCGGCGGTGAGGCGGTGGGACAGACCATCGTTTTTCGTGGTCTGTCGGGCCCTCGCCAAGGCGTAACAGCCTGACAGACG
>JBKQVG010000105.1:0-3484 GCA_052325345.1 Bryobacteraceae bacterium
GTCCAGGCGCTCAACCGATCTAGGGATTTCGCAGTTTAGGCGCGTCAACCGCTCCCTGGCGGTCGCGGCTCCGTTACAGGCGCCAAGTGTTTGCATATGGTTACAGAGACCGCCAGGGAGCGGTTGACTGGAACGGATTTCCCCCGGATCGGCTAAGCACCGGATGCACAAAAATGCACAAAAGAAATATAGCCGCCGATGAACGCTGATAAACGCCGATGAAGAAATGAAAGGGTTTATTTGTTTTTTCACATCCTAAGGGCGGCACAGGGATGCACAACGATGCACAACTGGCGCCGGCCAAGAGCACTCCGCTGGCGGCCCGGTTCCGAGTTACAGGTATAATTCCTGAGCGGGGTGGCATGGGGACGGAAGCGGACGATCTGGACGAAGCCCTGGCGCACCACCGGGCGGGGCGGCTGGCGGAAGCGGCGGCGGGATACCGGGCGGTACTGTTGCGCAATCCGCGGCAGCCGGACGCGCTTTACCTGCTGGGGATGGTGGCGCACCAGACGGGGCGAAGCGAACCAGCCATCCGCCTGTTTCGCCAGGCGCTGGCGGCGAAACCCGACCACGCCCACTGCTGGAACCTGCTGGGGCTGGCGCTGGCGGCCGCGGGGGACGAGGCGGAGGCGGAAGAAAGTTATCGCCGGGCTCTCGCGATCGAAGCCGCGCCGGGCTTTTTCCTCAACCTGGGCAATCTTCTGAAGGCGCGGGGCCGTCTGGCCGAGGCTGCCGACGCATACCGCGAAGCGTTGCGGCGCGAGCCGGGATTCGCCGCGGCGCACTACAGCCTGGGCAATCTGCACCGGGCGGCCGGCGGACTGGAGGAAGCCGCGGCGTGTTTCCGGCAGGCGCTCGACGTGGAGCCGGGGCACGGCGATTCGCTGGCGGCGCTGGGACAAACGCTCAACGCTCTGGGCCGGCCGTCGGAGGCGCTGCCGTTTCTGGAGCAGTCGGCACGCGGAGCGCGGGCCGACGCCGGTCTGGCTTGCGATTTGGGCGACGCTCTAGCGGCGCTGGGGCGCGGCTCGGAGGCGGCCCGCTGTTACGAAACCGCGATCGCGATCGAGCCCGGCCTGGCGCGCGCCTGGTTCGCTTCCGGGTGCGTGGCCCGGGACCGGCACGATTACGCCGGCGCCGCCGAGCGCTTTCGGCAAGCCTGTGGAGGCCGGCCGGAGTGGGCGGAGGCGCATCACAACCTGGGCCAGGCGCTGTTCCAAACCGGGCAGGTGGATGAGGCCCTGGGCGAGTTCGAAGTAGCGGCCGAGGTGGGGAGCAGCGACGTCTCACGGGCCATGGCGGCGGTGATCGTCCCCGGCAGTCCCGCCGCGACCAACGCGACCATTCTGGCGGTGAGGCAGGACTGGGCGCGGCGGGTGTTCCCGGCGGCAGGGCACGGGAATCGCGCAGTGGCTAGAGATGACAGACCACAAAATGCGATGGTCTGTCCCACTAAGGCTAGAGATGACAGACCACAAAATGCGGTGGTCTGTCCCACCAAGCTGCGCGTCGGCTATCTTTCGGCGTTCTTCCAACGGCGGAACTGGATGAAGCCGGTATGGGGCGCGATCCACGGACATGACCGCGCCAGCTTCGAGATTCACTTGTTTTCCGACGGTCCCGAACAGGCGATCGGCGCGGAGTATCGCCGCGCGGCGGGCGATGTTTTTCACGACATTTCCGGGCTATCGAACGCGGCCGCGGCGGAACTTATGGAGCAAAGCGGTGTGGACGTGCTGGTGGATCTGAACGGCTACAGCGCGATGGCGCGATTGCCGCTGGTGGCGGCGAGGCCGGCGCCGGTGGTCATCGGCTGGTTCAATCTGTACGCCACCAGCGGAATGGAGGCTTACGATTGGCTGGTGGGCGACGCGGTGGTGATCCCGCCGGACGAAGAACGGTTCTACTGCGAGCGGATCGCGCGGGTGCCGGGCACGTACCTGGCGTTCGAGGTGGGATACGAGACTCCGGAAGTGACCGGGCCGCCGTGCCTCGCGAGCGGCGGAAAACTGGCGTTCGGCTCGCTGGCCTCGCAGTACAAAATCACGCCGGAAGTGCTATCGGCGTGGAGCGCGATTCTGGGGCAGGCGCCGGGGAGCACGCTGCTCATCCAGAACACCGGTCTCGAAACCGAGGGCATGCGCCGGTTTGTCCGCGCGGGGTTCGAACGCGAAGGGATTGGCGCGGACCGGGTGGTGCTGGAGGGCCCGGCGGAGCACGATGAATTCCTGAAATCCTATGGGCGGATCGACGTGGCGCTCGATCCGTTTCCCTACAACGGGGGCACGACCACCACCGAAGCGCTGTGGCAGGGAGTGCCGGCGGTCTGTTTCCGGGGCGACCGGTGGGCGGCGCGGACCAGCGCGTCGCTGATGCTGGCGGCTGGGCTGGGCCAATTCGTGGCGGCGGACCGGGCCGGTTACGTTGCGCTGGCGGTTGCACTGGCGCGGGACCCCGAAACGCCCGCGCGGCTGGCGGAATTGAGGCGGAACATGCGGGACCGGCTGCGGGCATCGGCGGCCTGCGACACAGCGGGACTGGCCCGCCATTTGGAGCGGATTTACCGGGAAGCTATGGTATTCTCACCACGATGAGCGACGCCGCGCCACGGGCTTTCTGGAACGATATGCTGCCGAAACTGGGGACGGCGGAGGAGTACCTGGCCGCGCGGCGCCTGTTCGAGTCCAGCGGGTTCACCTACGGACGAGTTTGCGCGCGGTTGGGGATCGAGCATCTATACCGGTTCCAGACACCGCCGCCCGGGCTGGGAACGGGAGATCGGGTGACGACGCCGCTCGATGCGCTCATCCGCCTGTTCGCGTTCGGGCTTTACCTGGAACGCGCAGTGGCGGAAGAGCTTTTGACTCCGGAAGGGCTGGGTGCGCTGGGGGCGCTGAACCTGCTGGCGGCGGATCCGGCCAGACCGGGGGCGGTGTTCGGCACGGCGGCGCTCGTGCCGCTTCCCGGGGCGCTGACGGCGAGCGACCGCGTCTGTTTTCCGGATGGCGCCGCGTGCGCGAGGCAGCCGGACGGCGTGTATCCGGCATTTTTCGCCAATACCCTGGAATTCGTGAACCGGCTGCCGGAAACGGCTTGTGAAGCCATGCTGGAAATCGGCACCGGAACCGGCTATGCGGCGATCCGGTCGGCGCGCTGGGCCGGCCACGTCTGGGCCACCGACGTGGCGTCGCGCAGCGCCAGGTTCGCGGCATTCAACGTGGGGCTGGCGGGCATCGAGAACGTCACCGTGCTGGAAGGCGATATGTACGCGCCGGTGGAAGGGCTGGCCTTCGACCGGATTGCGATCCATCCGCCCTACGTTCCCTCGCGGGATACGAAGTTCATCTACCGGGACGGCGGCGAAGACGGCGAGCAGATCTTTCGCCGCGCGGTGGAGGGCCTGCCGCGGTTTCTCCGTCCGAAGGGGCGATTCTACGCGGTGCTGATGGCTTCCGACCGCCGCGGAGAGACGCTGGAACAG
>JBKQVG010000106.1:0-5947 GCA_052325345.1 Bryobacteraceae bacterium
CCCGGTTTTCCGCACCGATTCCCCGTCGGTTGGGTCAGAGAATTTTCCCCAATGCCTGAAAAATGCCCGGCGACATCAGGAGTTCGGAGACTCGCCTCGGCTTCCCCGCGTGGCCCCCACTGATTCAGATGCGGCAATTCCGCCGCCGTACTTGGCGCTTGGACGCGCGGAAGACTACCGATGGTCGAGCGCGGCTAAAGTTTGCATAGGCGCCGAGGCAAGTCTCCGAACTCCTGAGGTCGGAATTTGGGTTGAGCCAGGGTTCGGCGGTGAGGCGGTGGGACAGACCATCGTTTTTCGTGGTCTGTCGGGCCCTCGCCAAGGCAGCAACAGCCTGACAGACGACAAAAAACGATCGTCTGTCCCACCCGGTTTTCCGCACCGATTCCCCGTCGGTTGGGTCAGAGAATTTTCCCAATGCCTGAAAAATGCCCGGCGACATCGGAATCTCGACACGGCAGGCTTGACAGCCTGCGCCACGGTGAGGCTTTCTTCTTGGGAGATTTTCCCTCTGCGCCAGGCACTCATTTGCCATGGAGTCTTTTCGACGCCGTCTTCCCCACGTCTACCTGGAAGGCAAAGCTCAGTTCCTCACCTGGCACCTCTACGGCAGTCTCCCGCACAAACTCTACCCGCCGCCGGGCAAACAGGGCGCTGGGCAAGCCTTCGTCTGGATGGACCGATACCTCGATTCGGCCCGGGATGGGCCGCGGTACCTCAAACAGGACCCGGTGGCCCAACTGGTGGTTGGATCCATTCGGTATGGCGCGGAGCAATTGCAATATTACGATCTTGACGCGTTCGTGGTGATGGCGAATCATGTACACCTGCTGGCACGGCACGAGAAGCGAACCGGTTGCTCGGGCGCACGGGCCAGCCGTTCTGGCAAGCCGAGTCGTACGATCATTGGGTGCGCGACGATCGGGAGGCGGGCCGCATCCGCGCGTACATTGAAGACAATCCGGTGAAGGCCGGACTGGTGGCAAGGGCGGAAGATTATCGGTGGTCGAGCGCGAGTGTACTGCCTGCCGCCGGGGCTGGGTAGTGAGGGCGAAAAAATGTCGAGAAGAATCTCGACACAGCAGGCTTGACAGCCTGCGCCACGAAAAGCTCCCTTCACATCTCGATCGTCAATCGCGTCACCGAGGCCGCCGGGAAGCTATGCACAATCACCCCGCTCTTCAAACTCACTTCCACCTTCTTCGGTTCCACGGCGTGCGGATTCTCGAAGGTATTGTGCGCGTGGGGGTCGGCGTCCGACAGCTCGATCGCGGCTACGGTTCGCGGCGTTCCGCCGTGCACCACGATTTCGCTTTCCACCGGGCGGTCGATGGACGGGTTGGTGACGGTTACGGTCAGCCGGCCGTTGGCCAGCGATGCGGAGCTGCTCAAGCCGCGCAGGCGGGCGGGCGCGCCGTTGCGTTGATAATGCACGTCGGGCGCCGAAACCACGGTGCGCAGGGATTGCGCGCCATGGTGCGGGGTGTAGAGATCGAACACGTGATAGGTGGGCGTGACGCAGAATTTGTCTTCGTGAGCCAGAAACAGCGATTGCAGGCAGTTGACGAGCTGCGCCACGTTGGCCATGGCCACTTTATCGGCATTCCTATTGAAAGTATCGAGCGTCATCCCGGCCAGCACGGCGTCGCGCAGGGTGTTCTGCTGCCCGATGAGCGCTTCGGCGAACGGCTCGGCGCCGGGCGCGTACCAGGCGCCCCACTCGTCCACCACCAGCTTGGCGCGATGATGCGGGTCGGCTTCGGCCATGGCGCCCCAGTGGGCGGCGATCAAGCCCTCCATCTGGCCGGCTTGGCGCAGGATTTCGTAATACTGCTCGGCGTCGAAGCGCACGGCGTCGCCTTTGCCGGCGGCCCAATCGGTGGTGCGCCCGCCGCTCGCGTTCCAGGCGTAGTGGTGCATGGCCCATCCCCACATGCGGCCCAGCGCGCCGGTCTTGGAAGCTTTGGCGAAGAAGCGGCGCGTCCAGTCGGTATTGCCGTCGTTGGGGCCGCTGCGTACCAGCGCCAGCTTCACGCCGTAGCCCGGCACCCAGGCGGTGTAACGACCGAATTCAGTGGCGTAATCCTCGGGATCGAAATTGCCGCCGCAGCCCCAGGATTCGTTGCCCACTCCCCAGAAGCGCACGTCGAGCGGCGCGGTTTCGCCATCGGCGGCGCGCTGGGTGGACAGGGTATCGGCCTTCGCCGGCGAGTTCGAGTATTCCACCCAGCGCCAGAATTGTTCGGCCGGCAGGCTGCGCAAATTGGAGGCGAAGTAAGGCTCCGCGCCCACCAGGCGGCAGAAGCGAACGAACTCCACGGTGCCGAACTGGTTGGGATCGTAGCGCTGCGGCCCGTCTTTGCGCGCGGCTTTCGGCCACTCGGCCGCGTCCACCCAGAAGTTGGTACGGATGGGACGTTTGTCGCGCGGGCCGATGCCGTCGCGCCAGTCGTACTGGTCGGCGAAACAGCCGCCGGGCCAGCGCACCACTCCGGGCTTCACGCGCGCGAGCGCCTCCACCAGCGCCTTGCGCACGCCGTTGACGTTGGGAACGCTGGAGCCTTCGCCTACCCAGATGCCGTCGTATACGACACCGCCCAAGTGCTCCACAAAATGCCCGTAGATTTCCGGTGCGATGACGCCGGCCGGCTCATCCACCAGCACGTCGATGCGCGTTTCCGGCGCCTGCGCCGTCAACCGCAGGCACGCGGCCCCGGCGGCCGCGGCGCATTTCACAAAATCTCTGCGATGCATGGCGTGCTACATGGTAACGCACTGAAGCGCAGCGCTGAAACCAGCGGCGACAAGCAACTGTCATGAGAACTTCATTCGGCTTGATCAATCTGCTTTTGGGGTGCTTAAGCGTTTTGGGGATTCCCCCGCATTCCGCCCGACAACCGCTCCCTGGCGGTCGCGGCTCCGTTAGATGCGCCACGTGTTTGCATGTAGTTACAGAAGCCGCGACCGCCTGGGAGAAAGGAGCAAGACACGGCTCCGCTCGGGTTGCTATGGTGGTTCAGAGGCAAACAGGGCTCATGGCAGCTCGTTTCAGGAGCCGGTTCCGAGATGGAGAGTGAACTGAGACGGAGGACGCCCGAAGAACTCCTGCTCGAAGCGCAAACGGAGGAACGCGCGTCACGCAGGGGATACCTGAAGATCTTCCTCGGGTACGCATCGGGTGTGGGCAAGTCGTTTCGCATGCTCGATGAAGCCCGGCGGCGTCGCGAACGGGGGCAGGACGTTGTGATCGGCGGGATTCAGCCAAAGATGGCGCCCGAGGTCGAATCGCTCCTCCGCGGCCTGGAAGTGGTCCCGTTGAAAACCAACGGGGAGGGCGCCGCAATCGACGTCGAAGCGCTGACTCGCCGGCACCCGACGGTCTGCTTCATCGATGGCTTGGCCTACAACAATCCCCCGGGGGCGAGAAACCCGACCCGCTGGCAGGACGTTGAGGACCTCTTGAGTGCCGGCATCAAAGTAGTGGGATCCGTGAACGTGCAGTATGTAGCCGAGTTGCAGGACCAGATCGAGCCGCTCACCGGGAAGCACGTGACGGAAACCGTGCCGATCGCGTTTCTAAAGAACGCCGACGAGATCGAAATCGTAGATGCGCCGCCGGAGGAGCCGGCCGACGGTTCGCCGCAAGCGCGGGGCGAATCCGCCACCTCTCAGCAGCGTTTGTCCAGATTGCGCGAATTGGCGCTGGTTCTGGCGGCGGAGGTGGTCGATCACCAGCTTCTGGACTACCTGGAGCGGCATGGAATCAAACAGAACCTTGGAGCGCACGAACGGATTCTGGTGTGCATCTCGCCGCGCGCCAACGTGCAAGAAATGATGGAGACCGCCCGCATCGTGACGGATCGCTTTCACGCGGACTTGATCGCGGCGTACGTAAGACAGGACCAGATCTCACCGCGCGATCAGGCGGCCCTCGAAGAGAAGCTATCGGTCGCCCGGAGTTCCGGGGCATCGATCGAGATTCTGGAAGGCGAGGATCCGGTGAGCGCCATTCTCGACTTCGCCAGGTCTCGCGGCATCACCCAGCTGTTCATCGGACACAGCCAGCGATCGGGGTTCGGCCCGCGGCTGTGGGGCAACCCCGTCGAACGGTTGATAAAGCGATCTCGCGGCATGGACATTCGCGTCTTCCCTCAATGACGCCGCCCGAACAAGAGCGCGGGAAGCTGAAGATCTTCATGGGCTATGCGGCTGGTGTAGGCAAGACGTACAAGATGCTCGAAGAAGCCCAGGCGATGAGGTCCGCCGGGGTGGACCTCGTTATCGGATATTTCGAGCCTCATGGCCGCCAGGACACCATCGCGAAAACGGAAGGTCTGGAGGTCATTCCCAGGCGAAAGATCGAATACCGCGGATCGACGTTCGAAGAGATGGACACGCACGCCATATTGGCGCGGCGTCCCGACGTGGCTCTGGTCGACGAGTTCCCGCACACAAATGTTCCGGGTTCGGAGCGGTCGAAACGATGGGAAGACGTCGACCTGCTGCTGAACTCCGGAATCGATGTCCTGACAACCATGAACATCCAACACCTGGAGAGTCTGAACGACCAGGTGTGGCACATTACCGGGATCCGCGTGCGCGAGACGGTGCCGGATTGGGTCGTGGAAAAGGCGGACGAAGTGGTCATGGTCGATCTGACACCGCGGGCGCTGGCGCACCGGCTCGAGCGAGGCGTGGTATACGACCGCAACAAGGCCGATCGCGCCAGGCAGAACTTTTTTCGCGAATCGACGCTGGTCGCGCTACGGGAACTGGCACTTCGGCAAACGGCGCACGAAGTGCAGCATCGGATGTGGGGAACCGGAGAAGGCGAGGCCGATCCGAAAGCTTCGGAGCCTGCCGCGGGCGGGCGCCACCGGATCCTCGTGCTGGTGACTCCCGATCCGGAAACAGCGATGGTTGTGCGGCGAGCCAGGCGCATGAGCGACTTTTTGCACGCGGACTGCTTTGCGGTCGCGGTTCATGGGGTTGCCGATTTGAGCGGCGGGCCCCAGTGCGAGCGGGAATCGCTGGCAAGGCACCTGAACTTCGCCCGCAATCTGCACATCGAAACTCGAGTTCTGGAGGGCGAAGACGTGGCGCGCGCCCTGGTCGATTTCGGCCGCCGGAACCAGATCACCCAGATCTACCTCGCCCGGCCTCACGCCAGCCCGTGGGTGCCATGGATGTCCAGAAACCTGGTACAGCGGATCGTTGGGCTTGCCAAGGACATGCAAATTGTGATCGTCTCCGGCAGGGATCCGGCGGAAGATGAACGTTAACCCGATCCGAAGGATGACCGCGGACAGCGCCACGAGCGGTGTCCTCAGTCACCACTCTCCGCGACGCCGCCGGGAATAAGAAAATCGGGGCGGCGCCGGTAACTCGGCTGGCGCCAGGTGAAACGCTTGCCAAGCCGGTCAAAATAGAGATAAATCACCGGTGTGGTAAACAGGGTCAACATCTGGCTCACCACCAGGCCGCCTACGATCGAAATTCCGAGCGGCTTGCGCAACTCCGCTCCGGCGCCCCAGCCAAGAGCCATCGGCATTCCACCCAACAGCGCGCACATGGTCGTCATCATGATGGGCCGGAACCGCAGCAGACAGGCCTGATAAATCGCGTCTCGCGAATTCATCCCTTCGTTCCGTTCGGCCGCCAGCGCGAAATCGATCATCATGATGGCGTTCTTCTTCACGATGCCGATCAGCAGGATAATTCCGATCATCCCTACGATATCCAAATTGCTCTTGAACAGCACCATCGCCACCAGCGCTCCCACGCCCGCCGAAGGCAGCGTCGAAATGATGGTGAGAGGATGAATCAGGCTCTCGTACAGAATTCCCAGCACGATGTAAACGGCGATCAGAGCGGTCGCGATCAGGATTGGCTGGTTCGCGAGCGCTTCCTGGTAGGCCCGCGCCGTGCCGGCGAATTTGCCCGTGAT
>JBKQVG010000107.1:0-16570 GCA_052325345.1 Bryobacteraceae bacterium
ACTGATTCTGAACGACTTAGCTCCGGCAAAAGCCTCGAAGTGCGAAAGTCGGGCTAGTGAACTGAAAGGAGTTCACCATGTAGATTGCCTGTTCAACACTGTAGCCGAACGAGCGAGGGTCGCCGTAAGGAGGCTAAAGCGACTGGGGAGCCAAACACGCGAGCCGTAATGGAGTAAACCCGATTCGGCCTCGTTAGGAAGACGAAGGTGGCCAGTCCGCCGACTAGGACGAAGCCTGCCACCGATGGCGAAGCAACAGGCAAGCATTCATCGGACCTTCCGGGGTGGTTGGGGACAGCGCGCGTGGACAGAGCAGCCGAGGGACCTGGGAGGCCCTGCAGGGTGGAAGCGGAAGCGACCAACGTGCCAAGGGAAGACATAACCGAGGCGACGGCCCTGTGGGGAGTCGGGTGGGCCCATAGTAGCGAAGAAGCGGGTGTAATGCTCGTGGAGCCAAGGGGCCTTACTGAAAGCATGTAGGTGGAAGAAGAGGAGAAAACCGCTTGGATGAAAATCCCACTACGGAGACTCGGGCAGCCGAGGGAAAGGCGCGACCGGAAACGGTGAAGGAGCCAGGACTGTCGGAGAAGATTTCTCAACTGAGATACAAACTAGGCCAAAAGGCCACCCGCTGATATGTTTTGGCCGCGGGGCCCGCGCCATGAGCCCGGAAAGTTGGCGCAAGTCGATGAAATCCACCATCCCCTTCGGAGAAAGGGCCTGCCCGGCGCGCTGTTTCCTTCAGGAGGCCTGCGGCGAGGATGAGGAACTACGAAGCGAGGTCCGGTCTCTCCTCGAACAAGGCGGGAGCAAGACGAGCCAGTGACCAGGTTTCCGGTACAACTGACCGACATTGTTGGAAAAACGATAGGGCTTCCGGCGGCGTGAATCGGCCCGGCAACTCCAATCGGGGCTCGGAATGGATGGCGCGCCACTCGGAAAGAGCAGCGGTTCAAGGGGAACTGACATTACTCCCCACAAACGCGCTAGCCTTCTGAAAATGATACGGTTCCTCGGCCCGGCACGACATTCCTCCCGTGAAGTCCCATCCACGTCAACTGGGCGGAAAGCGCCTGACCTTTTGGAATTGGGCGGGAAAAGGAACGTGGTGTCCGGTTCGAGGAAGTAGCTTGGAAGACCGCCATTTTTGCAGCGGTTTATCTGGGTTCAACTAGAAATAGAAATAGTAGGTATTTCATCGTTCCGTGCGTTCCGCACGTTCCGTATATTCAATTTGCAGTTTTAGAATCAGTAAGTTACGATTCGTACCGCCTAGTGTTCAATGCGTCCCGTCCAGCGTTCCCCGTGCGTTCCGTTCATCGTTCCGTGCGTTCCGCGCTTCCCCCGTTCGTCGTCGTAGAATCAGTAACTTACCGTGTCTCGTGGAACGCTGGAACGCACGGAACGATGAAATTCATGGCTTTGCGGTTTTTCGCAATGTGATCCGTATGACCCGCTGCTTTTTCCCGTGGATCCACTCGGGGCGCTTGGGTGAATTTACGTCAATCCCGATGGCGCGAAGATTGGGGGTCAGCCGGCGCAGGACGTTGGAAAGGGCGCGGCCGTCCTTGGGCCATGACTTCATTCGCTGCACGCGCTCCGCCGCTCTCCCATTCAAGATGCGGAGCAGGTCGGTCGCGGTGCCCGCGAAAGGCGCGAATGGTTTCGTGCCATCAGCGGCGACTTTGAGGGTGACAAGTTCCCCGAGGATTTCCGCCACCGGGGAGGCTTCAAGAGCAAGCGCGTTTGCTGAGCCGCGGTTCTCCGTGTACGCGGCCAGGAATGCTCCCTTGTCGCACCCGAAGGCGGGCTCTGCCGCGGTGGCCCATTTCGCGAAATCGGCCATTCGAGGCGATGATTCGATCTGCACGTTTGGCAGGTTGCGCAGCGCGGTGGTCACGCAATCCAGTACCGCGGCAAGCAATCGCGGACGGGCTTGCTTAAAAGCGTTCCAAAATTCGTCTTCCGGACGGACATCGCGGACCTTGGGCAGGTACAGGATGACGGCGCGATCCAGCAGATCCCCCCGTGTGGCCAGTTCCTCGATGCCGTTGATCACTACTGGACGCGCCCCGGCGAATAAAACCTCCTCGGCGTCCGTGTACAACTCCCTGGTGCCGAAACCGGCGCCAGTGCTCAGCCGGCACAACCCGTCCGATAACCACCACGGCAAACGCGAGATGTTGTCCAGATTGATCACCCACCCGTTGGAGGCGGCGATTATCAAATCGCGCTCCTCACGCGGCTCTGACCGAAGGGCGGCGCGGTTGGGGTCAACGAGTTCACGCAGCGCGCGGGCCGTTGTGGACTTGGCGCTGCCCTGCTCCCCGTGCAAAGCCAGGACGGGATACGGCCCTCGTGGGTGGAAGGCCATCACGAGCCAGGCCAGCAGTAGAATCCAATCGGCATCGCTTCCGACGTTCACAAACTCCCGCAGTGATGCCAGACCGTATCCGCTTTCGGGAATCGGCAGCGGCAGCATCCCGCGCCGGCGGGCGAATCGAATGGGCGGTTCGTCCACCACCTCCCAGCCCTGCTTGTTGACGGAGACGGCTTGCCAGCCTTCGTTGCCAAGGTCCAGATAGATGGAGTCGTCCAGTTCCCCGATGCGAGTGAAAACCTGATGCTCAACCCCCTCGTATTTGGCCTTGGCCACGATGGTGTTGCACGCGTCGTTGAGCGCCTGCGAACCGGTCCCCTTGCCGTAGGCCTGGAGGAACCTGTGCAAGAGCCAGTTCTTGAACCCTGTGGACCGGACCAGCCAATTCTCGCGATGGCCATTGGCCGCGACTGAGGCGTAGGCATCCCCGTCTGGGGAGTGGAACAATTCCACCCCTTCGCCAGAGGCCAGTTTGATTAATTGGTTGACTTGCGACGGCTTTTTTTCGCCGGGATGCGCAGCCGCCTCCAGCTTAGCCTTTTCCTGTTCCCGTGCGCAGACCCACTCGGCAATTTCACGAAGTTCCTGGTCTGTTTTTTCCTGCGGGTTATCGCAGCGCTCGTCGCGAAACTTCAAAAGCCCCTCGAACGTCTTCTCCACGTCGCCGCCGTTCAGTCCGGCCAGGCGGCCGGCCTCGCTCACCAGCTCGGGGTGCCTGTTGGGCTCGGTGATTTTCTCCCGCGGGCCGTTGCTGGAAGACTCTTGCTGCGCTCGCTGCTTACGCTTCTGCTGGGTCTGGATGATGAACTGGTACAGCCGCGTGATCGCAGCCTGTTTTTCAGCGATCACTTCCACCGGGTCGCCGAACACCTGGCCCGTTACCGTAAAGAATCTGCCTTGGTCGTACATCTCGACGCGCGCGCCCTGCTCCCCGATTTTGACCTGTTTGCCAGCGCCTGGCAGCTTGCCTTTTACCCAGATTTTGACGCCGAGCGCCGATGGCGAAATTTCCGCGTACGCGCCGTGGAAGTGGGGCGGAATTTTTGCAGCCCAGGGTTTGAGGATGCCGTCCTCGTTTAGCGCATGGTCGAGATCAACGCCGCAATAGGGATCGCCCTTCGTGAAGACGAAACCGATTCCAGCGAACTGGGCTGCGTTCTTTACCAGGGCGGAACAAGCGTCCTTGTACGAGCACCAGGTCGCGGGGTCCGTGCTGTCGGCGCGCCGCCCATCCGTTTGGTAGGGAACCTTGGTGGGCCGGTCGTTGCGGGTCTCGTACCGCCAGAGCAACCACTGCCGCAAACGCTTCAGCTCGATTGGAACGCGATCCCAATTAGGGCTACCCGGCGTCATGACCCGCCTCCTGTGCGTGTGCTACGGAGGTACGCTTCCAGATCTGCCATGCGATACCGGACAGATGCCCCGAGCTTGTAGAACTTCGGCCCGGTGCCCAGCCAGCGCCAGCGCCGGACGGTCGCCACAGAGACGCCGTAGAACTTGGCTACAGCGTGTTCGCCAAGAAGGCCTTCTAGTGGGGTGGGTTGTTGTGCTACGCTTTCGCGTTCGCAGTTTTTGGAAGTGTTCATCCACCCTGAAGGATTGAGCACCACGCTTAGCGTGGTGCAATGCGTGGAAATGCGTGGCCTTGCGTGGAAAGTTACTTCAGGTGTGGCTTTTCGGTCAGAACGCGGGTGAATCGCTCGTTCGCGGCCTTGGTTGCTCTGCGGTCTTGCCGCTCCCATCGCTCAAATTCGGTTCGGGACTTGTACCGCGCCGATTTCCAGATATCGGTTCTGGTGATGCGCTTCTTGGTTTGGTTGAACACGTCTTCGATATAAGCATCCACCGCTGCGCGCCGGTCCGCCCCGTTACCGTCCGGCGGGTTCACCGCCGGTCCCGTTTCCGTGCGGGTCGGTTCATTCCCGCTCGGTCCCGCCGCGCCCGCTTGTTTCGCTTCCGGGAAGCCCCCCCCGCCGCGCGTTTCCAGGCTTCGGCGCGCAATTTCAGAGCCGTGTGGGTCAAGGCTTCCCCGGTGATCGCGCCGACGTGCCAAACGGTAGCCCGGTCCGCTTCCGGGATTCCGGCCGAAGGGTTCGCGTACATGACGAACAGCGTAAAGCCCGCATCCAATTCCTCCGCCATCGGATCTGCCAACCATCCATATTGACTCAATCCGTAGCAGACAAACCGGGCGATATTCCAGCGCAACTCCTCCTCAAACTCTTCAACGGAGGCACAGACGGCCATGCACTCCCGCGCAACCAGGTTGAATTGATGAATGACAAGCTCTCGAAGAAGCTCCGCATCATGAACCGGCCCGCCCTTGTTCGCTTCCCGCTCCAATTTCGGAAGGTAGTCCGCCAGAAAAGCCGCCGTTTCCGCCTCCAGGCGGAGAAAGGCGGTTTCCGGCAGTTTCGCAATAATGGATGCGCCGCCAGTGGGGTATAGAGCGCCGAATAGCGCGTGGATCGCCTTGAGTCCCGAATCGGCTTTCTCGGGGTTCTGAATCGCTGCTATGAATCTTGCAAACTCCGGGACGCGAGCGCCCAACAAAAGCTCTACTGGGTTTGGTGAGTCCGGTTTGTCCATCGCTCCCTCTGCAATTCCCTGAATGAAGTAGCCGCCCCTGGGTAGGGTTCCCAGCCTTCGCCCCGGTTGATCAGACCGGAACTAGGCGGCCAAGACCTATTTTACGACTTGCTCAAAGCCTACAGAACCGGGCCTCGGTGGTTTTGTAGGTTCGGCCCCCGCCGAATCCGCTGATGATGGCGCATTTCACCACCGGCAGTCTGGGTTGCCCAGGGCTGACATTTTGAGATGGGCGCTGGGCTACGTTCCTCGAATGCAGCGCCTTCCAGGTATGCCCAAAAGTATGCCCACTCCCTGCTTAGAAGCGTTTATCACGTTTGCTAGGCGCCATCGGTAAGTAACTGAAAATGCAGCCTCCTTGGCAATGGTGGGCAAGTCTGCAACTCCATGATTCCACGTGCGGCACTGGCTTCGAACCAGTAGGTCGGGGGTTCGAGTCCCTCCGGGCGCGCCATTTAAATCCATTTTTTTCAGTTGATTGCAGCGAATTCCCCGTGCTCGGCTTTGGCCACATTTTCTGGGTTGTGTCCAACTGTGTTTTCAAGGCAATGAGGAAAATGAACCGAGCCATTTGTTGTCTTACACCCTGTCGGATTCTTTCCCTGCCGCGACGATTCTTGTGGCGCGGACTCTCAGTCTGCAGCGTCGGCTCTCATGCCGACGTTGTTTTCCTTCGTAGCGCCGGCGATCTTCTTCACCTCTTTTCCGGCGCAGAAGATTTTCTCAAGCTGGCCACTTCGTGGAGCGGACTCTCAGTCTGCCACGCCGGGACTCCTCCCGGCGCTTGTCTCGCTCCACGCACGATGTTTCCCCGCGAACGTGGAGATAGCCAGTGCCCTTTGGCTGCGGCTCCGCTGCTCTGTGGGGCAGGTTGGCAACCTGCGGACCGATTGCGGGGCGCCCTCTGGGCCGGGTCCAGCCGGGCGCCAGGCCGGCCGCCCTTCGACGACCGCAAGCCGGATCGTACGACCGAGGCCGTCCTTTCGTCCACATCTCGTCTGCTGACCGGGTTTCTCCAGCATCTCCACAGCAGCTAGCTATAAACCCTGCGTACACGGGCGCCGATACCGCACAGGATGTTGTAGGAAATCGTTCCGGCAATTTTCGCGATCTGTTGCGCATCGAGTTGGACATCGCCCTCCGCTCCCAACAGGGTGACGTCGTCGCCGGGTGCGAGGGCGGCCGTATGGCTCAGATCCACCGTGGTCAGATCCATGGAAATGGTGCCCAGAATGGAGGCCAGTTTGCCGTCCGCGATGACTTTGCCGCGGTTGGAGAGCCGGTGAAACATGCCGTCGGCATATCCGGCGCCGATCACCCCGATACGGGTCGGCGCCGCCGTGCGGAAACTGCCCCCGTAACCCACCAGCGCTCCTTCCGGAAGGTCTTTGACGGCCAGAATTTTGGCTTTCCAGGTGAGGGCCGGCTTCACCTCCAGCAGTTGCGGCGGCGCTTCGCCGCGGGCCGGTGAGACGTAGCCATACAACGCGTGCCCGGCGCGCACCAGGTTGTGCCAGCCGCTGCGGCGCCCGTAGCCGATGGCGTTGGTGCTGGAAGTGTGCAGGTACGCCGGCGCCACCCCGGCCGCAGCCAGTTTGGCCAGGATTTCGTTAAAGTAGCCGAGCTGCTGGCCGGTCTGCGGAGAGGCGTAGTCGGCGGCCGAGGCGAAATGGGTCATCATGCCTTCGAATTCGGCGTGCCGGGCGCACCCGATGGCGGCGACAATCTCGCCGGCCGAGGCGCGCGTTCCCAGCCGGCCCAGGCCGGAATCGATCTTGAGGTGATAGGGAACCAGCCGGCCCGCCAGCCGGCCGGCGCGATTCAAGTCTCCGATTTCGGCCAGCGAGTGGACTGCCGGGGTGAGATGGTGTTCGAGCAGAGCCGGAATTTCGTAGCTCAAGAAACCGCCCATCACCAGAATTCGCGGCGCGGCGATGCCCTTCTCCCGAAGCTGAACGCCCTCCTCCACGCAACTGACCGCCAGCCACGATGCCCCCTCCGCCACCAGGATGCGGGCAACCTCCAGCGCGCCGTGCCCGTAAGCATCGGCCTTAATCACTCCGGCAACCGCCACGTCCGGCCCAACCACGGCACGGACGTTGCGGTAGTTTCGAGCAATCCGCTCACGGGAAATGAGGGCGTAGGATCGATAGGGAAAGGGCACTCATTTCATTTTAGACTCCACCATCGCGACTCCGTTGTTGGCGGAAACCCAGCTCGCTTTTCTCTCCCAGGTTCGTGGCGGCCGGACAACCTCCGCCACGCGCAGGGGATTGTTACACCTCGATGCGGGTGCCGAGAACTTTCAGAAACTGCGCGATCCAGGCTGGATGGGCCGGCCAGGCCGGCGCGGTAACCAGCGTCCCGCAGGTGTATGCCTGATCGATGGCGATGTCCTGGTACTTACCGCCGGCGGCGGTGACGTCCGGGCTGACGGCCGGATAGCAACTGCAGGATTTGCCCTGGAGTACGCCCGCGGCCGCGAGTACCTGGGCGGCGTGGCAGATGGCGGCAATCGGTTTGCCGGAATCCGCGAAATGGCGAACGATTTGAAGAACCCGCGGGTTGAGCCGAAGGTACTCCGGCGCCCGGCCGCCGGGGATTACGAGCGCATCGTAATCCTCGGGGCGAACCTCGTCGAAAGTGGCGTTCAAAGCGAAGTTGTGACCGCGTTTCTCGCTGTAGGTCTGGTCGCCCTCGAAATCGTGGATGGCGGTACGCACCGAATCGCCGGTGCGTTTGTTGGGACAGACCGCATGGACGACGTGCCCCACCATGAGAAGCGCCTGAAATGGAACCATCGCTTCGTAATCTTCCACGTAATCGCCGACGAGCATGAGAAGTTTCTTGGCAGCCATGATGAATGGTCTCCTGAGGCTATCGTCGCACTTTCTTCGATTCCGGAGGTGTCAACGCAAAGTAGAAATGTTATGATTGCGGCCGATGCGGCAGTTCTTCGCGGAGCCCTGGTATCGTCCGCCAACCGAAGAACTACGGTACTTACCCGAGTGCCCCCGGCTGTTGAGAAACTTCCCGAGCGATCGCCCGGTCCTCGGCTGGGTTGCCATCCAGCACGGGTCCCGACGCCGCGATGGAAGCCTGAACCTCCTCGACCTGGCGACCCGCCGCAACCGCGGCATTGCGCTTCCCGGCCGCCCCGGATTCTTCGTGGAGACCACCCGCCCCGGCACACTGCTGGTTGGCATGGAGCGGGAATTGGTGCTGGTCGATGCCGTCGGCGGCGGGATCGCGAAGACCGGGATTGCGATCCCCACCAACCAGCCGGTGATCATCAACGAGGGCATCAGTGTTCCCAACGGCCTGGTGTTTGGCACCAAGCACGAACCAGTCCGCAATGTGGTTTCCCTTCTCCGGTTCGTCGTCCGCAAGATGTCGAGCACACGCGGGTTGAGCCGAAAGTACTCCGCCGCGCTTTATTACTTCGACTGCGCCACTAGCCGCCTGCTCGAAATCGTCGGCAATCAGGTGTGCTCCAACGGCAAGTACTTTCGGCGCTCCGAGGACGGCTTCGACCTGATCGACATCGACTCGATGCCGAAGACGATCACCTGGTACCGGTTTAGCCCCGGATTCCGGGAACTCCTCAGCTGCCGCTTGCTCGTCCCACCGGCATCCTTGCCGGCCTTTCCAGACGGCTTGCGGGCCACACCGGATGGCGGGAGCATCCTGGTGGCGTTCTACAACCCCGGTGCCGCCGATGCCGGTATCGCGCGGGAGTTGCGACTCACCGATGGGGCGGTACTGACGGAATGGGTGCTCCCCGGCTCGCCGCGCGTCACCTGCCCGGAACTGGTGGAACTCGATGGCGGCATCAAGATTCTTTTCACGACCGCGGTCGAGGGAATGCCCGCAGACGCGCAAAGAAGAGCACCGCATGCGGGAGCGTTTTTCTGCGCCGCCACTCCGTTTGCGGCGCTCCCCGCCCCGCCGCCGCTCTTCCCGGTGGAGTCGCTCGCCTGACCGCGGTGAATCCGACGGGGCGCGATCCGGGGCAAAAACTTCCTCGAATCTGGCTCGAATACCGCCGATATAAACCGTAGAAGTGCCCGCGGTGAGGGAGGCGTTCGATTATGGAAGTGGATCCGCTAAGTCGATTGAGTGTGAGCGCGGCGTTGCATTCCGTGCCTGCCACGCAGAACGATGCTGTAACGAACCGCCAGATTGTGAAGGCGGTCCAGGATGTGAACCAGTCGGAATTGCTGGGGCAGAACCGGGAACTGGAATATCGGCGCGACCCGAAAACGGGGCAGATGGTCGTCCAGACCGTCAACCGCCAGAATGGAGACGTGGTCGACCAGATCCCGCTTGAGGTTCTGTTGCGGCTACAAGCGGAGGTAGAGGAGGCATCCAAGGGAACGGCATTGACCGACACCGCCAACTTGGGATAAACGGGCGATCTGCGCCGTTTCGTGTCTCACCGGCTCTGTCTCTAGCCGGCAAAGCCGTCTTCCGGCAACCCGGCGCTTGCCACCCGCGGGATTGAGAGCGGCGGATGCGTGTCGAACGGAATCGCCGCTACGTCCGGCCCGTCGCTGTCGGTTATCATGCCGGTGGCAAGCAGGTACTGCAACAGCAACTGCGAACGGGAAACGAATTTCGATTTCTCCCTGTGCGGCATCAACTTTGCTCCTGTTCGTAGGTGGGAATGAGAACGCTCGCAGCCTCGCCCGGTCCGCCGCGGATGTGACGGGGCGCTTCCCTCCGAGGTGTCCGGCAATACCGGATCGTCGCCGACGGCGCCGCGTGGATGGGCGCGCTCTCATGCCAGGAACTCATGTTTCGCCTCCGTTGCACCCCATTGTGGCAGTCCTCCACACAATCCTCCAGTAACAGCAGGACCCGCGGAGTACCGGAACCGTCATGGGGTACCACTGCAGCGTGGAATGTGGCGGCTGACAGAGCGGAACGAGAGCGTGCTTATGCCGTTACCGGGGGCACCAGGGTTTTCAGGAATTCGTGCGCCACACGGAAGCCGCGCTTGTACTGTTCGGTGAAATTGGCGCCGCTGTACGCCGGGTAGTAAAACTGGTCTTCGTTCTCGATGTTCATGGCTCCCGTGTAGCCGACTTCGGCGAGCACGGTGAAGAACCCTTTCCAATCCATCGAGCCGTATCCGGGCACGCGGAAACGCCACCAGCGGGCGTGGTTTACCGGCTGGATGCCGGCGCGTTTCACGACGTGCCAGAGAATCTCGGTGTCTTTGAGATGGACGTCGTAAATCTTGTCGACGAATTCCCGCGCCGCCGCCACCGGGTCCATGAACTGCCACACCAGGTGCGACGGATCGAACTGCAGACCCACGTGCGGGCTGTCGTGGAAGGCTTTGAACAGCGCCTCCCAGCCCACCGGTCCGGTGGCGATGTTGGGCCCGCCGGCGTAAGGCTCCCACAGGATGCGCACTTTGTTTTTCTCGCAGGCGGCGAAGTACTTTTCGCTGTAAACCTTGACGATCTCATCCACCTGCCGCTCGAGCCCCATATTCGGGATGGTGCCGCTCTGCCCGCCGATGTTGGGGATGCCGAGTTTGCCGCACAGGTCCAGGCATTTGAGGGTGTAGGCGTTTTGGCGATCGCGTTTGGCGGGGTCCGGATCGATGTGGTTGCCGTCCACGGCCAGGGCGGAGATGTAGATGCCGCTTCTGGCGATATTGTCTTTGATGGCGGCGATGGCGGCATCGTCCAGTTGGTCGGGATTGAGCCGGAGCTGCGCGCTGGTAAAACCCTCGGCCTTGACGAACTCCAGGTTGGAATCCGAGTACTGCATCAGGACGCCGAGCTTGGGTCTCCAGTTCGGCGGGCGGTTGCGCTGCGCCTGGGCGGCGGCGGCCGCGGACATGGCGGTAAGAAGGGTGCGTCGCGTGACAGTCACGAAACGACGATACTCCGGCGGCGGGCGCGGGCGCAAGCCTCCGAACCCCTGATGTCGCCCCGGCACTTTGCGCGGCCAAGGGAAATGGCCACTCCGTGGAGCGGACTCTCAGTCTGCCACGCCGGGACTCATCCTGGCGCTTGTCTCGCTCAACGCACGATGCTTCCCCGCGAACGTGGAGATAGCCAGTGCCTTTTGGCTGCGGCTCCTCTGCCCTGTGGGGCAGGTTGGCAACCGGTTGGCAACCTGCGGGCACGTTGCGGGTCCAGCCGGGCCTCAGCCCGCTGCTCCGGCCCGGCTCGCCCGCCTGTGCCACGCTGGAACCAGGATCAGGCCGATCAGAATCAGCGCCGCGCTCAATCCTACCCAGATTCCCGCCGCGCCCCACCCCGCCCGAAAGCACAGAATGTAAGCCACCGGCAGCCCCACCACCCAGTAACCCGCCAGGTGCGCCAGCATCGCCGTGTGCGTGTCGCCCAGCCCGCGCAGCGCTCCGGTGGCCGTGACCTGTAGGCCGTCAAAAAGCTCGAAAAATGCGGCGATGCGCAGCAGCAGGGCGCCGGTCGAGAGCACCGCGCGGTCGCTGGTATACAGGCGCACGATCCAACCCGGCGCCGTCCACAGCGCTGCGCCGCAGACCGCCATGAAGGCGCCGCTCAGCAGCATCGCCGTCCAGCCGCGCGCTGCCGCGCCCCGGTAATCCCGAGCCCCGATGGCCTGTCCTACCCGCACCGCCGCGGCCGAGCTCACCCCCAGCGGCACCATGTAGGTGGTCGAAACCACGTTGATGGCCAGGCTGTGCGCCGCCAGCGACGCTTCGTCCAGCCGCGCCGCCAGCACCGTCACCAGGCCGAACACCGCGCCTTCAAACAGGATCTGCAGCGCCGCCGGCAATCCCAGCGCCACCAACTGCCGCAGGCGGGTCCATTCCAGCCGCCAGGGGAAACGGCTTGCCCCGCGCTCGTGCCACCAGACGGCCGCCAGCAGCACCGCCGCCATGTATCCGCGCGCGATTGAAGTCGACCAGCCGGAGCCTGTCAGCCCCATCGCCGGCACCCCCCAATGCCCGAACATCAACGCCCAGTTGCCTGCCAGATTCACTAGGTTGGCGCTCACCAGCGCGAAGGTCACCGGTTTCACCACGTTGACCGCCTGCAGGTAGCGGCGAAACGCCGAATAGAACAGCAGCAGCGGCAAGCCCCACAGCAGCGCTTTCAAATACGGCACGCACAGCTCCAGCACGTACGGCTGCACCCGCGCGGCTCTCAACAGTGGAATCAGGCCCAGAATCGCCAGCGCCACCAGCGGTGTCAACCCGGCCGCCAGCCAGCAGCCGTTAGCCAGCGCGCGGCGCGCATCTTCCGGCTTGCCCGCGCCAAAGGCCTGCGCCGCCATCGTATCCATCCCCAGCAGCAAGCCGGTGCCGCAGATGGCGATGGGGTAAAACAGCATGGTTCCCAGGCTGCCGGCGCCCATCGCCGCGGCGCCCAGATGGCCCGCCATGACGATGTCCACCACCCCCATGGCCATCCATCCCAGTTCGGCCAGCGCCAGCGGCACGCCCATCCGCAGAGTCGGCGGAATCTCGCGCCGCAGCTCGCGCCACCCGGTCGTGATCATGATTTGGTCGAGTCGCGCTTCACATGCGATTTCGGATGTGCGCGGTCGTACACCGCCATCAGGTCCGTCAGCGCCACCTGCGTATACTTCTGCGTGGTCGAAAGCCGCGCGTGTCCCAACAGTTCCTGAATCGCGCGCAGGTCCGCACCATCCGCCAGAAGGTGAGTGGCGTAAGCGTGGCGGAAGGTGTGCGGATGCAGCGACGAGTCCTGTCCAAGCTGGGTGGCGTAGAACTTCACGATGCCATGGATGCCCCGCGTGGTCAGCCGTCCGCCCCGGCGATTTAGAAATACCGCGTCTTCGTCGCGCACTACCGGCCGTTCGCCCAGGTACCGCTCCACCGCTTCGGCCGCCTGGCGCGGCAGCGGCACCTGCCGCTCCTTGCGGCCCTTCCCCCGCACGCGCATCCAGTGCTCCGACCGGTCGATGTCCTCCAGGTTCAACCCCGCCAGCTCGCTCACCCGCACACCGCAGCCATACAGCACTTCGAAGATGGCGCGGTCGCGCGCCGGAAAAGGCCGCTCCAGCTTGTCCGCCGCCACCGCGTTCAGAAGGTCGTTGGTCTTTTCCGGAGTCGGCACCTCGGGCAGCTTTTGCGGCGCTTTGGGCGTGCGCACGAGGCGCGCCAGATTGGCGCTGACTACTCCTTCGCGGTGCAGAAAACCAAACAGCCCCCGCACCGCCGCCAGCTTGCGCCGAATGCTGACCGCGCTCAGGTGTTGCCGGTACAGCCACAGCATCCACTCGCGCAGCGTCAGCAGATCGATCGCCGCCGGCGCCGGCGGCGCCAGATCGGGAGGCGACAGAAACTCCACGAACTGCCGCAGATCGCCCGCGTACGCCCTCAAGGAATGCGGCGACGAGCCCTCTCGCACCAGCTCATCCAGGTACCGGCCGATCGCCTGCTCCAACTCACACATCGGCGTGGCTGTACTCCGCGCTGCTGTACTCGCTCAGCGCCTCCAGTGCGCGCCGGCATACCTCGGCGTGGCGGGCCTTCTTGTCCCGCCGCAGCCGCTCGCGCGTGGCTTCGTCCAACTGCGGCAGCAGATCGAAAGTGATGTTGGCGGGCTGGTAGTTGCCGCTGTCTGCGGTGGAAATATAATGCGTCAGAGAGCCCAGCGCCGTCGCGCGCGGCAGTGGACGCGGCCGTTCGCCCGCCGACAGCGCCGCCGCGTGCCTCCCCGCCATCAGCCCCGTGGCGATGGCTTCCACGTATCCTTCCACCCCCGAAATCTGCCCCGCGAAAAAATCATCCGGCCGCGCGCGAAGCTGCAGCGTGTCCGATAGCAGCGCCGGGGCGTTGATATACGTATTGCGGTGAATCTGGCCGTAGCGCAGAAATTCGGCGTTCGCGAGGCCCGGTATCATGCGCAGCACGCGCGCCTGGTCGCCGAACTTCATGTGATTCTGAAACCCCACCAGGTTGAAACTCGATGCCCGCCCCGTCTCCTGCCTTAGCTGCACCACCGCGTACGGACGCCTGCCCGTGCGCGGATCCTCGAGCCCCATCGGCTTCATCGGACCGAAACGCAGCGTCTCCCGTCCGCGCCGCGCCAACTCCTCGATCGGCAGGCAGGCTTCGAAATACGGCGTGGCATCTTCGGCGATGTGCGCCGTGGCCGGCTGCGCCTCGAGCACCGCGTCCACGAAGCGCTCGTATTGTTCGCGATCGAGCGGGCAATTCAGATAATCCGCGGTTCCATCGGTCGATTTGCCGTAGCGCGACGCCCAGAATGCAATCGCCGTATCCACCGTCTCCGCATCCACGATCGGGCTGATGCTGTCGTAAAAGTACAAGCGCTCGGAACCCGTCAGCCGCGCGATCGAATCCGCCAGCGCCCCGCTGGTCAGCGGCCCCGAAGCTACGATGGCAATACCATCTGCTGGGACTTCGCGCACTTCTTCCCGCCGCAATTCAATCAGCCGTTCGCCTGCGATGGCCTGGGTTACTTCCGCCCCGAAGCGTTCCCGGTCCACGGTCAAAGCGTGCCCGCCCGGCGCCCGCGCGCGCCCCGCCGCCGCGATCAACAGCGAATCCATGCGCCGCAATTCTTCTTTCAATAGCCAGGGCGCGGTGGATTCCTGTTCGGATTTGAGCGAGTTGCTGCACACCAGCTCCGCCAGGTTGCCCGTCTGGTGCGCGGGCGTGGGCTTCGCCGGACGCATTTCGTACAACACCGCGCGCGAGCCCCGGCGCGCTGCCTGCCACGCCGCTTCCGCCCCCGCCAGCCCGCCTCCGATGATGACGATTGGTTCGCAAGCTGGTCCGCAATCCTCCAACACTCTCGTGGCTACAGAATCCCGCCCAGTTCCGCCGCCGTCACGCGCAACCCCACGTAGAACGTTCCGAACAGCGCGTACACCGCGCTCACTTCGTCGAAGCGCATTTCGTAAATCAGCTTCTTGAATACCAGCGGGTCTTCGGCGAACAGGTCCACGCCCCACTCCCAATCGTCGAAACCGATCGAGCCGGTGATAATTTGCCGCACCGCGCCCGCGTAGCGCCGCCCCACCAAACCGTGCTCGCTCATCATCCGCTGCCGCTCCCGCATGGATTCGCGATACCAGTTGGCCGTCTCGCCCCGCCGCCGGTCCATGGGGTAGAAGCAGATATATTTTGCCGGCGGAATCTCCGGCCACAAACGCGACGCCATGGCGTTGCGCTGCCGCTCCATCACCGCCGCGATTTCCTTGTTCCACTCTTCCGAATGCGGTTCGATCCCCCTGGCCGCGAGGTTCGCGTAGGTCTTCGCCGTGGATTCGTAAAGCCCCAGCTCCACCACCGAAAGGTACGACCCGGTGGGCTCCAGGTAATCGCTCAATTTGAGCCGCGCCAAGGCCAGCTCCGCCTGTTGCAATTCCTCGAAGCTGCGCCGGAAGTGTACCGCGAGCACGTCCCCCTTGTGCCCCAGCAACGAATACAGCGCGCTCTGCCGGCCCTCCGCCGGACGCTCCATCTCGCCCAGACGCGCCGCCGCCTCGTCCAGAACTTCCGCCCGCGCCGCCGGCGTCAGGGCCCGCCACGCCGCGCGCCGGAATCTCATCATCTGGTGCAGCACGCTGGCCCCCTCCATCGTCAGCGGGACGGCGGGCAGAGCCGCCGCGTCAATTGTTTCCGGCGTCATACGTTTCATTATAGTTATAGGGAGCCCGCGCCGACTTGCGGAGCGGACTCTCCGCCCCACGACGCCGAGATTCCGAGTTCCTGGTGTCGCCGGGCATTTTCCAGGCATTGAGGAGGAGAATCGGTGCCGGAAACCGGGTGGGACAGATGATCGTTTTTTGTCGTCAGGCTATTGCCGCCTGGCATGGGCTCGACAGACCACAAAAAACGATGGTCTGTCCCACCCCTCGGTCACCGAATCCGGCTCAACCAAATTTCCACGACCCCAGGAGTTCGGAATCTCGGCGCCACCGCCAGGAAGGGTGCTTAACCGTTTTGGGGAGAATGGGCGATCGACAACCGCTCCCTGGCGGTTGCGGCTCGGTAACTACGCGCAAACACGTGGCGGCTGTAACGGAGCCGCGACCGCCAGGGAGCGGTTGTCGGCTTGAATACCGGGGGAATCCCCTAGACGGTTAAGCGCTGCCACCACTGCTGCCAGGAGTGGCTGCACCACCCCCGCCCCGTTTTGGTATATTTGTTTCGAAAACAATCGTTCCCTCAAAATTGTATGCGCCCTCTGTGCCAAGGCGCGAAAGGAAGGTGTTCGTTGAAGTCGAAAGAAGACTCCGAAGTTCCCGCCGGGCCTAAGTCCGGGTTCTCGCGGCGCGGATTTATCGGCGTCGGGCTGGGGTCGGAACTCAGTCTTGTGGGGCCAAGGTCTGCACCGCCTTGACGCACATCACCGAAACTGAAGAGTTGAACTCCCGCAATGAGCGCAAAAACAACCCATGCAAAACGCAGCGGCCCGAAGTGGCTTACCATGAGCCCTGCTTTTTGCATGATGCGCAAGCGCGTTATTCCGCGGTCGTAGTGGCTGCTGCGGGCTCGTCCGTTACGGGAGCGACGGCAGTTTCGGTTGGAATGGCCACAGCCGGCTGCTCGCTCGATTGAGTGAGGCCGACGCCGTTGACGATTGCATCGAG
>JBKQVG010000108.1:0-30499 GCA_052325345.1 Bryobacteraceae bacterium
CGCAGCACGGCCACCTTCTCCCATTGGTCCGCCACGCGGATGGCGAACAGCAGATAGACGCCCACTACGGCCCCGGCAATCCCCGGCCAGCGGGCGTTGAGAAGGGCGGTACCGCCCACACCTGCCAGAATGCAGGCCGCGAACAGCGCAACTCCGACCTGGCTAACTTTCACTTGGCACCTCTTCATGGCGTCGTCTCCTATTTTCTGCAATCCCGCTTTAACGATCGTGTAACTCATTGAGCTGCTCCAACAATTCGGCGACGGTGAAACCGGCCGCACCGGCGCGCGAAACAAACTCCCCCACAAGCTGGTGGAGCTGCCGCCGGCGCTCCACCTCGTCGCGCCGCACCTTCTGCCGGCCGATAAAAGTCCCCATGCCCTGCTGGGTATCGAGCACGCCCCGGATTTCCAGCTCGCGGTAGGCCCGCGCCACCGTGTTGGGGTTGATGGACAGGTCCACCGCCACCTGGCGCACGGTGGGAAGCTGATCGCCGGCGGCCAGCGCGCCGGCCGCCATACCGCCCAGCACCTGGTCGATCAATTGGCGATACACGGGGACGCCGCTGCGCACATCCAGGCGAAAGGCGAAGCCGCTCTTTCCGTCCGCTGGCTTACTCATCCAAAACTATAATGTACTAGTCTACTAATACATATCAAGGGAAAATTGGCGGGCGCCGGTCAGTTGGTTTGTGGGGGCATCGCCGGCCTTGCGCAAGGCCATGAAGCCGTCGTCACCGCATCCTGCCGGCGCGGGCCGGGGTCTGAACGTGGGCTCGCCGCCTTGCGGAAATCGGGACCTGCGCCGAAAAAGGCGCCTAACTCGCTGGCGAGAGACTGAATGCGTTGGGCGTCGGCGCCGAACTGGGTGGCGATTGCCGCGCCTTCCTCGGCACGGCCGGCCGCCGAATCGGTGACGCCTTGGATGGCGCGGGCCTCGGCGCCGATGCTTTCGATCTGGTGGTTCGATTGCTCCGACGCGGCGGCAATGGATGCGGCCAGTTGGTCGAGCCGGGAGGTGCTGGCGGCGATCGTCTCCAGGTCGCGGGCCACGGCCGCGGTGATGGACGCCCCTTCTGTAATCGCGCCGAAACACTTGCCCACCTTCTCCGTCGTTTGTCCGGCAGCCTCGGCACAACGGGCGGCCAGGCGCCGGACTTCGTCGGCCACCACCGCAAAGCAGGCGCCAGCCTGACCGGCGCGCGCCGCTTCCATGGCGGCGTTCAGCGCCACCAGGCCGGTCTGAAACGCGATTTCGTCGATCAACCGGTTGGTAGCCACTATTTCCTGGCTGGCCGACTGAATTTCGCGCATTGCTCCTTGCATGGAGGCGATCCGCCTGCTTCCGTTCTCGGCCGCGGCGTGAACTTCGCCGGTGGCCTCCGCGAGTCCACGCATGTGTCCGAGACTTTCGCGCGAGCCTTTCGACATGTGGCCGACAGAGCTGGCAATCTTTCGGTTGGCGTCCGCTTGCGCGGCGGCTTCACCGGCCAGGCGGCGGCTTATCGCCGTCACCTTGCCGGAGGCCGACGCCACCTCGACCGATGCCTCCCGCAAGGCCCCGACCACGGTGCTGGTTCTCCGCACCGTGCCACGAGCCGCCAGATACCACGTGGCACACGCCAGTGCCAACGCCGCCACCAGAATCCCCACCAGGTAGCGGATGCCGCGCGCCGACTCGGCCGCCATGTGGCGCACGCCTTCCAACACCTCGTCTTCCGGAATTGCCACCCCGATTACCCAGTCCCAAGGCTTGTAATAGCGATACGCGACCATCCGCGCCCGCGCAACCGACTCGTTCGGGTCCCGCCAGGCATACGAATCCATTCCGGTCGCCCCGGCGAGCGCCAGAGCCTTGCGGCAGATGTCGCGAATGAAGTATCGGCCCTGGCTGTCTTGCGCATCCCAGGCGTTGGCGCCCTCGGGGCGCCCGCCCGCGGAAACCAGATATCGGCCCTGACTGGAGCCGGCCGCATTCACGATGAGGACGTAACCGCTTCGCCCGGGGTGCAGCTTGAGCGCCGTCCCGCGAACAATGCCGGTCGCCCGTGTTTCCGGGATGCCCAAGTACAACATGCCCTCCACCACGCCGTTCATGCGGATGGGCGAATAGCCGGTCAAATACCAGGACGACACCACAAACGCACGGCCCACGTAAGCTTTTCCCCGCAACACGGTCGACACCGCAGGATTGGGCGCGCCATCCGGGTTGACCGATGGAATAAAGGTGCCGATCGCCCGTCTGCCGTCGGCTCCCGCCACGTTGGTCGCTATCCGCAGCATGTCGCCTGCCGCGTTCATTCGCTGGAAAACCGTACTGCTGGCGTCCGTCAAGGCCCGCACTTCATCCACCAGGGGAACCGGTGTCGCGGGATCCGCGGTCCGGCCCAGCCACGCGCCGCCCAGCAGCAGAGCGGGCAGCCAAACATGCCGGCCCGAGTGATCGAATTGGTTCACGGCACGCCAGACCACGGTCTGACGCGGGTTTAACTGAAAACCGCCGCGCTGGCGCGCCTCGATCCACGCGCCATCCAACCCGATGCGGACGGCCTGCTCCAGGGGAACACGCGCCGCATCGCACATGGAGTAAACGCTCTCCACGATCTGTTCCATGCCGGCGACCGCCGCGCCCCGGCCGGAGGCTGCGGCGATCGAAGCGGCGCGCACATTCTGCCGCCATACGGCGACGCCGGCAAGCGTCAGAGGCGCCACCGCCAGCAAGCCGCCTAAGGCGACAAGCTTGGTGAGGAGTTTGACACGGCCGATCACGATAGACTCTATCGGCCAGTTGGCGATTTCCCTGTAGCCGGCGACCCGAGATTTCGGCCTGAGTAAAACTTACCCGGCGCGGCTTTTCCCACTACTCCTTCTCCCCCCCGAACCAACTTTCTGGCGCCTAATTGTTAGCGATTCCACAGACTTACGCGCTGGTAGTTGGGATGCTGAGAATAGGATTGATTTTCTCTCGCCCCAATCATAAAGGAGATACGCACTTGTGGAATAGACAGGCCCAGCAACACCACGAACCGCCGGCACGGCCGGCGCCCGAGCCTACCCGCACGGCCCCTAGCTATACGCCACCGACGCCGCGCGCGGAGCCGGCGCGTCAGACTGCCTCCATCGGAGCCGCCATGAACATCCAAGGGGAAATCTACGCTCGCGAGCAATTGGTGGTGGATGGCGAGGTAGAGGGCAGCTTACAATCCGAAAGCCAGTTGACGGTGGGTCCGAACGGCAAGGTCCGCGCCAACATCAAGGCCCGCGAGGTGACCATCTTCGGCTCGGTGCGCGGCAACGTGGAAGTGGCCGAGAAAATCGCCATTCGCGGACAGGGCAGCCTGGTGGGCGACATAAAAGCGGCCGGCATCAGCATCGACGACGGCGCCTACTTCAAAGGCAGCATCGATATCGTGCGGCCGGAACCGAAGGTGTCCAGCCGGCCGGTAAAGAACGAAGCCAAGGTCGAAACGGCCGTCGGCTGAGCGGTAAACGCTTCGCCGAAGCCGGGGAGGTCAGATGCTGTGAAAAATTCAATTTATAGCCACAGATGAACACCGATGAACGCAGATAAATTCTCTGTTTTCTTTATCGGCGTGTATCGGTGTTCATCTGCGGCTATATTTCTTCACGGCTTCTCAGTCTTCGCTCTCGCGGAGCGCCCAATCCGGCTGATAGTCAAAATAGGACGCCGATTGTGAGTCATTCGGCTGCAGCGCTTCAGGAACTTCAAATTCCAGAGCGCTCTAGGACCTTTCGCGAAAACGCGGGGGGCTTAAGCCGGGCTGTCCCTGTTCCGCCCCTGAAAGCTGAGCGTAACACGAGGCGGGGGGAAATCTCGGGGGATGGCCGGGGCTGCGGTGTGGAAGCGAAAGAGGGGCGCGGGAGGGGGGCGCGGAGCTCCGGGTTCGGCGATTTGTGCACCATTGTGCATCTTTGTGCGCTTTTCGGAGCTGGTCGGGGTCCCCGAGTTTGGGTCCGGAAAAGGGGCCGAATTGGGTTGGTGTTGAGCGAATAAGTTATTTTGTTTCTTTTTGTTGAAAGGAAAATTGGGTTCGTTTGGTATTTTCAGTTTGGGTTCGCTCCCGGGGCCTTACCAGACGATAGCGGCTCCCCATGTTGAGATGTAGCACGACGACTGGGACGGTGAGAAATGCGGCAGAGACGAGGCGATGGGAGGAAAGGATTTCGGGGTCTGAAATAATCTGGAAAGTTCTGTGACCGGGATTTCGCGTCAGGCCGATTTCCGTTACGGGAAAAACGGCGCAGTCCAGGCTGCGAATCGACTCTCGTGTACTTGAGTATACTGACAATAGTGCGAGAGCTGATCGGGCGGTTCAACTCAGCGGTCGTGCTCGATAGTCTGGTGAAGCGCTTCCGTGTGAGCCGCGTGATGGCCAAAACGCAGCGGCCAAAAGGAAAACCATGGACCCGAATCTCAATCAAGAACGCGAGCAGGCCCACGCGTTGCTGGACATGCTGCCGGCCGAGAAACTGAACGCCGTGCGGAGTCTGCTGGAAGCGATGGTGGATCCCGTTTCCCGCGCCCTGGCCAACGCACCCATTGACGACGAACCCGTTACGGAGGAAGAAGAGCGCGCCATCGCCGAAGCCCGCGAGTGGCTCAAGCATAATCCGGGGATTCCGTTTGAAAAAGTGGTCGCCGACCTCGGCTTCACCATGGAGGAAGTGAAAAACTACCAGGACCCCTCGTGATCAAGCGCGTCGTCGTTTCCACCCAGGCCCAAGCCGATCTGGCCGCTATTGACCGCCCCGTGGCTCTGCGTATCGCCGCGGCGATCCACCGCTTCGCTACCACCGGCGCCGGCAATGTCCAGGGATTGCGCGGCATCCACCCGCCCGAGTTCCATCTCCGCGTCGGCGATTGGCGCGTTCGCTTCCACGATCACGGCGCTTGGATCGATGTCCTCCGCGTCCGCAACCGCCGCGACGCCTACCGCTGAGTCTCGGCAGCCGCTGGTTTTGGGGGGTAGGATGTCACTCCGGTAACCACCGGTAACGTGCCGATTCTCGCCATGGCTGTTGGGTTAATCGGCGAGGCGGAATTTTTTGAGGAAACACGCGGGATGTCCCCGGGTTCTCCCGGTGGATCGAGACCTGGACGCACAACCGGAAGCCAAACGTCCTCAGAATTGCCCCCACGAGCGATACGCTGCCCGTAGCGAGGTCTGGAATGTCAGGGTGGATGTTCGGTAGCCGCTGCGTGCATTTTGGGTTGTCGCGACAGAAGCGGAACATTTCTGGTGCGGCGACCGGAACCAGGGCGATGCGTGGACGATCAACCGGCCCGCCGCCAACCGCGAGCCCCCCACCATGAAGCCGGTGGAGTTGGTCGAGCAGGCGATCCGGAACAACAGCAAGAGTCGGGACACGATCCTCGATCCATTTGCCGGTAGCGGGACGACGGTGATCGCCTGCGAGAAGACCGGGCGGCAAGGTCGCGTGATCGATATCCCTTTCACCGCCGAACAATCACATCGCAATACTTTGGGTCCAGCTCGTTTAGGTTGACTGTTGTTTGGTGGTCTCGCCGAGCCTGTTTCCCGTGACGCCGCCAGTGAAAGCGTGGCGACAACTAGGCCGCGTCCCAGGTATCGTCATCGTAGTTGGCGCCCCAGGATTTCCAACCCCTAATTACATACTTATTCTCCCCGACCTTAAAGACATCCACGGTTAACCATGGTGGCTTCTCGGTCCTGTTCTTTAACGAAAGGGACGCCGCGCCAACGGTCACTTCTGCAAGGCAGTGCGTGGTCGCGAGAGATTTCAGCCTGCGGATGATCTCGATTTCTGGTAGGGTTCTGAATTCTCCCTTGCGAATAAAATGCCCTGACGATACCTCGGAAAAACTGTTCTTCACGACCTGAAGTTGCGCAAGTTCATCTGGACCAACTTCGAGCTTGCCGCGCTGCCTCGTACCCAGCCCACTCTGGTGTCCGATAGGTGCCGCTCCACCACGGTAATCAGTATGACTACGGATTGAGGGAAGAAGGGCGAGGCCGATAGTCCCATTGGTCAGCCGCGCCTCGACCCACTCCCGCCCACCGATTTCACGCGGGATACCGAGTTCGACATATCGGCCTTCTTCAACGTGCGTGGTGGAGGAATTCACATCCCGGTCGGAATACAATAGTAAGCCGTTATCGATGGTCTTGACGTTCACGGTCTAAGCCTCGCAGATTCGAGCATATCTTCTGACACCCTATGCTGCAACTATCGATTCCGGCTGCGCGACGGTGACCCGCACGTATTCCAATGTGATGGAAGACATTGTCCTGAAGCAAGAAAGCCGCCCGGTACGTCAGGCGGCGCGGGGGCGGTGGTGTAACCTTACTTCGCGATCCGGACCGTTCTCCGGCATCATTCTTTGTGCTCTCCACCTTGAGCCCCATCTTCTGGGTGACGCTGCCCCTGATGAAGCCCCGGATGCTGTGCCAGCCGGTGGCCTTGGCGATCTCTCGGCCAGGGTCGCGCCGCCCTTGCGACCCAGGAGGGCGAGTGTCTTTTTGCAGTCATCACGGTCCGGTGGCATTCGTCATGCTGGTCGGCGCAGCCAGGGCAGGCGTGCAATCGGGGATCACATCGGCTCACAGGATGCCCGCCAGGAGCGACACTGAGGCTGTGGGGCGATTTCGGATGGCGGGGTGGTGGTTGGGCCGGGGTTCTCGATTGTTGAGCGATGTTCTGGGGGAAAACTGGCAGGGCCATCTCTCCGCCAGCCCTGCATCCAAGCCGAAATTTCACTCCGGGGCAGACTCCGACAAGCCAGAATTTTGGAATGAATTGGAATGAAACTGGGGAAATCGTGCTGCGTAAGTGCTTGAAAACATGGTGGCCAGGGACGGAATCGAACCGCCGACACAAGCCTTTTCAGGACTGTAATCGACCGCTATCGAAGATTACTTCTGGCAGCAAACTGGTGACAGGCTACCTGTTTCCTTATTTCCGACGTTTGATTTTCCACCCCGCGGGAATCGGAAAGAGTGGAAGTGCGTCAGGCGTAATGAGGGGCTTGCAAAATTCGAAGAAACCGCTTGCTTGCGCGCGCGGCTCGGAATCGGCGTTGAAGGGATGGCGCTTACTGAGCCGGGACCGTCAGATGCTGTGAAAGATTCAATTTATAGCCACAGATGAACACCGATGAACGCAGATAATACCTCTGCCTTCTTTATCGGTGTTTATCCGTGTTCATCTGTGGCTATATTTCTTCACGGCTTCTCAGGGAGCGGTGGCGCTACAGATTTGCAGGTCCCTCGAAACGGCCGGGGCCATGCTCCGGTGGCCCGCATACTGCTACCGTATTACGGAGAGTCCTCATGAACTACTACCACGATCATCGAGCCGAGTTCCTCGAGGGGCTGAAGGCCTTTCTCCGCATCCCCAGCATTAGCACGCTTTCCGAGCACAAGCCGGATATCCAGCGAGCCGCCGAGTTCGCCCGCGCCGAGCTCGAAGCGCTCGGCCTGGCGGCGGAGCTGATCGAAGGCCAGGGCAATCCGTTGGTATATGGCGAGTGGCTGGGCGCACCCGGCAAGCCGACCGTTCTTTTTTACGGCCACTACGACGTACAGCCGCCCGATCCGCTCGACGAATGGAAGTCGGCGCCATTCGAGCCCGAAGTTCGCGGCAACGACATCTTCGCCCGCGGCGCGGCCGACGACAAAGGCCAGGTCTACCTGCAGATCAAAGCCGTCGAGGGCCTGCTGAAAACCACCGGCCGCCTGCCGGTGAACGTGAAGTTCCTGCTGGAAGGCGAAGAAGAGACCGGGGGAGAGCACATCGAAGCTTATGTGAAGACCCGGCCGGCGCGTCTGAAAGCAGACGCAGCGGTGGTTTGCGACACCGAGCTGTTCGCTCCGGACCTGCCCACCATCTGCGTCGGCTTGCGCGGCATGGTCTACGCGGAACTGGCGGTCCAGGGCGCCTCCCACGACCTGCATTCCGGCCAGTACGGCGGCGCCGCGCCCAATCCGTTGCAGGCCATCGCCGAAATCGTTTGCGCGCTCAAAGACCGCCAGGGGCGCATTCAGATCCCCGGCTTCTACGATCGCGTGATTCCGCCCAGCGCCAAGGAACGCGAGGCGTGGCAACGGCTTCCCTTCGATGAAAAGGAGTACACCGCAAAGGAAATCGGCGCGCCCGCGCTGTTAGGCGAGCCCGGCGTGCCCCTGTTCGAGCGTCTCTGGGCGCGGCCAACCTTCGAAGTTCACGGCATCCGCGGCGGCTTCACCGGCGAAGGGGCCAAGACCGTGATCCCGGCCCGCGCCGTGGCCAAGATCAGCACCCGCCTGGTGGCCGGCCAGACCACCGCCGAGGCCGCCGAACAGTTGCGCGCCGCGATTGCCGCCGCCTGCCCGCGCGGCGTCACCGCCGAATTGAAGGTGCTGCATACCGGCGAGCCCTCGCTCACCGACCCCGACAATCCTTTCATTCACGCCGGCGCACAGGCGCTGGAAGAAATTTTCGGCAAGCCCACCGTCTACATTCGCTCCGGCGGCTCCATTCCCATCGTGGGCGTGTTCCAGGAATACCTGGGCATTCCCAGCGTCATGATGGGCTTCGGCTTGCCCGATGACAACCTGCACGCGCCCAACGAGAAGTTTCATCTGCCCAACTTCTACCGCGGCATGGAAGTGCTGGCCCGCTATTTGGAGCTGCTCGGTGGAAGTTAGAAGTTAGAAGTTAGAAGTTTGGCTCCCGCCGTTCAATGCCTGTGCGGCTGCGAATGCGCCTGAAGGGACTCGCGCTCAGAGGGAATCGCGCAGCCGTCCGCCATCGGGCATACGACATGCTCGAACTGCACGGTGGTGTGGTGAATATGAAACCGTTCCGCCAGCATGCAATTCAAACGCTGCAGAACGACTTCGCTGGCCGACGGCGGCACGTCGGCGATCAGCACGTGGCAGCTCAAGGCGTGGGTGCTCGATCCCAGGCTCCAGATGTGCAGGTCGTGGACGCTCAGCACGCCTTCGATCGAGCAGGCGGCGGCCGCAACCTCCGCGAGGCGAATGCCGCGCGGCAGCCCTTCGAGCAGAATGTTGAGCGTTTCGCGGATGATATCGAGCGCGGTCCAGACGATCAGCAGCGCGATGGCGATCGAAAGCAGCGGATCGAACTGCTCCCAGCCGGTGTAGTGGATGGCGATGGCGCCGGCGAAGATGGCAATCGAGCCCAACGCATCGCCCAGCATGTGCAAGAACACGCCGCGGATATTCACATCGTGGCGCCGCGCCCGGGCGAGCGCCAGCATGATGCCACCGTTCAATACCAGCCCAAGCCCGGCCACGGCCATCATGATGCCCGCCGAAACCGGCCGGGGATGATGCAGCCGCAGCACGCTTTCGTACAGGATCCAGCCGGAGAGCGCCACCAGGGTGAGGGCGTTGACGAAGGCCGCAAGCACGCCGCCGCGATGGTAGCCGTAAGTCTTCGATTCGTCGGCGGGCTTCGATTCCAGGTAGACGCCGAACCACGCCAGCAGCAGCGCCAGGGCGTCGGTGAAGTTGTGCCCCGCGTCGGAAACCAGCGCCAGCGAATGGGCCCGCACTCCGGCCACGATTTCGAAGGCTACGAACAACAGGGTTGCGGCCAGCGACCACCGCAAAACCGTTCCCGTCCCGCGATGGCTGTGACCGTGTGACTGCAACGTGCCTCCAGCCTCTAGTGTAATCCCGGCGATTGCGGGCCCGGAGCGCGAGATGGGGGCTCGACGTTCGGGGTTGATGTTCGGCTGCGGGTTTGGCTTCGTTCCGGTGGCAAATTGGGTTCGATGCGGGCGAATAAATTACTTACACTAGTGTCCGGTAAAGTACTTTGCGAAATTCAATAAGTCTCATCCTTGCTAGCGGGTAGCGGGAATTCTGGCCGGGAACGATTTGAACGCTGAGCCGATGAGAATGCCGTCCGCGCCTCTCTCCCCGCCTTCCTCGACAATGGGGGATGCATGTTGGCAGGTTCGTCTTCTCGGAGTTGATTGCACATCTCCCTCACAAGGAGTTCCAGAAATGCGTGGCGCGTTACGATAACGATCCGAGGTGGAGGAGGTTCTCTTATTGGGATCAATATTTGGCGATGGCCTTCGCCCAACTGACCTATCGCGAGAGTCTCCGGGACATCGAAGCCTGTCTGCGCTCGGTGAGCGGCAAACTCTATCACCTGGGCTTTCGCGGCACGGTGGTGCGCACCACTCTGGCCGATGCCAACGAGTTACGCGACTGGCGGATCTTTGCCGACTTCGCCCATGTCTTAATCCGCATCGCACGGCCGCTCTACGCCGACGATCCGCTCGGCGTGGATCTCGACCAAAGCCTTTATGCTTTGGATTCGACCACCATTGATCTGTGCCTCAATCTGTTTCCGTGGGCGAAATTCCGCAAGCACAAAGCCGCCGTCAAAATGCACACGTTGCTGGACCTGCACGGCAATATCCCCACGTTTATCAGCATTACCAACGGCAAAGTGCATGATGTCAACATCCTCGACGAGGTTCTCCCGGAGGCCGGCGCGTTCTACGTCATGGACCGCGGCTACGTGGACTTTGAACGCCTCTACGTCTTCACGTTGAGCGCGGCCTTCTTCGTCGTCCGTACCAAGTCCAACATTGTGCTCCAGCGCCGCTACTCGCATCCGGTGGACAAGACCACCGGTGTGCGCTCCGATCACACTGTCATTCTGACCGCCATCGACTCCGCCAAAGCGTACCCGGACACCCTCCGGCGCGTGAGTTATCTCGATGTGAAAACGAGGAAGCGATTCAAGTTCCTCACCAACAATTTCACGCTGCCGGCACTTACCATCGCCCAGATCTACAAGTCGCGATGGCAGGTGGAATTGTTCTTCAAGTGGATCAAGCAGCACTTGCGGATCAAGGCCTTCTACGGCACCAGCGAGAACGCGGTGAAGACGCAAATCTGGATCGCGGTCTCGGTCTACGTGCTGGTGGCCATCGTCCGAAAGAGGCTGGCCCTGGAAACGAGCCTCTACCAAATGCTACAGATTCTGAGCGTCACGCTCTTCGAGAAAACGCCCATTTTACAGGCACTTCAGGCGTCCGACTCCGAGAACGATTTAGCCGACGCCGGCAACCAACTGATTCTATTCGACTTCTAACCGGACACCAGTGGGGAAAACTATGCCGACGCGCGCAAGCACTATCTTGCATGTTTCAAGGCGGCGCTCTTCGATTTTGTGCTGCAGGAATCCGTGATCTACCATGGCAACCTCGCTCATATCCTGTTGGGCGAGGTGCCCTTCGTGCTGGGGGTCAGAGTAAACGCGCCCATGGAGAACCGGGCCGCGACCATGATGGCCGAGTTAGGCATATCCAGATATGAAGCCATCCACCGGATCGAAGCCATCGATAGGGATAGGAAGCGGTGGACGCAGTTTCTCTACGACATCGATGTGATGAGCGCCGCCCAGTTCGACATCGTTCTCAACCTCAGCAAGATCACCGTCGAGGACGCCATCCAGATGGTGGTGGCCGCGTTGGAGGATGAGAGGTTCCGCCCCACCGACAAGTCTCTCAAAGTCGTCAGAGACCTGCGCCTGGCCACCATCGCCCAAATCCGGCTGATGAACAATCCCGATACCTACGGCCTCGATCTTAGAGTCACAGCCGACTCCTCCACAGGAAAGGTTACGGTGGCGGGGAGTCTCGACGCCGGCGACGCGAAGCTGATCGAGAAGGAGATTCGCTCGGCGCTTTCGGATCTCGATGCGGCCGGGCAGATTGAAACAAAAGTCAAAATAGGATAAGTGGTGGATTTTATCCGATATATTACACAACTGGCGTGAAGGAGCGCATTTTGACGGGCGATATCATGGAGTTATCGGCTTTGCGGAGCTTGATCTCGGACCTGCAGCGCAGGGTGGAGGCGCTGGAGACGGGAACCGAGACTCTGGTGGCGAACGCCCCGGAGGATAAGCTTTCGATGGTCGTCATGAGCGGGGATCTCGATCGCATTCTGGCCGCCCTCATCATTGCCACCGGCGCCTCGGCGATGTTTGAAAAGGTCACGATGTTCTTTACCTTCTGGTCCATCCCGGCTTTGCGCGATCCCAAGAAGATCCCGCCGCCCAAGGATTTCATGAGCCGGCTCTTTTCCTGGATGCTTCCCAAGGGTGCGCCGGCGCTCAAACTTTCGAAGATGAATATGGGCGGGATGGGCACGGCCATGCTGAAGCGGCTCATGAAGAAGAAGAACGTCCTGGGGATCGAGGAACTCCTCCGTCGCGCCGCGGAATCCGGAGTGCAGATTTGCATCTGCCAGATGAGCATGGACCTAATGGGGTTCAAGAGCGCGGAAATGATCGATTATCCCAATCGCACTCTGTGTGGCGTCGCCACCTTCCTCGCCGAAGCCGGAACCAGCAAGGTCTCGCTCTTTATCTGAGGTTGGCGGCCGCGCCGAATTTTCGGCGGCTGCTTCGCCAGCGCGCACGCCAGGCACCGGGGCGAGGCGCTCCTTTTCAAAGACTCCCAAGAAACCGGCATCGCCACTCACTCCTGGCGCGGATGAAGATGCGAGTGGGAATGGGTCTCGCCGGAGGGGTGGCGATGGCGGTGGGCGTGGACCAAGTTGGTGCGTTCCAGAAGAGGGCGGTCGGCCAGCACCTCGGCCGGAGTGCCCTCGGCGGCCACGCGGCCGGCATCGAGGACGTAGCAGCGGTCGGCGATGTCCGCCAGATCGCCGAGATCGTGGGTGGCGGTGATGACGGATTTGGCGCCGCCGCCCCATTCCACCAGCAGGTCAATGAGCTGGCTCTGGCTGCGTGGATCGAGGGAGGCGAGGGGCTCATCGAGCAGCAGAACGGCGGGGTCGAGTACCAGCACGCTGGCCAGGGCCACGCGTTTTTTTTCGCCAACGGAAAGGTGGTGGGGCACGCGGTCCTTGAGGTGAGAGAGGCGCAGGCGCTCCAGGATTTCGGCCACGCGCCGGCAGACTTCCGGCTTGGGCCAACCGAGCTGCAAAGGGGCGAAGGCCACTTCGTCGAAGACGGTGGGGTTGAAGAGTTGCACGTCGGGGTTCTGAAACACCAGGCCCACCTGGCGGCGGAAGCGGAAGGCGAACCGGTCGTCGGCGAAGCGCGCTTCGGTGAGTTCTTCGCCGCGGAAGCGGACCGTGCCGGACTGGGGGAAGTACAGGCCGTCGAGGAGGCGCAGCAGGGTGGACTTGCCGGAACCGTTGGCGCCCACCAGGGCCACGCGGCTGCCTTCGGGAAAGGCAAGGCTCAGGCGGTCGAGCGCGGTCAGGCTGTCGTAGCGGTAGGTGAGCTGGGCGACGTCGAACAGCATCCAATCACCGACCCAACCAAGCGGCCGCGGAGCAGAGGGCGGCAAAGACGGCCAGGGCGAGCCAATCGGCGGCGGTCATGCGGAAGTCGTCGAGGAGATAGACTTCGCCGCGGAAACCGCGCGCCTGCATGGCGAGGTAGACGTCGCCGCCCAATTGGAGGGTGCGGCCGAGCAGGACGCCGGCGCTGGCGACGGCCATGCGGCGGCGATCGGCGGAGGTGAGCCGGCCGACGGTGCGGCTGCGGCGCGATTCGAACATTTCGTGCGCGGTTTCGACCAACAGCAGAATATAGCGCGACGTCATGCCCAGCACCACCACGAATACCACCGGCACGCGGAAAATGCGGAGGGCTTTCAAAACGTGCATCCAGGGGGTGGTGAGCGCGAGCAGCAGGGCCAGCGTGGCGGCGGTTTCCGCGCGCAGGACCAGGAAAGCCGCGGAGGTGGCTCCCGGCGCGGTTATGGCCCAGCCGAGGCCGGGAATGCGATAGAGCGGCGGGCCGGGGGTGAGGAACAGGGCCGGCAGAGCGACGGTGCCGGTGAAGAAGAGCACGGCGACCCACACGCGCGCAGCGAGGAGGCGCAAGGGGACGAGCGAAAGCGCGGCCAGTAAGACGGCGAGGCCAAGGATGGCGGCGATGACACCAAGACGGGCCGCCAGCACGCTGACCAGGATAAGCGCGAACAGGCCGGCCACCTTGACCCTGGGATCGAGCGATTGAAGCAGGCCGCCGCGGCGCGCGGAAGCTTCGGCCTCGAGAGTTCGCTGGATGGCCTGGTACAACCCCTCGATGGTGCGCTCGGCGAAGCCGCGGCGGCGGCTCATGTGGACCGCTCCGGCCGGTAGCCGGCGCGCAGGAATCGCCCGAAGGCGAGGCAGGCCAGCACAATCAGGCCGGCGCCGAACATGGCGGAGAGTAAGTAGCCGAACGCGACGCTGCGGACGTAGGGGGGAGCGTAGCGGGCGAAGGGCGCGGTCCAGAGCGAGGAGAGATGGGCCAGGCCGGCGGGCGCCTGGGCGGGCGCGGCCTGGTGGAACGACGAGGCCGCGATCTGGCGGCGGACGGCCGGATCGGCATAATCCGAAGCCGCCCATTCGCCCCAGGCGGATCCGGCCGCGAGAATTCCCAGCGGCGTGAGCACCAGCAGCGCGCCGAGCCCGGCCCAAAGCGGACGCAAGGAGGCGGCCGGGGCGCCGGCCGGAATGAGGCGGCCGGCGGTGGATCGCAGCAGGGACGGGTCGGACTTCTCGAGGAAGGCAACCACGCCGGCCGAGACGACGAATTCGGCCAGTCCGGCGATGGTCAGGTGGCCGATCATCATGGCCGGAATGGCCACCTGGAGCGGATAGGGGCAATAGAGAGGCGCGCCGGAGGCGGTGCGGTAGAGCAGCGGCTGGATACCGAACTCGATGGCGGCGCAGAGGGCGGAAACGTTGATGGCGAGGTAGCCGGCGACACCGGCCGCCAGTGCCCGCCGCGGCGCGGTGAGAGGCGCGCGGGCGGCCAGAAGACGGTAGACGGCGTAGGAGACCAGCGCGCCGACAACAGCCATGTTGAAACAATTGGCGCCGATGGCGGTGATCCCGCCGTCGCCGAAGAACAGGGCCTGAATGACGAGGGCGACCGAAACCGCCAACATGGCGGCCCACGGCCCCAGCACCACGGTGGCGAGGCCGACGCCGACCGCGTGTCCGGTGGTGCCGCCGGGCAGCGGCAGGTTGAACATCATCACCACGAAAGAAAACGCGGCGAAGAGCGAGAGCAAGGGGATGAGGCGCGTCTGCAGCGACTTTTTGACGCGCTGGACGGCCACATACCAGAACGGCGCCGCGCCGGCATAGAGCGCCGCGCAGGTGGCCGGGCTAAGGTAACCATCCGGTATGTGCATGTTGCCGTGGAACTCCAGTGTAGTACGATTGGCGGAATCGTAGCACGGGCGAATCAGACCCGGACCACGACTTTACCCATGGGGCTCGCGGCCAGGCGGGCGAAGGCAGCCTTGACGTCTTCGAAGGCGAAAACGCGGTCGACTACGGGAAGGCGATCGATGGCGCGTAGGCGGCTGACGATTTCCCGCCATGCAGCCTGCGCCTCGGGCGGGGAATAGGAGCCCACCGACACGCCGCCGATGCGGTTGCGGCGGAAGAACAGGGTGGCGGTGTTGAACTCCGGGACGGTGCCTCCGCTGCGGCCCACCACGCTGATCCGGCCGCGATTGCCGAGCATGGCGACGAGCTGATTGAACAACGGCCCGCCCACGTTGTCCACTGCCAGGTCCAGCTTATCGGGAGCCAGAGCGGCGGCAACTTTCCTGCGCAGGTCCGGGTCGCCGGGGTCGAAGATAAAGCCGGCGCCGAGTTGGAGGAGGCTGGCGCCTTTTTCGGCGCTGCGGGAAAGGGCCACGACGCGCAATCCCATGGAACGGGCCAGCAGTACGGTGGCCACGCCGACGCCGCCCGAAGCGCCGGTGACCAGGATGGAGGATCCGGACCGCGGCGGCGCGGGCGGATCGCTCCACTGGGTGAGCGCCTGCCAGGCGGTAAGGAAGGTCAGCGGGGCGGCGGCCATCTCTTCCAAGCTCCAGCCTTCGGGAACCGGCGTGACGCTCCCGGCCGGAATGGCGACCTGCTCGGCCAGGGTTCCCCAACGCTCGACGCCGGCGTCGCAGCGCAGGATGCCCACCATCTCGCCCACCCGCGGCCACGCGACCCCGTCGCCCACGGCGGCCACTTCCCCCACCCCGTCGCGGCCGAGCACGTGCGGCAGGGCGGGTTTGGCCGGGTACATCGCCTGCGCCAGGAATGCGTCGGCGGGGTTCAGGGCGGCGAAACGCACGCGCAGCAGCACTTCTCCCGGAGCGCACGGGGGCGGCGCGGTTTCGGCCAGCCGCAGCTTTTCTATACCGTCGTAGGAATCCATGAGCCATGCACGCATAGATTCATTGTCGCGCGGGAGTTTACTGTGGAGAAAAGAGCGCGGCCAGGGGTCGAGCGGACGAGGGCGTCCGCCCCACCTTCTACGGCCATAGCTCGAAAGAGTCAGGCCCGTGGCGGGTATCGAATCATCCAAAAATTCTGCGATCAGGTAGAATTGAATATCAGTGCAGGTCCTTTCCGCGCCCCGGTAGCGCCTGGCCTAACCATAATTCCGCATGTGGATCGTAAAACTAGCTATCCGCCGTCCTTACACGTTTGTGGTGATGGCGATGCTGATCGCCGTCCTCGGGGTTGCTTCCATTGTCACCATGCCGGTCGATATTTTTCCGTATATCGACATCCCGGTGGTGAGCATCGTCTGGAGCTACAACGGCCTTTCGCCCGAAGAGATGGAAAAGCGGATGGTCACCGTCTTCGAGCGGGCCATGACGACCACGGTAAACGACATCGAGCACATCGAGTCGCAGTCGTATAGCGGCGTGTCGGTGACGCGGGTGTACTTCCAGCCTAACGTGAAGGTGGAAATGGCGCTGGCGCAGGTGACGGCGATCTCGCAAACCCTGCTGCGAATTTTTCCGCCCGGGACGACGCCCCCGAGCATTATCAAATACGACGCTTCGAGCGTGCCCATTCTACAGCTCAGCCTGGCGAGCAAGACGCTCAGCGAACAGCAATTGTTCGACCTGGGCCTGAACTATATCCGCACCCAGCTTGCCACCGTCCAGGGCGCGGCGGTACCGCTGCCGTTCGGCGGCAAATTCCGTTCCGTGATGGTGGACCTAATTCCCGACCAGCTTTACGCCAAGGGATTGTCGCCGGTGGACGTGTCGAACCTGCTGGCGAACCAGAACCTGATTCTGCCCGCGGGCGATGCCAAGATCGGCGCCAGGGACTACCAGGTGCGGCTGAACAACAGCCCGCGCGTGCTGGCGGACCTGAACAATCTGCCCCTGAAGATCGTAAACGGCGCGCCCATCTACGTCCGCGACGTGGCCCAGGTACGCGACGGCTACAACGTGCAGACGTCGATCGTGCGCACCAACGGAACGCGCGGGACGCTGGTCACGGTTCTGCGCAGCGGGAAAGCCTCGACGCTGGCGGTAGTGAACGGGGTGAAGAAGGCGCTGCCCAGGATTCTGGCCGGGCTGCCCGCGGCGCTCGAAGTGCGGCAATTGTTCGATCAATCGCTGTTCGTGCGAGCCGCCATCAACGGGGTCGTGCGGGAAGCGGTCACCGCGGCGTGTCTGACCGGGCTGATGATCCTGATTTTTCTGGGGAGCTGGCGCAGCACCGTCATCGTGTGTATTTCGATCCCGCTCTCGATCCTGGTTTCGCTCATCATGCTCAGCCTGATGGGCCACACCATCAATGTGATGACGCTGGGCGGGCTGGCGCTGGCGGTGGGCATTCTGGTGGACGACGCCACCGTGGAAATCGAAAACACCCATCGCAACATGGGCATGAAGAAGCCGCTGGTGCGGGCGGTGCTGGATGGCGCGCAGCAGATTGCGGCGCCGGCGTTCGTTTCCACCCTTTCCATCTGCATCGTCTTCGTGCCGGTGCTGCTGCTCACGGGCGCGGCCAGGTACCTGTTCACGCCGCTGGCCGAGGCGGTGGTGTTCGCCATGCTGGCTTCCTATCTTCTTTCGCGAACCCTGATTCCGCCCATGGTGCACTTCATGCTGAAGCCGGAAGTGCAGCTTTACGCCCAAGGGGAGCACGGCGAATCGGCGGGCGGAACGGGCCCCATCTGGAAGGCGCACTACGTCTTCGCCCGGCGCTTCGAGCGGATGCGGACCGCCTATGCCGGGCTGCTGGACTGGTGCCTGAACCATCGCGCCCCGGTGCTCATCTCGTTCGCGGTATTCGTGGCGCTTTCGCTCGGCCTGTCCGGTTTCATCGGGCGCGATTTCTTTCCCACGGTCGATTCCGGGCAGTTGCGTTTGCACGCCCGGGCTCCTTCGGGTACGCGCATCGAGCAGACGGAGGTGCTGTTTCAGGAAATCGAGCGCGAGATTCGCGAGGAAATTCCGCCGGCGGAAATCGACAGCATCATCGACAACATCGGCGTTCCCAACGGCGGTTTCAACCTGGCCTTCGGCGACAACCCCACGCTGGGCGTGGCCGATGGCGACATTCTGATCTCGCTCAAGCGGGACGAGCACGGTCCCACGGCCGAGTACACCGACCGCTTGCGAAGGCGCCTGCGCCGGCGCTTCCCCGAAGCGGTGTTCTATTTCGAGGCCGCCAACATCACCAACCAGATTCTGAACTTCGGTTTGCCGGCGCCCATCGACGTGCAGGTGGTGGGGCGCACGCCGGAAGTGAATTACCGGATCGCCAACCGGTTGCGCGACCGGATCGCGCGGATTCCGGGCGCGGCGGACGTGCATATCCACCAGGTGGTGGACTGGCCCACCATCGATATCGACGTGGACCGCAACAAGGCCGGCTACGTCGGTCTGACCGAAAAGGACGTCAGCAACAGCCTGCTGGTGTCGCTGGCATCGAGCGGGCAGATCGCGCCGACGCAATGGCTGGACTGGAAAACCGGCGTCAGCTACTCGGTGAACGTGCAGACGCCGCAGTACAAGATGAATTCGATGCCGGCGTTGATGGCGACGCCGATCGCGGTTGCGGGCGGCGCCATGAGCTCGACCACGCAAACTTCGATCGCGGGCGCGGCCGACGCGACGGTCGGCTCGGTGGGCGCCGGTCCGTCGCAATCCTCGACGGCTTACGGCAACCCCGGGGCGGCGGATGCGGGCCCGCAATTGCTGTCGAACCTGGCCGGGGCGTCGCGCGGCGTGGCGCCGGAGATCGTCAACCATTACAACGTGCAGCCGGTATTCGACGTTTACGCCAGCGTGGACCGGCGCGACCTGGGGTCGGTGGGCGACGCGGTGGAACGGATCGTGGCCGAGACCACGAAGCAGCTTCCGCGGGGCACCACCGTCGATGTGCGCGGGCAGATCGCCACCATGCAGAACTCGTTTTACCGGCTGGGCCTGGGGATGGCGTTCGCGGTGGTTCTGGTCTACCTGCTGATGGTGGTGAACTTTCAATCGTGGCTGGACCCGTTCATTATTCTGATGGCGTTGCCGGGGGCGCTGGCCGGGATTGTGTGGATGCTGTTTCTGACCCAAACCACGTTCAGCGTTCCGTCGCTGATGGGGGCGATCATGTGTATCGGCGTGGGCACGGCGAATAGCATTCTGATGGTGGTCTTCGCCAACGATCAGCGGGAGGTAGGGATGAATTCCCGCGAGGCGGCGCTATCCGCCGGCCATACGCGAATCCGCCCGGTGATCATGACGGCGGCGGCAATGATCATCGGCATGCTGCCGATGGCGCTGGGGCTGGGAGAAGGCGGCGAGCAGAACGCGCCGTTGGGCCGCGCGGTGATCGGCGGCCTGCTGCTGGCCACGGTTACGACGTTGTTTGTGGTGCCGCTGGTGTATAGCATGTTGCGAACGAAAGTGCCGGTAGACCATGATCAAAGGATCGCCGAAGAGGAACGCGAATACTTGAGCGCCCGGACAATGCGGCCCCAGGACCTGATATGAACGACATCGACACTACCGAGAGCCAACTGCGCGCCCAGGTGGAAGACCTGAGGCGGCAACTGGAAGAGCAGAAGAGGCTGGTGGCGCATCACGCCGCGCCGCCGCCTTCCAGCCGCACGTTCCTGGTGGTGGTGCTGCTGCTGGCGGCGCTGGCGGCGGCCGGCTATTATTTTGGCTACGAGCCGCGCCAGCGGAGGGAAACCGCCCTCGCCGCGGAGAGCGTCCAGCAGGGCGGTGTGCTTCCGGTGGTGAATGTGGAGCCGGTCGAGCGCTCCCGAAATTCGGAAAGCCTGGTGCTGCCCGGGAATATCGAAGCCTTGACGGAAGCGCCGGTGCTGGCTCGCGCCGCCGGCTATATCCAAAAGCGCTACGTGGATATCGGCGACCGGGTGAAGAGCGGCCAGCCGATGGCGGAAATCGACGCGCCGGAGCTGCGTCAGCAGATTCTGCAAGCCAAGGCCGCCGTCGATCAGGCCGCGGCGGCGGTGGAGCAGGCGCAGGCGAACCTCGAACAGGGGCGGAGCAACGAACGGCTGGCCCAGGTCACCGCCCAGCGCTTCGACAACCTGTTTCACAAGGGCGTGATTTCGCGCCAGGACAACGATAACTATCAGACCCAATGGGCGGCTCAAACGGCTAACGCGCAGGCCCTGGCGAAGGCGGTGGACGGAGCGCAGAAAAACCTGGCGGCCGCCCAGGCCAACGTCGCCCGCTTGAACGACCTGTTCGGATACCTCACCGTGCGCGCGCCGTTCGACGGCGTGGTGACCGTCCGCAACGTGGATGTGGGCGCGCTGGTGAACGACGGCAGCACCCTGCTGTTTCGGGTGGCGCAGACCGGGCGGCTGCGCATCTACCTGAACGTGCCGCAAAGCGAAGCCGGCTCGGTGCACGCGGGGCAGAGCGCTTCCATTTCGGTTTCCGACCGCCCCAACCGGAAATTCCCCGGTACGGTTACGCGCACGTCCGACTCGCTCGATCCGGCCACCCGCACGCTGCTGGTGGAAGTTCAGATACCGAATGGCAGCGGCCTGCTTCTGCCGGGCATGTTCAGCCAGGTGGATTTAATCGTGCCGCGCACGAACCCTCCGCTGGTGATTCCCAGCGATGCCCTGGTGGTGCGCAGCGATGGCCCGCAAGTGGCGGTGGTGGACGGCGCGGGCAGGGTTCACTTCACCCACGTCCAACTGGGCCGCGATTTCGGCGACCGCCTGGAAGCCCTCTCCGGCGTGGAAGAAGGGCAAATGCTGGCCATCAACCCCAGCGATGCCGTGCGCGAGGGGGCCAAAGTGAAAGCCGTCCACGCGGCCGAACCCGCCGCCGGACGACGCTCCTAAACGAATGCAAAAACCGATTTTGTTTGTCTTCCTCGCCTCGCTGATGGGCGTGGGTCCCGAGGGCGCAGCCCTCGCGCAGCAAGCCGGCGCGGCCCCGCAGCAGGCCGGCGCGACGCCGCAGCAAAGCCCGGGCGCCATGCCTCAGCCCGCTCCGATCGGGGCCAATCTGATAGCCCCGCGCGCGGGCCATCCTTTGAGCTTCGCCAACACGCGCCACATTCAGGAACTGATCCGCGCGGGAACGCTCTACCTGTCTCTCCAGGATGCGCTGGCGCTGGCCATCGAGAACAATCTGGACGTCGAGCTGGAGCGGTACATGCTGGAGGGCGCGCGCACCGAGGTGATGCGCACCAAGGGCGGCGGCACGGCGCGCGGGCTCGATTACGGCATCTTCGAAGCCCCGCCGGGCGTAGGCGGCCCTTTCAGCCCGCTGGCGGTCAGTCCGGCCTCGGGGTCCGCCACCAGCGGCACCTCCGTACCCACCAACGCGCTCGAAGCCGGCGTCCTCGGTGAACCCCTGGATAACTTTTCCATCGCCGGCACGGTTCCGTTCTCCAGCGGGACGGCCGTGCCGGGCTACGACCCGGCGCTCAACGGCCTGCTGAATTTCTCGCACCAGTCGACGCCGGAAGTCGACTATCAAAGCAACCTCACCAACAACCTGGTCGACAACAGCGTGAACGCCAATGCGGCGCTCACGCAAGGGTTCGGCAGCGGGGCCACGGCTTCGCTCAGCTTCGACAACTCGCACAATTCGGTGAGCGCGCAGAACATCGGCTATAACCCGTACAACCTTTCGAGCCTGGGCCTCACCGTAACCCAACCCCTTATGCGCGGTTTCGGTTTGAACCTCAACCGCCGTTACATCCGTATCGCTGCCAATGAGCAGCGCATCGCCAGCTACCTGTTCGAGAACCAGCTCAACTACACGGTCTACGGCGTGATCCGGCTCTACACCGATTTCGTGGCGCTATTCGAAGACGTGAAGGTCAAGGAGGAAACCGTCAAGGCGGCCGAAAAACTGCTGGCCGATACCCAAGCCCAGGTGGATGAGGGGACGCTGGCGCCGGTGGAGCTGACGCGCGCCAACGCCGAGGTCTTTTCCACGCGCCAGGACCTGATCAACTCGCGTGGACTGTTCGACGAACAGGAGGCCATTCTGCGCCGCGTCCTGACTCGCGACGAGGATGAACAGCTTCGCGGCACGCACATCATGCCCACCGACACGCTGGACATTCCCGCGCAGGACGACGTGCGCCCCATTCAGGACCTGATCGCCGACGCCATGACGGAGCGGCCGGACATCAACCATTCGCGCCTCCAGGTGGAAGACTCGCTCATCGGCCTGGAAGGCTCGCGCAACGCCACGCGGCCGGAAATCGACCTGGTCGGGACGTTGCAGAATAGCGGGCTGGCGGGGCCGCTCACCGGTTATCAGGTCTCGCAGATGTTCCAGGGCGGTTACGGCAGCGCCCTTGGCCAGGTGCTGGCGCACGACTATCCCACCTATGCCGTCGGCCTGCAGGTTACCTTGCCGCTGCGCAACCGCGTGGCGGAGGCGGACCGGGCGCGCGACGAGGTGCTGGCAAAACAGACCCAGGTGCGCTACAAGCAACTCCAGAACCTGGTGGCATTGCAGATCGAAGATGCGCTCATCGCCATGCGCCGCGCGCGCGCTTCCTATGAAGCCGCGACGCAGGCGCGCAAGTTCCAGCAGGAATCGCTCGAAGCCGAGCAGGCCCGCTTCCAGGTGGGCGCTTCCACGGCCTTCTTCGTCATCCAGTACGAGAGCCTGTTGGCGCAGGCGCGATCCACCGAGGTGGCCGCCAAAAGTTCCTGGCTGAAGGCGCGGGCCGCGCTCGAATTCGCCACCGGCCGGCTGCTGCGGGACAACGGCGTGTCCCTGGACGCGGCGAAAAAGGGCACGATGAAGTAAGCGGCTAGCGGCTTGTGCCCCGGGGAAAATCCGTCAAAGGCCGGGAGGTCCGGCTTAAGCCAAACGAATCGCGCCGCAACCGGGGAAAATCCTCCACGAAAGCGCAGAGAACCGGGGACTGTCCCGATATTCGTCCGTGCCATATAATTGGTTCGCGTACTCCCATGCGGACTTTTTCTCTTTTGCTGTTTCTGCTGGTGGCGGCGGGCGCTTCGGCGCAGAACCAGGTGTCGATCTTGGTCGACGCCGCCGGGCGGATCGGACCATACAAACCCATTTATGGCTATTTCGGCTACGACGAGCCGAATTACACCTACACCCGGAACGGGCGCAAGCTGGTAGGTGAGTTGGCTGCGCTGAGCGCGACCCCGGTTTACATCCGCACCCATTTCCTGCTGGCCACCGGCGACGGCGCCGCCAGGCTGAAATGGGGATCGACCAACGCCTACACGGAAGATGCGTCGGGCAAGGCGGTGTACGACTGGACCATCGTCGACCGCATCTTCGATACCTACCGCGAAGCCGGCGCCAAGCCGTTCGTCGAGGTGGGTTTCATGCCGGAAGCGCTATCGAGCAAACCCGAGCCATACGCCGGCATCTGGATACCGGGAGCGAAGAACGAGCAATACAGCGTGGGCTGGTCGTATCCGCCGAAGGACTACGCGAAGTGGGGCGAACTGGTCTACCAATGGGTTCGCCACGCGGCGGAGAAATACGGAGCGGACGAGGTGGCCAGTTGGTATTGGGAAATCTGGAACGAACCGGATATCGGTTATTGGCACGGCACGCCGCGGGATTACGACAGGCTCTACGATTACGCCGCCGACGGGGTGAAACGGGCGCTGCCGCGGGCCAGGGTCGGCGGTCCGGCCACGACTGGCGGCGGGTCGAACTTCCTGCGCCAGTTTCTGGAGCACTGCTCGATCGGCGCCAACAGCGCCACGGGCAAGACCGGTGCGCCGCTGGACTTTATCACGTTCCACGCCAAGGGCAGCCCGAAAGAGGTGGACGGACGCGTCGAGATGGGCATCGCGAGCAACGCCCGCAACGTGCTCGGCGGATTTCAGGTGGTGGCGGCGTTTCCCCAATTCCGCGATTTGCCGATCGTGCTGAGCGAATCGGACCCGGAGGGTTGCGCGGCCTGCTCGGCGCGCGTCTATCCGCGGAACGCTTACCGCAACGGGCCGCTGTACGCCTCCTACACGGCCGTCATGCTGAAGAGCATTTTCGAGCTGGCCGACCGCGAGAGAGCCAACATCGAAGGCATGCTGACCTGGGCGTTCCAATTCGAAGGGCAGCCTTACTTCGACGGGTTTCGAACCCTCGCCACCAACGGGATCGACAAGCCCGCGCTCAACCTGTTCCGCATGGCCGGCTTGATGCGCGGCGAGCGGGTGAAGGTGGAATCGAGCGGCCGCGTCCCGCTCGATCGCATCTTGGCCGATGGAGTGCGCGGCGAAGCGGACGTGGACGCGCTGGCGGTGAGCGGCGAGCGCACCATTTCCGTGCTCGCCTGGAATTATCTCGATGACGACCTGACGGGAGCCGATGCGGCCCGCCGGGCCGCGCGCGTGGCTCTGCGCGTGGCGGGCGTGGCACGTTTGGCGGGGGCGGCCGGGCGGGTTCTGGTGCGGCAATATCGTATCGACGAAACCCACAGCAATGCCTGGACGCTATGGAAGGAGATGGGCTCGCCGCGGGACCCGGCACCCCCACAATACGCCGCGCTGGAAGCGGCCGGCCAGTTGCAAGAGCTGGATTCGCCGCGCTGGATACCGCTCGATGGTGGCGAGGTAGATCTGGAGATCGTGCTGCCGCTCGCGGCGGTTTCGCTGCTGCAGATCTCCTGGTAGAGGCGCTGTTTCGCTTACTAAAACGTTTCGAATAATGCTGGCGTGGCCGGCTCGACGGCGCTACACTGGGCTGTAGCCGAAGAGCATGCGGTCTACTTTTGTACTTTTGCCGGCGGCTGCGACTCGTCTGCGCGTGCAGGTCCGCCTCACTGCCGAAGGTCATGGACGAACGTGGGCGGAGACCAGGCCGGCGCTCTAAAAATGGAGGACGAAAGAATGCAAAGTCGATCTCGCATCCGCGCGCTCGCTCGCGGTCGTTTCAATTTCGCGCCGGTCCTATGCGCCGTCATGGTGACAGGTGCGGCGGCGGGCGCCGCGCTCCGGTCGGGAGCGGAGAAGTTGAAGAACGCCCAAGTGGTGGTGACGGAGTACACCCTGCACCCGGGAGAAAGCCTGCCGGTGGATGGGCGATACCCTGCCGTGACGGTTTATTTCGAGGGAAGCTCGGTGGGATTCACGCCGCCAGGCGGCCATCCGGCGGTGAGCCCGGTGCGGCGCGGCGACGTCACCTTCAGCCCGGCGCAGGCCGGAACCATCCGCAACACGGGCAGCGGCGATCTGGATTTTGTTCGGACCGAATTTCTGACCGGCGGCAAAGACGAGACCTGGGGCGCCGCCGGCCTTGCGCCCAATTACAAGGTGCTAATCGAAAATCGTTTCGCGCGGGTGTACGACATCAAAATCCCGGCCGGCACGAACGAGCCGCAACACACCCACAAAGCGCGCGTGGTGGTGTGTCTTTCCGGCGCCATTCTGAAGCACCTGATGCCGGATGGCAGGCAGGAGCCCTCGACTTTGAAGACGGGCGAAATCGTCTGGCGCCCGGGAGCGACACATATCGGCGAGAACCTGGGTAAGACGGATCTGTGGGTCATTGCCATCGAGCCCAAGTAAGGCCGAAGAGCGCTCACGCCGCGCCGTGGGGCGGGCAGGTGGAATCGCGGACCCGCAATTCGGCGGGCACCAGCACCATGTCCGGCTGCCTGGTCTCGCCCTCCGGTTCCCGCATTTTCTGGAGCAGCATCTCGACCGCGGTCTTGCCGATTTCGTCGGCCATTTGCGCGATCACGGTGAGGCGCGGCGTGTAGTGCATGCTCCAGGCCGAATCGTCGAAGCCCACCACGCTCACATCGCTGGGGCAGGACAAGCCGATCTGCGCGATGGCCCGCATCAGGCCGAGCAGCATGTTATGGCTGCTGGAAATAATGCCCGTGGGCGGCGTTTCCATGCGCAGCAGTTGGGTGCCGATGCGGGTGCCGGTTTCGATTTGGCCGTCGCCCGGGCAGAGGTACGATTCGCGGATGGGCAGGTTGGCCGCCTGCATGGCGCGGCGAAAGCCCTCCAGCCGCCCGGCGTGCGGCGACAGGCCCAGCCGGCCGGTGATGAAGGCGATGCGCTCGTGGCCGAGCTGAATCAAATGATGGGTGGCCTCGCAGCCCGCGCCCACGTTATCGGTGGAGACCGCGCTGTGGTTGAGGCCGCGCGGGATGCGGTCCAGGAACACGATCGGGAAGCGGCGCCGCATCAGCCGGTCGTAGGCCGCCGAAGCGTCCGAGCAGGCCATCAGGACGCCGTCCACGCGGCGCGAGAACAAGGTATTCAGCAGCAGGCTCTCCTGCGCCGGATCTTCGCTGGAATCGCACAGAATCACCGAGTAGCCGTGCCGGCGGGCCACGTCTTCGGCGCCGCGAATCATCTCCGGAAAAAACGTGTTGGTGATATCGGGAATCACCATGCCGATGACGCCGGTCTTGCCCACCTTGAGGCTGCGCGCCACCTGGTCGGGATAATAGTCGAGCGCTTCCATGGCCTGGCGCACGCGATCCGAGCGCAGTTGGCTGACTTTGGTGCCGCCGTTGATCACGGCCGAAACCGTGGCCACCGAAACCCCGGCGAGCCGGGCCACGTCGCGCATGGTTACTTTGGTCACGCCGCCTGCCTCCGGCCAAGCAGCGGAGCCAGGTAAGCGGAAGTCCGGGTGGCCCCGCGGAAGGCATCGGGCTGGGAAGGGATCTCGACCGTAAGCAAATCATCATAGCCGATTTCGCCGAGAATCTCGACCGCCCGGACGAAATCTTCGCGCAGCGTCACGCAGGCATTCGGCGGCGCGCCGCAAGAGCCGGCCACAATGGCCAATTTCATGACCCAGGTTTCTGTTCCCAGCCGGCCGCGGTCGGAGTACCTGGCAGCCGGCGCTCGTCAAGACCGCGCCGCCAGGAACCGTCCAGCCTCTTTTAGCGCAACGCCAGTCTTAGCAAACCGTTTCGATAGGTGGTAGATACAGGGAAATGTACGGCTGCGGGTCAGGTGCCTGTATGGGGATTTATTGACATGAAAATACTGTATTTACTTCCGCAAATGGGAAAACGCGAGCAGCCCGTGGAGTCAAAATCATAGTCGTTTCGGAATTTTCTTGACTAGCGGCGTCCCTTATGGCTACACTAGCGCAGAAATCGAATTCGGACCGACCCGCTTCGGGCTCAGCCGCCCGTTTCGGCTGACGCTGGGCCTCGCCTCGTTGCGGGCCGCTGTCGCCAGTGGTACGACCCATGTGGACCCCAAAAATCGGCGTTCACCCCACTGCGGTGCTGAGAGGCCATGCGAGCCTGATCTCCTGCATGGCAAACAGGGTGAAGGAGCGGAAGATTGAGATTGGCGCGATCCTGGCGTCCGCCGGGCCGGTGTCGCAACTGCCAGGTCCACTCGGTGACGAGCCGGGGCTTCCCGTCGAAAGACACGTTTGTTCAGGACGCGGCCGCTCCGGCTGCGTAGTCAACCGTTTTGCGGGCGATGGTGCGGATTTAAGCAACTCGACGATGCGGAAAGGAAGGGCCCTTCATATGATCCGGGTAGATCGCTTGAAACTTGCCTCGCTGTTCGCGCTTCTGACGACACTGGCGCTGAATGGCGTATTTGTTTGCCGGTGCTATGGCCAGGCAGTCGCGGTGGCGAGCATCAGCGGACAGGTGGCCGATCCGACTGGGGCCGTCGTGCCCAATGCCGAGGTCACCGCCACGCAAACCGAAACTCAATTCGTCCGCTCGGCCACCACGGATTCTCAGGGTCACTACATCCTGGCCAACCTTCCGGTGGGGCCGTATGTGCTGGCCGTGAAGGCTCAGGGCTTCAAGTCCTATGAGCAGAAGGGAATTGTTCTGGAAGTTGGAAACAACATCCAGCTCAACGCCGCCCTGGAAGTGGGGGCCGTGACGGAAAACGTCGAGGTCAGCGCCTCCGCCGGCATGGTGGAAACCAAGGAAAATGCGGTGGCGCAGGTGGTCAATCAGCGCCAGATCGTCGATCTTCCACTGAATGGCCGGCAGCCCACCCAACTCATTCTGGTGTCCGGCGCGTCCAGCTCCGCCCCGCCCAACGGCAACAACCTCACCGGCAGCAAGAATTATTCCAGTTCCGTGACGATGTCCGTCGCCGGAGGCCAGGCGAACGGCACCAACTACCTCCTCGACGGCGGCGACAACAACGATACGATGACCAACGTCAATCTTCCGTTTCCGTTCCCCGACGCCCTGCAGGAATTCAGCGTCGAGACCAGCGCGCTCTCGGCGCGAAACGGTCTGCGCCCCGGAGGGTTGGTGAACATCGTGACGAAATCCGGAACGAACGCATTACATGGAGATGTATTTGAATTTCTCCGCAATGGCGACGTGAATGCCCGCAACTTTTTTGCTCCCGTTCACGACACTCTTAAGAGAAATCAGTTTGGCGGGACGGTTGGAGACAGAATCATTCGCGACAAGCTGTTCTTCTTCGCCGGGTTTCAGGGCACGGAGAATCGCCAAGATCCCCCCTCCACCGTCGCTTTCGTGCCGACGTCCCAGGCCCTGGCCGGCGACTTCAGCGCCCTGGAATCCGCCTCCTGCCAGTCCAGCGGAAAAGCACGCGCCATTACCAACCCGGCAACCGGCACTGCTTTCGCCGGCGCCCAGGTTCCGGTATCTCTCTTTAACCCCGTCTCCCTGAACATCGTGAAGCACCTGCCCGTGCCGGCCGGCCCATGCGGTCAGGTGACCTTCGGAATACCCACCACCGGCGATGAAGACCAGGTCATCGGGCGCGTCGACTGGATCCGCAGCGACAAACACTCTCTGTTCGGGCGTTACTTTATCGCCGATTACAACAACCCGCCGGTCTACGATTCCAACGACGCCATGGTGACTCAAAGAGCCGGCAACCTGGAGCGCTCGCAGTCGATCACACTCGGCGACACCTACACCTTCAGCCCGACCACCGTTAACTCTTTCCATGCGACGTTTACGCGTCTTCGCAACGACCGCGGCCCCGCGCCAAACGCGTATAACGCGGTTGACATGGGCGTGAATATGTTCAATTTCGACCCGAACGGCATGCAGTTGACGGTTACCAGCGACTTTTCCACGGGGTGTGGAACGTGCGCGCCGGGGGTGTTCAACCGGAACACGTACCAGTTTGCGGACGACGTCGATATCGTACGGGGAAATCACCAGATTGCTTTCGGCGTCGACCTAATCCGCGCACAGGACAATCTTCGCAGCGACTATAACGAGAACGGTCTCTTCAGCTTTAACGGCCAGTTTACGAACGATGCCATGGTCGACTTTCTGCTCGGAGATATGAGTTTATTCTCCGATAGCCGTGCCCAAGTGAATGTGTACCGCGAGACTATCCCCGGCTTATATGCGCAGGATACGTATAAAGTAAGCTCGCGCTTTCTCCTGAACGTGGGCTTGCGATGGGAGCCCATGTTGTTTCCCCAGGATTATTTCGGACGGGGAATGTCGTTCAGCTTGCCGGGATTCTATGCCAACCAGCAAAGTACGGTCTTCACCAATGCGCCCGCCGGACTGCTGTTCTATGGCGATAAGGGCATACCAAGGGCGTTCACCAACGACAAGTTTACGAATTTCTCGCCGCGGCTTGGAGCTGTGTGGAACCCCCATGGTGACGGCAGGGATACGTTCCGGGTCGGCGGAGGGATACTCTATGACTCGACGGAAATTTATTACGCCGAGCGCCTCACCACCAACCCTCCGTACGCCGGTGAGATCGATCAAACCAACCCGGGACCGCTGAATAAATTTTGGGCCAATTATCCCGGAGGCAATCCGTTCCCCGGATCTTATCCGCCGCCTCCTAATGTGACGTTTCCAACCGGAGGCACCTATGCCAGCATTCCGCTCAACTTGAGACCGACTTATATGACGCAATGGAACGCCAGTTATCAGCGTCAAATCGCCAAGAACTGGCTCGCTTCGGTAACTTATCTCGGCAACAAGACCAGTCATCTATGGTTATCCCAGGATCTGAATCCGGCGATCTATATTCCGGGGCAGTGCGGCAGTGCCGCTTGCTCTTCGACGGCCAACACGAATCAGAGACGCCCGTTTTATTTGGCTAACCCCGGTCAGGGCCAGTACTACGCCGCCATGATTACAACCGATGACGGCGCGAACGCGCATTATGAAGGACTGCTGACTTCCATCAAGCATCAGTTAAGTCACGACTTTACACTCCTGGCCAATTACACCTGGTCCCAATGCATTAGCGACGGCGATTTC
>JBKQVG010000109.1:0-3304 GCA_052325345.1 Bryobacteraceae bacterium
GCCGTCCTCGCCCCTTGGATCAGCCCCTACTCGCCGAACCAACAGAATGTTCCCGCCGGATTCCCTTCCGGTCCCAACATCGCGGCGGGCGACGTGCTCGTCTCGAACTTCAACGCCAGCAGCGGCATGGAAGGAACCGGCACAACTATCGTCAGCTTTTCGCCCACCGGCCAGCAGTCGCTCTTCGCAACCTCGAACCTCATCGGATTGTCCACGGCGCTGGGAGTCTTTTCGCGCGGCTTCGTGCTGGTGGGGAATCTTCCGGTCACTTATCCTGGTGGCGTTGTGACTCCGGGAGAGGGATCGCTCCAGATTTTCGATCGGAATGGCAACCATTTGATCACACTGAATGACAAAGAGCTCCTGGATAGCCCATGGGATCTCACCCTCAAGATCGCCGCCTGAACGCCGAAACGAGAACAAAATTCTCGTTGGGGCCCCTATAACGGGAACTAAGGTTAAGTGTCTTGGCGCGCGAGTGGGGGGAACTCCCTGAGCGAGAAGTTGTGCCTGAACTGCCTACTGTTGGCCGATAGCTAAAGCGGTAGTAGTCGTGTGAGGTTCCCCGCGAAAGAATGTAGGTATGGCAGTATTGGTCCCGGCGCGCTTCAACAGGTTCCTCACCAGCGAGCAGGGACAGAATCTCTCCGAGTATTGCTTGATTACAGCGGCGATCGCAGTGGTTGGGCTGTTGATCATCCTGGGGGTAACGGGTGGCTTGCACAACATCTGGCAGATTGCGAGCACCACCACGAACACGGCGAACTCCGGCGGCGGCGGGACGGTGGCGGGCCATTAGGGTCCGCCCCACCATTACAACTACGTGGCATTGAGCACGAGTGCCCGCGCCACGATCAGTCGACGTTCAGGCCGAGGAAGCGGTGGGCATTGGCGTAACAGATGTTACGGACGACCGGGCCGACCAGTTCGTAGCTATCCGGAAGCGCTCCGCTCTCCATGTCGTCTCCGAACAGGTTCGAGAGCACTCGGCGAAAATACTCGTGCCGCGGGTAAGACATGAAAGAGCGCGAATCGGTGAGCATGCCGATGAAGCGCGAGATCAAGCCGCAGTTGGAGAGGGCGTTCATCTGCCAGGTCATGGCTTCCGCCTGATCGAGGAACCACCAGGCGGAGCCGAACTGAATTTTGCCGGCGACCGAACCGTCCTGGTAGTTGCCGATGATGGTGGCCAGAGCGTAGTCGTCGGCGGGGTTCAGATTGTAGAGGACGATCTTGGGCAGGGCGTTTTCCTGGTCGAGCCGGTCCAGGTATTGGGCCAGGGCGTCGACCTGGGGCCAGTCGCCGATGGAATCGAAGCCGGTATCCGGCCCGAGCTGGCGGAAGCGGCGCGTATTATTGTTGCGGCGGGCGCCCAGGTGGAGCTGTTTCGTCCAACCCTTTTCGGCGTCCCAGCGGCCGAATTCCAACATCAGATACGAAGCGAAGCGGGAATGCTCGGCGGGCGAGGCTGCCTGGCCATAGCGCGCTTTGGAAAAGATAGCGGCGGCTTCGGCTTCGCCGGGGAAGTCCGCGAAGGCCTGGTTCAGACCGTGATCGGAGAGCCGGCCGCCCATCTGGTGGAAAAAGTCGTGGCGTTTCTTGAGGGCGGCAACGAAGTCGCTGAACTTGCCGATATCGGTGTTGCTGGCGGCCGCCAGGCGGTCCACCCAGGGATTGAACAGCTCGGGCAGGTGGACGTTAAAGGCTTTATCGGGGCGGAAGCAGGGGAAGACTTTGGTCTTGAGGGCGGAAGCGGCGATGGCCTTATGGTTGGCGAGATCGTCGGTGGGATCGTCGGTGGTGCAGACGGCACGGACGTGGAATTTGGCCAGGATACCGTGGGCGCTAAGACTCCGGGTGGCAAGCTGTTCGTTGGCGGTATTCCAGATGCGCTCGGCGCTGAACTCGTCGAGCAACTCATCAATTCCGAAATAGCGCTTCAGCTCCAGGTGGGTCCAGTGGTAAAGCGGATTGCGCACGGTGAAGGGAACGGTGCGGGCCCAGGCGAGGAACTTTTCGTAGGGTGGGACATCGCCGGTGCAAAAGCGATCGTCGATGCCATTGGCGCGCATGGCCCGCCATTTGTAGTGGTCGCCTTCGAGCCAGATTTCGAACAGGTTGCGGAAAGAGCGATTGGCGGCCACGTCCTGGCTAGGCAGGTGGCAATGATAGTCCAGAATGGGCTCGCCTTCGGCGAATTCGTGAAACAGACGGCGGGCCGGCTTGGATCTCAGCAGGAAGTCATCGTGGACGAAAGACATTGGCATTTACCCCGCGCCGGTAGCGTTATCAACAATAGAAACAGCAGCATAACACGAGGCGCGCGAGGCCGATCATCCGTGGGCGGAGCCGGTGCATAGATCCCCCTCGGCCCAATTCCGCCGGTGATAAACTGGGGTGAGGCTGGAGGGTATACCGGTGAAGATTTTTCTCGACACGGCAAACCTGGACGAGCTGCGCAAGGGCGCGGCTTGGGGAATCGTCGATGGCGTGACGACAAACCCATCGCTCATTGCCAGGGAAGGCAAACCGCTGGAAGAACAGATCCGCGCCATCTGCGACATCGTGGATGGGGACATCAGCGCGGAAGTGGTGGCCACCGACGCCGCGAGCATGATTCGCGAGGGCAAGTCGCTGGTGAAGATCCACAAGAACATCGTGGTGAAGTGCCCGCTCACGCGGGATGGCATCGTGGCGACCAAGGCGCTCGCGGGCGAGGGAATCCGGGTCAACGTGACGCTCTGTTTTTCCCCCAACCAGGCGCTGATCGCGGCTAAGGCCGGCGCCTACATCATCAGCCCGTTTGTGGGACGGATCGACGACATAAGCTGGAGCGGAATCGATTTGATCAAACAGATCGTGCAGATCTATAAAAACTACGGCTACAAGACGCAAATTCTCTCGGCTTCGCTGCGCTCGCCGACGCACGTGTCGGAGTCCGCACTGGCGGGGGCGCACATTGCGACCATGCCGTTCAAGGTACTCGACATGCTATTCAACCACCCGCTCACCGACCGGGGACTGGAGCAGTTCCTGAAGGATTGGGCCAAGGTGTTCCAGGAAGAGCCGATCGGGCGATAGTTCGCCTATCCGATGCCGGGCGCTCAGGCTTGGTTCGATTCGGCCGCCGGGACCGTGACGCTGCTGCTGGCCGGAGTGCTGGCGGTCCTGTTGGGGATACTGGGTTACCGGGCCTGGAAGCGCTCGCAGATTACCCCCGAAGAACGCGAGCGGCGGCGGCGTGCGCTGCTTGCCGCCCAGGGTAAAATGTGCGACGCCGCACTGGTGGATCTGCGGGGCGACC
>JBKQVG010000110.1:0-17331 GCA_052325345.1 Bryobacteraceae bacterium
CGTCGTCCGACTGGGGACGCTCCAACGGGGACAACGCGTCCAGCCGATACTCCAAGCTGAAGCAGATTGATCGCACCAACGTCGGGCGGCTTCAGGTTGCCTGGATCTATCATTCAGGCGACGGGAAGGGAAATATCGAGGCGAATCCGGTTATTGTGCATGGAACCCTGTACGCGCCGACGCCGGGACGCGCGGTGGTCGCTGTCGACGCCGTTACAGGCCGCGAGATCTGGCGTTTTCTGCCCGAAGGACGTCCTGCCTTCCGCGGACTCGCATACTGGCCGGGGGACGGCGTACACCCTGCCCGCCTTTACTTTCCGTCGGGCGACTGGCTGTATGCGGTTGACGCCGCAACGGGTAAGCCGGTCGAGTCTTTCGGTCAGAGCGGGAGGGTGACGGCTCGAGCAACGGTCGCGCCGGCGATTTACGAATCGGTGATTGTGCTTCCATGCTGGAACATGGTAAAGGCTTTCGATCTGTTGACCGGCAAAACACTCTGGACTTTCGATTTGATTCCCCCGTCCGGAGAGTTCGGGAACGACACCTGGACCGGCCCCGGATATGGCGCCAACTGTTGGGGCGGACTGGCTTTAGATAGCGCTCGCGGCATCGCTTACATCTCCACCGGATCTCCGCATCCGAATTATCTCGGTATGCACCATCGAGGCGACAATTTCTTTGCCAACTGTGTAGTCGCGATGCGGGTGAAGACCGGCGAACGCCTCTGGCACTTTCAGGAGATTCGCCACGATATATGGGACCTCGACATCCCCGCTGCTCCGAATCTGGTGACGGTGACACGCAACGGGCGTAAATACGACGCTGTGGCGCAAGTCACCAAGATCGGCAACACACTGCTGCTCGACCGCGTCACGGGCCAACCTCTCTTTCCCTTCCGGCTGCGGCGTGCTCCCGCGTCTGGGCTTCCCGGCGAGGAGACCTCTCAGTGGCAACCCGACGTCCAACTCCCGGAACCCTTTGCGCCGCAGGAGTTCCTCCGCTCCGACGTCACGGATATTTCTCCCGAATCTCGATCCTACGTTCTGAGTAAGATCGAGCATTCATCCTTCGGCTGGTTTGCCCCGTTCGAGGACAACAAACCGCTCGTGTTTTACGGCATGCACGGAGGCGCGGAATGGACCGGTGCGTCGTTCGACCCCAAATCGAACTGGCTCTACGTCAGCGCGAACAAACTGCCGTGGGTGGTGACGATCGCCAAAACGAAGCTGCTGCCGAGGCGGACAATACCATTTACCGAGGGAAACAAAACCTACCTTCAATATTGTTCCGGCTGCCATGGTCCCGAGCGGGATGGCGCGGGGATGGGTGCTCCCCTTTTCACGCTGCCGGGCCGGCTGCAGAATGGACAGGTAGTGCAGGCAATCCATGGCGACCGCGGCTCCATGCCGGCAATTCCTGTCCTGGAGGCGAAGATACCTGGCCTGCTGGACTTTCTCTTTGAGCGCGACCTGAAGGCGGCCAACCTCGCTCGGCCGGCGGAGGACCGTCCGACCTATCGCTTCGTGGGTTATTTCAAACTGCTCGACCAGGACGAGCGGCCGGGCGTGAAACCGCCGTGGGGAACTCTCAACGCGATTGACCTGAACAGCGGCCGCATCGCATGGCGCGTGCCGCTGGGCGAATATGAGGATTTGATCCGCAAGGGACTGCCGATTACGGGCACCGAGAATTTCGGCGGTGCCATGACAACTGCAGGAGGATTGGTCTTCTGCAGCGGGACCCGGGATTTAAATATCCGTGCCTTCGACAGTGCTACGGGTAAAGAGCTTTGGCGGCACAAACTCCCCTTCGGAGGCTTCGCGCCACCCGCCACCTACGAAGTGAAAGGACGTCAATACGTCGTGATTGCAGCGACTGGCGGAGGGAAGCTTGGCGGGCCTCTGGGCGATGCATACGTGGCTTTCGCACTGCCGCAGTAGGTTTACGATAGAAGAGAAAGAGAGAAAGAGACTCGCTGTTGACGGGTCGCGCTACGTGTGGTAAAATTCTCGGCTGAAGCAATTAGCAAAGCGTTACGGCAGTGCCTTGGAATTGAACGCCCCGGCGGCCAAATACGAAAACGGGTGCCACCACATCGGGCGGGGGCTCGGTCTTTCCGTATCCGGTCTTAGCGCCAGAGTGGGCTATGATTTCGTGGAGTTCATACTGATGGCGGGCCGGTCCATCGAATCCCGGTTCCCGGCGACACTGCGGTCCATCGCGCGAATTTGGAGAAGCTTAGGCGTGATACGCAGTTCGGACATGAGCAGTTTGGACATAATATGAACGCCGTTGGGATTGCCAAGGTTGGGATAGAGGGGGCCGGCACATTGAAAAGCCTGATGGGGAGAGATGGAATGATCTCGAGACGGACATTACTATTGCAATCCTGTGTTGCGCCGGCACTGCTGTGCGCCTCCAAAGTGAGTCCGGAGATCGGTTTTGCCACCGGAACCTACGGGATGAAAACCATGGCCACGGGCGACGCGTTGCGCACTTTGGCCGACATCGGCTATGACGGTGTCGAGCTGTGCTGCATCGCGGGCTGGCCCACGGATCCGGCAAGAATCTCCGATTCCGATCGGAAGGACCTGCGCAAACTGATCGGCGATACCGGTCTGGGTGTGCCGGCATTGCTGGAATCGCTGCCGGTCGCTGGCACGTCCGAGAAGCGGGTTGCCAATCTGGAGCGCCTCAAAATGGCCGTGGCGTTAGCCAACGAGCTGGTGGCCTCGAATCCGCCGGTGATCGACACCATCCTGGGCGGCACGACGGCGGACTGGGATAAGCAGAAGGGGCTGATGGTCGACATCCTGGGCGAGTGGGCGAAGGTCGCGGAGAGCAGCAAGACCACGGTGTGCTTCAAGCCGCACGCGGCGCAGGCCATCAACAGCCCCGAGCGCGCCCTCTGGCTGATCAAGCAGGTCAACAGCCCGAGGATCCGCATCATTTACGATTACAGTCATTTTTATGTAGAAGGCTTTCCGCTGGAATCGAGCCTGAAGGAATTGCTGCCCTATATCGCGTTCATCTCGGTGAAAGACGCGGTGGGGACTCCCGCCAAGCACGACTATTTGCTGCCCGGCGACGGCAAAACCGATTACCTGGAATATTTCCGGCTGCTCAAACAGGTCCGCTACTCAGGCTGGGTGGGAGTCGAAGTGAGCGCCATGATTCACACCAAGCCCGGCTACCAGCCGGTGCCCACCGCGCGCATCTGTTACGAACGCCTGGCTCCGCTGTTTGCGAAAGCCGGCGTAGACCGGCCCAAGCGGGTCACGCACAAGGGATGAGAGGAACAACTATGTCGAGCATTTCAAGGCCGGAACTGTTAGGCGGCGAGGGGGTCCTGCACATGGACCTGTCACTTTTCAAAAACTTCTCGCTGGGAGAAGATGAGTCGCGGTGGCGGCAGTTCCGGGCGGAGGTCTACAATGCGTTCAACCACACTATATAGCGGGGTGGACACGGCGGCGAGTTTTAATCTCACTACGTGGCAACAGATCAATACTGACTTTGGCGCGTATAATGCCGCGGCGCCAGCCCCCCGCCTGCAACTCGGATTGAAGCTGTACTTTTGACGAACTCCTGGCGCTATGAGGATGATGAAATGGAAAAGCTGAATCGTCGCATTTTTCTGGGTGCCGGAATCTCGGGCCTAGCCGCAACCCGAAGGGCTCAAGCCGCCTCCGCGAACGGCCGAATTCGCGCGGCTGTGGCCGGTATCCACGGGCGGGGCTGGGAGCTGATGCAGTCCATTCACGAGTTGGCCGGAGAGAACATCGAGCTGGCTGCGGTCTGTGATGTCGATGAATCGGTGATCGGCGCCAGGCTCGCGGCTTTCGAGAAGCTCGGCGGCAAACGTCCGCAGGTTTACACCGACATCCGCAAACTGCTGGACGACCAATCAATCGATGCCGTCTTTCACGCCACGCCGGCTCACTGGCACAGTCTGGGCGGCGTTTGGACGTGCCTCGCGGGCAAAGACGCCTATATTGAAAAGCCGATGTCGCACAACATCTGGGAGGGGCGACAGTTGGTCAATGCCGCCCGCAAGGAGAAACGAATCGTCCAGCATGGGACCCAGATCCGGAGCAGTCCCGTTATCCTGGAAGCCGTCCGGAAAATGCGCGAAGGATTGATCGGCGAGCTCTTCATGGCGCGCGGCGTCTGTTTCAAATACAAGGGGCCCCTGGGCCCGCTTCATGAAACCGCCACGCCTGCCGGCGTCGACTACGATCAATGGCTGGGGCCGGCCCCGCTGAAGCCCTTTTCTCCGCAGCGCTTTCACACCAGCTGGTACATGCATTGGGACTACGGTGTGGGTGACATCGGCAACATGGGAATTCATCAGCTCGACCTGATCCGGATGGGACTCGGGATCGAGGATCATCCGACGATGGTGCAGTCGATGGGTGGTAAGTTTCTCTACGACGACTATCGGGAGACTCCGAATGTGCACTCGGCTTTCTATCATTTCGCCGGACGAAAGTTGCAGGTCGAAATGTCCATTCGCAGCGTCATCACAAACCTCGAAGCCCAGATGGGGACCGAGCTTCCGTTTCGCCTGGGCGCGAAGACCGACATCGCAGGCGTCGTTTTCTACGGATCGGAAGGATATCTCGTGGTGCCTGATTACAAGAGCTATTACACCTTTCTGGGCTTGAATCGCACGCCTGGCCCCAAGCGGGTCGACACGGATGACCTGCTCGCGAACCTCCCCCACATCCGGAATTTCATCAAAGCCGTGCGCAGTCGTAATGCTCTCGATCTGACGGCCGACGTCGAGGTGGGCCACCGATCGACGTGCCTGAGCCATCTGGCGAATATCTCTTATCGCGTCGGTCGTGGCCTCGAGTTCGATCCCCGCACCGAACGGTTTACCGACGATGAGGCGAACACCTACCGGAAGCGGATCTATCGCGAGCCTTACGTAGTACCGGAGATTGCTTAAACCACTATGACTATGATTTCCCGCCGGAAACTTTTGTCGCTGGCCGCCGTTTCCGCCGTTACCCGCGAGGCCGGGGCCGCTGGCCACACCATCGGTTTGAATAACGGAACCTATGGCGCCAAGACTATGAAAACCGCTGATGCCATGCGTGCCATGGCGGAGATCGGATACGACGGCGTGGAACTCGCGCTGATGCCAGGGTGGCCCGCGGACCCGGCTGTGCTGTCGGAAGGCGATCGCAAAGAAACCCGGAGACTCGCCGAAGACCTGGGCTTGGCTCTTCCGGCCTTCCTCGAAGTTCTCCCCATCGATGGCACGGCCCCGCAACGGGCGCACAACCTCGAACGCCTAAAACTCGCCGCACAGCTCGGTCACGATCTATGCCCCTCGCAACCTCCCGCCATCGAAACCATCCTGGGCGGTAAATCCGAACAATGGGAACACGTGAAGGCCAGCATGGCGGACGAGTTGAAAGCCTGGGCCCGCGTCGGCGAAGAAGCACAAACTACCATTTGCTTTAAGCCCCACGCCGGGCACGCGGTGGACACACCCGAGCGCGCGGTCTGGCTGGTGAAGCAGGTGGACAGCCGCCGCCTGCGCGCCGTTTACGATTACAGCCACTTTTATGTGGAAGGCCTTCCGCTGGAAGAAAGCCTGAAGACACTCTTCCCCTACACCGAGTACATTGCTGTAAAGGACTCATCCGGAACCGCCGACAATCATCAATTTCTCTTGCCGGGCGACGGAAAAACCGACTACGTCTCGTATTTCCGCCTGTTGAAGAAACTAGGCTACGCAGGCTTCGTCGGCATCGAAGTCAGCGCGATGGTTCATCAGAAGCCGGGATACCAGGCACTCCCGACGCTGCGCCTCTGCTATGAGCGAATGGCGGCGGCATTTTCCAAAGCCGGAGTGGAGCGGCCGCGGAGACGCGCAACGTCGTCCCGATCAAATGCGTAGTTCGACGAAGCGGGCTGTATCGTTGACAGCCTTGAAGCAGCTAAATTTAGAGTTAGAGTCGTCGCGCGCGGCACTCCCATCCTTCAGCTGGCACGGGGTAGTTGGTGGTTGCGTCTCTGCTGCTTGGTCCTCCTAAGAGAGAGAATTTTCGCGCCGCGCGTGCCGGCCGGACGGGCGGGCGTTGTCTGGCGGGCGTCGCTGATGCCGGTCACGAGGCTTTGATCTTTCAGGATCTCTAGTGCGAACTCCGCCGTTCCGAAGCGGATATTGTGCTGCTCCCACACCTGCTTGCTGATGCCGGTGTAGCGATAGAGCTTGTCGAGCACGCTCGCCTTCTGTTGGGGCGTGACGTTCGGCCATGCAAATAACGCGGTCAAGTATTCGTTCATCGCGAAGTCGCTGGCTTCCTTCCATAGTGCGCGCACGTCTTCGCGGTGCTCCGGCGTGCGCTTGTGATAGTTGGCGATCACAGCGTAGGACGGCAGATAGAAAAAATAGGGTTCCAGATGGGCCGGGTTCTCCCAGATGGTCTCGCCGTTCAGAGCCGGGCCGATGTAGATCTGCCCCGCGACCGGCACCCCCATGCCTTGGAGATAAACGGTTGCCACCGGCAAGCGAATAGACCCGTAGCTCTCGCCCAGCAGGTACACCGGCGAATTGGAGCGGCCGTTTTCGTCGAGCCACGCCTTGATGAACTTGGCCACGGATTCCGCATCGGTGTTAATGCTATAGAAGTCCTGGAGCTTATGCTTGCCGATTGGCACGGTGAGACCGGTGCCGATAGGGTCCATCATTACGAGGTCGGTACGGTCGAGGATGCTATTCTCGTTGTCTACCATCTTCGCCGGATTGGTCTGACGGCCTTGCGGGTCCGTCGCACGGATACGCGGCCCGAGAACGCCGAAATGCACACCCGATGACGAACCGCTCGGCCCACCGTTCCAGGCGAACAGCACCGGGCGCTTGCTCGGGTCCGCCGCACCTTTGCGGATGTAGGACATGGCGACGAAAATAGCGCTTGGCTGCCGGTCGGCGTCCTGAATCACGCTGCCTGAAACCATTGCCGTGTAATCCACGCGTTGACCTCGGATCGTGACGCTGTGCTCGGTTAGCTTCTTGCCTTTGCCAACCAGGGAGGCCGCAAAACCCGCCCGAGCCGCGTCATCCACTGGATCGGTGAGGGGCCTCGCGGACGGTGCTGTCTGGGCCCAAGCGGCAAACGAGAAACAAAGCAAGCTCACAGCAACGCCCGACGCGATTCCAATACGACTGATCATATCTCCCTCCCGCTTAGTCAATTCATTGTACGGATGGCGTCGGAGGCAGCACAGGACGTGTGTTCGCCATGAACGTAGTTATGTCGCTGGACAACTGGTGCAGGATGGATCTGTCCATGTACATCGAGTGGCCGCCTTCATAGTAACCGAGAACGATATTCTTACGAATCGCTACAGGCAGTTGCATGTGGCTGATGGCATAATCGCCGGCGAAGTATGGTGTGACAAGATCGAAATAGCCTTGGGCGATAAAAACGCGCATTCCGGGAACGCGGCGCATGGCGTATGCCAGGTCGGCAGCGACGTTAACGTTGCCGCGGCCGTTGTCCCATCGAACGCCGGTCCAATCCGCACGCGGCGATGCAGGCGAGGGCCATCCGCCACCCCACGGACCGGCGTAGCGCGCGTCTACAGCGAAGTTGAGCTCATCGCGGAGGTACGGCACGATCAGCGCGGCTGTGCCGTTAGAAAACAGACTGGGATCGGTCCAAAGATCATAAGGAGCATTCGGGTTGCTGACTTTGGAGGTCAAATGCGAACCGTAGTGGCCAAGTTCCAGGTTCTGGTCTTTGAGGAGCTGGCGACCGAACTGATCGACGCCGATACGAAGACCCGCCTTTTGAATGTAGGCCAGATCCAGGCCCGTAAATCGCGCCAGTTGCGATTCGACAGAGCTGCGCTCCTCTGCCGGCAGCCGGTCGCCTTTTATCAAAGCAGCGGCGTAGTCGGTTTCAGCCCAAGTCTCGGCTTTCTTGATGGCGGCTTTGAGACTGTCCTGAAGATCTGGCGGCAGCTTTTTGTGAACGAAAGCGGAGGCCGTGTAGCTAGGCAAAACCAAAACGGACGAGAGGTCGTCGTTGCCGGCAATGCCGCGCCCAGCGAGGTTGCCCATGGAAATGAGAATCACACCACTCAGAGCGATGCGCCGGTCGGTGAGAACTTTGGCCAGGCCCGCGGCGCGGGTTGTGCCGTAACTTTCGCCGGCTATAAATAACGGAGCGCTGCCAACCGCGTAATGCGCCTGGTAGAGGCGGATGAATTCGCCCATGGCGTCGATATCGCCGTTGATGTTCCAAAAGTCTTTGAGGTATTCCGGTCGCGTGCAGTAGCTGTAGCCCGTACCCACAGGGTCGACAAATACTAAGTCGGTAAACTTCAGCCACGTGTCGGAGTTGTCGACTATTGCGTAAGGCGGCGGTGCGGTGTACTCATCTGGAGTCTTGGCGCGGCGCGGACCCATCAGCGCAAGATGAACCATGGAGGCAGGAGAGCCGGGCCCCCCGTTCCAAGCAAACGTGAGTGGGCGTGAAGGCATATTCGCGCCGCGGTCCAGGGTATACGAGACATAGAAGATCCGCGCCCTCAGCTCGCGGAAGTCGTCGTAGAGCGAAAGAAGCCCGACCCGGGCGGTGTAGGTAAGCGTATGGCCCTCGATCGAAATCTGGTGATGAGAGACAACGGGCGAGTTATCGGGCAGATCCAGGCCGGAGGGCGCGGTCTGGCCAATGCAGCAAAAAGCGGCGATTAGGCCAATCCACAGTTGGCGCATAGGGCTCCTAGAAATTCAGCTTGAGCGCGAATTGAATAATCCTCGGCGCCACGGTCGTAGCGGTAATGCGCCCGAAAGTAGAGTCGGAAACGTTCGTGTCCGGACCCGCGAAATTCGGATTATTGAAGGCGTTGAAGAACTCGGCCCTGAATTCCGCATTGGCGCGGTCGTTCACCCAGGTGGCGGGAATGCGCTTTCCGAGCGCGATGTCCCAATCGCCTTGAGCAGGCCCACGAATCAAGCCTATCGGTGCATTGCCGAAACCCGTTGCCTTGCCGTCGTCGCCGATGATGGGCCAGGCCGCCACGTTGGCGGAACTGAGTGGAAGGGCCGGGTTGGCGCCGGTAACGCAAGCGGGATTAAAGAACCCATTTAGGCGCGAAGTGACCGAACCGGAAGTGACCAGCATCGGCGCTTTGCACGAGGCATTAATTGGCGCCAAATCGCTGGTGACGCCAAAGGCGTTGTTGGTATTGGTGCCGACTAGGGTGAGCGGATTACCAGCTTGATAAGTGACAACGCCGGAGATGCTCCAGTTAGCCAGCAGCGCGCGCTCCCAACCGGCCGAGTTCTTCATCCAAGGCAGATCGTAGACGTAGCTGGTTATGAAACGTTGCGGACGGCTGTAGTTGGCTGGCCCGTAGCGCAACCCGGGGAAATACTGGTTGCCGATCGCGGAGCTGGCTTGGGAGTTAGCATCGGCGTTGGCGCCGTCGGTGACCAGCGTTTTCGACCAGGTATAGGACACCAGGAATTGAAGCCCCCGGCTGAAACGCTTGGTCAAACTGGCCTGCAATGCGTTGTAGAACATGTCGCCGGCGCTACGAACCTCCTGCAGACCGGGCGCCGTCCAACCTTCGTAGGGAACGCGCTGGGTGATGTTGGTCAGAGTGTTCGTGGTTACGCCACGGATCGGGCTGGCGGGGCTGGCAAACAAGGCTTGATTGATGGAGGTGAATTGCCGGAGGTGCCGTCCGCTGGTGCCGACGTAACCGACCTCCAAAAGGAAACTCCTGGCCAATTCCGTCTGAAGGTTCATGCTTTACTGCTGAATCCGTCCCGGTTCGATGTTCGGGTCAACCGCATTGGTGGTGAGAGACGTGGACGGCGTATACGGAACGAAGACCGGAAACGACGCAAGTGAAGTCGGCGGCGACGGAAACGGATTTGCGAGCGTCGCGACGGAGTTAGCGGTAGCTTGCAGAACCCGCAGCAAGCCGAAAGGCTCTGTAGTGGTATTCTGCGTTTGCACCTGTCCGGTGATGGTCGAGTAGTAGACTCCGTAGCCGCCGCGGAGAACCACGCGCGAGGAATTGGGCAACATCTTCCAGGCAAAGCCGACGCGTGGTCCGAAATCCTTATCGCCGACGCTGTTGTAGACCGTGTTAGAGCTGGTTTGAGTCACGCCGGACGGTAGAGTCCCGGCGAAATTGGAGGCAACCACCACTCCTTGCAGCGAGCCGGCGGCGGACGGATTCGGATTCAGCAGGTTGGGATAAATATCGCTGAAGCGGCCGAGATCTTCGTTCATTGGCGGCAGGTAGTCGAATCGGAGACCGAGGTTGAGTGTTAGACGGTCGGACACGCGGTAATCGTCCTGAACATACCCATAGTCTTCCCAAACGCGCACGGCGCGATCGAACAGGCCGGTAAGGTCCTGCGAAACGTAAACGTTGCTGAACACGTTCGTGCCGTTTTGCGCGCCGTTCAAACCCAGCAGGAAGTCGGCGAAACTCAGAAACACGAGTTGACCTGGCTGGGCGGACTGAGTATAGTTCCGCTGCATCCGGGTGAGGCCGGCGCCGAAACGAATTGTCTGCCGCCCGCGGGTCCAGGATAAGTCGTCCGAAAACGAATAGAGGTTCTGAGCGCGCTTTCCGATGGCCGATGTAGCTAGGTCATAACTGCCATTGATGTTGAGAATCGGCAGCGCGTTATTTTGCACGTCGGAGGCGATGCCCAACCCGGAAAACGTGAATGGCGTCTGCTGGGTAATATTGGTTTCGAGCCTGTTGTAGCCGATCTTGGCTTCGTTCAACAGGGTGGGGCGGATGATCCAAGTGTGATCGAGCGAGGAAGTGACGAACAGGTTTCCAGTGTTCTGCGGAAACCCGGGTACATTGCCTGCTGGAAACGCCACCATCTGGTTGCTGTTGGCCACGAAGAACTTCGCGGCAAGCGTGCTCGAGGCGCTTTGCAGAAAATCGACATTCGCCAGGTACTGGTCTTCATTAAAGCGGGAGGGGGTGTTGGATGTCGACGAGCCGCGCGTGGACAGAGAGCCGCTGGAGGAGACGGTCTGCGGTGTTGGGATGACATAGCTTCCGTCGGGGAGCTTGAGGTTAAGGAGTTTGAGCGCGATCGGATTAATGTTGGAACCATCGGCGGCAACCGCTGGACCGACACCGCCCATGGCATCCTGCAATGTCCCGCGGCGGTCTGTCGCCGCGGAGCCGGGGCCGTAGAGGACGTTAGCAATGCCCTGCGCGGAACGATCGTTCGTCAGTGGAACACCCAGAACCGTCTTTACCGTGGAGACGGCGTTGATCTGACGCGTCCCCTGGTAGGAACCGAAAAAGAGCAGACGGTTCTTGCGGATGGGGCCGCCCATCGTGCCGCCAAACTGATTCTGGTTGAGAACCGGACGGTTTTGGCCGTTGAGGTTGGAGAAGAAGTTATTCGCGTTGAGATCGGTGTTGCGGAAGAACTCAAAAACATCGCCGTGAAACTCATTGGTGCCGCTGCGGGTGATGACGTTGACGTTTGCGCCAGCATTGCGGCCGAACGCGGCATCGAACACCCAACCACGCCGCTGGCGTCTACCGTGGAGTGGAGCGCGCAGAAGTTCAGTGGCAACCTCCGCGGGTTCGTGCAAGCGCCGTAGCCACAGCCCGGTCGAAGTCGGTATCATCGTCTCTAACAGCGGAGGACACGGATATGAAACTGGCGCGGCGAATGCTATTGAGCGGTTGCGGCGGTCTGGCTGCGGCGGGTGCCTTGCGTTCGGCGTTCGCGCAACCGGTCACGGCGGCGTTTCCGCGCAAGCAGGATTTCGCCATCCTTCCCGGCCACGCCTACATCAACGGCGCCTATATCCATCCCATGCCGGTGGCGGCCGCCGATAATGTGCGCAAGTACGCCCAATCCCGTTCCCAACCCGATGGCGAGCCTTGGGAACGCATTGATATCAAGCGCGAGTTCGCCGTGCTCATCAACGCCAAGCCGGCGGAGATTGCCTTCGTCCCCAATACCTCGACTGGCGAAAACCTCGTCGTCAACGGCCTCGGCCTGCCCGGCAGTGGCGGCAACGTAGTTACCGACGCGTTCCATTTCGAGGGTGCCCTCATCCACTTGAAGGCCCTCCAGGGGCAAGGCATGGACCTTCGCATCGTCAAGCCGCGTGACCGGCGCATCGAACTGCAGGACCTGCAACGCGCGATCGACCGCAAAACCAAATTGGTCGAGCTTTCGCATGTCGCTATGTATACCGGCTTCGAGCACGATCTCAAAGCGGTCTGCGACCTGGCGCACTCAAACGGCGCCTTCGTGTACGCGGATGTCGCTCAGTCGGCGGGCTCGACGCCGCTCGATGTGAAGGCTACAGGATTGGATTTCTGCGCGTGCTCCAGTTTTAAATGGCTGATGGGCGATTTCGGCCTCGGCTTCCTTTATGCGCGTGAGGATCTGTTGGGCCGTGTCGTGCACCGCTCGCAGTATGGCTACTATCAAGCGGCCAGCATGGCAACGCATATCCTCCCTTACGATTCGCCCGGCGTCGATCCCTTGACGTTCGAGTGGAGCAACACCGCGACCGGTTATTTTGAAGTGGGATCGCAAGCCAATGGCGCCCTGGCGGCCCTATCGAAATCCTTGCCTTACATCCGCAAGCTTGGCGTCGCGAATATCGAAGCCCATCGCCAGCCCTTGCTGCGTCGGCTGGAGCAGGAAATGCCGCGGCTGGGTTTCGAACCGGTCACGCCGCCAGGTAGCAAGTCGGCCTTGATCACGTTCGCGGTCAAGAGCACCGCGCCTTACGCAAAGCGGCTGAAGAAGGCGAATGTAAATGTTCGCGTGGGAGAGACTTTTATTCGGCTGTCGCCATCCGTCTACAATGACATGTCCGATATCGAGCAGTTCCTGGAAGCTGTGAAGCCGGTATAGGCTTTCCGAGGCAAAGGCTGAAAAGTACACACGTCGTCAAGGAAGATTCGTATCGTCGCGTTGGACCTTAATATATGACGTTTTTTAGACTCATCGCATTCGCGGCGGTCGTGCCGCTATGGGCGCAACCGCAACCTGAGGAACCGATCGTCGTCACGCATCATCAGGTAACGGTTGGCGCAAAGACACTGCCGTATACCGCCCGCGCGGGCCGTCTTCCCATCCGTGACAACGACACCGGCGAGGTGCGCGGGAACATGTTCTTCGTCTCCTATACCCTCGATCGTGCGGCGGGTTCGGCCCTCCGCCCCTTAACGTTTCTCTGGAACGGTGGCCCTGGCTCGAATGCCGGCCTGGTACATCTGCTCGGCTTCGGGCCGAAACGAGTCACACGCGCCACCGGTTCCATGCCGCTCCTTTCCCCCTCCGGAACGGCGCTGGTCGATAATCAGGACACCTGGTTTGCGTTCAGCGACCTGGTATTTGTCGATCCCATGGGGACCGGCTACAGCCGTCCTACCAAGGCGGAGTACGCGAGCGACTTTTACCAGAACCGCGGCGACGCCGAAGCGGTGGCGGAATTCATCCGCGTGTATCGCACCCATTTCGATGTCTTCGACGCGCCGCTCTTCATTCTGGGCGAAAGCTACGGGGTCACGCGCTGTGCCTTGGTCGCCGACGCGCTTGAACGCCGCCATGCTGGGCTCGCCGGTGTGATCATGCTCTCCGGCGGTTTTCCGCTGGTTCAGTTGGAAGCGTCCCAGCGAAGTGCGTTGGCCCTGCCGACGCTCACGGCCGCGGCGCATTACAACCACAAACTGCCGGCCGATCTCGAAAGCGGCGATTTGCTTCAGGCCGTTCACGCGGCGGAGGCGTACGCCAAGGGAGAGTATGCCGCCGCGTTGGCTAAGCTCGATGCACTTACCGACGCGCAGCGCGACGCCGTCGTCAGCCAATTGGCGCGTTTCACCGGATTACCCGCGAGCCGCATCGACCGCGCCAAGCTGGTCGTGCCTATGGAACAGTTTTCCGTGGAGCTGTTGGCTGATCGAAACCTCATGGTAGGTCACTACGACAGCCGCCTGATCGGGCCCCGCGATCCCTCTCCCCAGTACGATCCCACAACCGACCCCAGCTTGAAAGATATTCTCGACGGCGTTTCGGTGATCCGATATCTGCGCAACGAGCTCGGGTACAAGAGCGATCTTTTTTATCAGGGCCCGTTTGGAGGCGGCTATCCTCCGCCCACAAAGCCGCGGGGCGACTGGATGTCGGTTCGCTGGAACTTCGGCTCGGCGCGCGGCCGTGGCGGCGTCGCGGCGGGTACTGCGCAGCGTTCGCCGCTCGAGGCATTTCAAAGCGCCATGAAATCCGATCCCAAACTCAGAACCATGGTCGTCAGCGGTTATTACGACTTAGTGTCCAGTTATTTCGCGATCCAGCAGGCTGCTGGCCAGTTGCCTCCCGATCTCGCGCGGCGGGTGACCACAAAAACCTACGCCGGCGGACACGCAATCTATACGGATAACACGGTGCGTCATCAGTTCCGTATCGATGCCGAGAAATTCTATCAAGCGGGGGCCGCGCAATGAAGCTGCATATACAGTTGGCGGCTTTGACGGTCATGTCTCTGCTAGGTGTTGGCGCCTGGGCTGAGGAACCGGAGTTGGTAGCCACCCGCCACCAGGTTCATGCCAACGGGCAAACCCTCTCCTACACCGCGCGCGCGGGTCTCATCCCGATCCGCAACAACGATACCGGCGAGATTCACGCCCACATCTTTTTCGTGGCCTACAGGCTCGATCGACCGGCCTCGCAAACGCCTCGCCCGCTGACATTTGTTTGGAACGGCGGCCCAGGCGCAAACTCCGCTCTTGTGCATCTGGCGGGCTTTGGCCCCAGACGGGTCAGAAGCACCGACGATCCCGCGAAACTGCCTGCCGTGTCGCCTGTGATTGAAGACAACGACGCCACTTGGCTGGATTTTACCGATCTCGTCTTTGTCGATCCAGTGGGCACGGGTTTCAGCCGTCCCACCAAAGCCGAATACAGCGGCGAGTTCTATCGCACCCTTGGCGATATCGCATCGATCGCCGAATTCATCCGCGTGTACCTTACCCGCTTTGATCTGTTTCAATCCCCGCTCTTCCTGGCGGGCGAAAGCTACGGAACGTGGCGAGCTTCCGGCGTTGCCGAAGCGCTCGAAAAGAAAGGCCAGCGCGTTGCCGGGGTGTTGCTGATCTCCGGCGGCATCCAAATGGGGCCCGTGTCGCCGGATCCGGTGCGGGTGGCGTTGTTCGTTCCCAGCCGTACGGCCGCCGCCTTCTACCACAAGAAGCTTGCGCCGGAGTTGATGCGCGATGAAGCCACCACGTTAAAGCAGGCCGAGGCCTGGGCGCTCAACCAGTACGCGCCTGCCTGGGAGAAACGCGACCAGCTCACCGACGCCGAACGGGACAAGATTATAGCCGAGATGGCCCGCTACACCGGCATCGAGCCTTCGGCCATCGACCGCAAAGAGCTCATGATGACCTCGCCGCAGTTTACTGCGGCTCTACTGCGGGATCAAAAACTCGCCCTTGGCCGCTACGACATGCGCTTGAAGGGCCCCGCTGCCGCCGAAAATTCCGATGCGCGTAACCGCGTGGTGATGCGCTATCTCCGCGACGAGCTCGGCTTCAAGAGCGATCTTGCCTATCAGGGCATTGAAGAAGGGTACTCTCCCGTGCCGCCCTCGCGTGGGTCCGGCATTGGCTCACGCTGGGTCTGGGATCAACTCGATCAAGCCCAGAACGCTACTGACGGGCGCGGAGGCGGCCTCGCGAAAACCGCTGTCGGGTCGGGCGACGGACCACCTCCTGCACAGCCCTGGCTGCGGCGCGCTATGCAAATAGATCCAACCATCAAAGTGTTCATGGCCGCGGGACTTTACGACTCGCTGAATAGCTGCGCGGACAATAACTATTTGGTGGCCCATATCCAGCCCCCTGAATTCGGCCAGAACATCACCACAGGATGCTATCGCGGCGGGCACATGATGTACGACACCAAAGAGGCACGCTATCAACTGAAGCGAGATGTGGCTGCATTCGTGAGGGAAGCGACCGTGTCGCAGCATGACGGCAAGTAGGTGCGATGCGTATGGGATCACCAACTACAACACTACATCGCCTATTGGGTTGAGCAAAGAGCGGGCATGGCTGACTATACTTCGGTGCCTTTTCGGACAGGAATCGGGGCAGGGAGGTAATGCCGCACCGAAGAAATGGCCGGCTGGAGCAGCCGCCGGTAGCACTTGAAAGAAGCAACGCTCGGGATGCCGATGCCTGGCAGACCCGTTCCGCCAATCCGTCTACAGCCGGTCTGCGCGTTCCAAGGCCTGCGGGCTGATCGCTAGAATGGAATCCATGATTCGGAACGCTGGCTGAGAATTCCATCGGCGGCGCCTGCACTGCATTCAGTCGGGCCGGATGACAATCGCGGTTAAGTGAAATGGTAAAGCCTTCCTATCGCGTGCACCAAAGGACGTGGCATAAAACGCGTCGTGCCCCGGCGGCGCAACCTGCGCCCCGTGCGCGAATGGGGGCCATGCCATTGAGTTTTGCTGCAGATCTGATAAGATTCGGCGGAGTGCACGCGCATGGTGGCTGAGCAAGTTATCGCCAGGGCTCGTGAACTGAAGGCAAGCTTCGGTGTCAAGTGCCCGAAGTTCTCGGGAGCCATCAGCGTGGAGCTTGTGCGGGCGGCGCTCGCCGCCGCCGGCATCCCCACGTCCGCTCGCGATGTCTTCGTATGGGGCGTGCCGGTCGAAGTTGCTCTCATCATCCCGCACCGGGCCCAGGAAGCCGTACTTGGTGTTCTGTACGAGCCGATCTTAGCCAGTTTGTGGGCGTAAGCCGATGGGCGCCCCAATCTCCAAAAGCCCGATGTTATCGTAAGGCAGGTTGTCGTAGATCGCGCTGACAAACGGCCAGTAGGTGGCAGCGTTGACCTTGCCGGTGGCTTCGGGTTTGCTCGGGCCGCTGGTGGCGCGCTGAACGGCCGGACTGAAAACTGGAGGTGAAAGATATCGGACCCGCCGTCTGGCGCGGCTCTACAACAGCGGCAAGACCGATCCACCAACAATCTCTACCTGAATACCGAATGCGGCATCAACAGGGTTTCCGTCCATTCCACTTTTTCGGCGGGCATCGTAACCGTTACGGCCAGCCGTCCCGGTTTGAAGTCCGCGCAAGTGAAAATCGCGCCAAGCCGCTCAAGGCATCCGACGGCTTGGCCGCGGCGAGGCCGCGACATTTGCCTGGGCCGGCGGGAAAATGATCGGCCTGTTCCAGTTGGCGTCCAGCATATGTTTTTCGCCCTCCTCAGCAGAATCTGTGGGTTGATTCTGGTTCCGGGAGTCGGCCCAAGTTGTGATACAGGGCAATTTC
>JBKQVG010000111.1:0-22272 GCA_052325345.1 Bryobacteraceae bacterium
AGCACCGGCGGAATGTCCTCGGCATCCAGTTCCAGCCGGACCACATCGAGCGTCTGAGGATCGGCCCAATACGAGCCGTGGAGGCCCACTCTACCGGACCCTTGCAGCATTCGAATCGTTTGCCCGCTCCACATCAGCGGCAGCCGGTAATCCCAGCGCGCGAGTTTGCGGCCACCGATCTCCTCTTCTCCTTCGTACCGGTTGGAGACGCTGCCGGTCACCAGGACGCTTTTCAGATACAACCCGAAAAGCCCGTCGCCGAGCGCGCCGCTGCCCGCAAAGCTCGACGGGTGATTTTCGGAGAACTTCCGGTCGCCGGGCGATGCATAGAGTTCCTTGTCGCCGTTGGTCAGCACCTCCAGGCGAATCGTGTCCAGCGGCGCCATCTTACCCTTGGCCGGCTGATACTCGCGGTGCACCGTCTCCAGGCAACTGACGTTGGGCAGGCGTTGCAGTTCCGCTTGGACGTGCCGTTTGACCTGAGAAAGCAGGAGCACTCCGGGCGGCAGATCCTGAGCGATCGCCATGGCGGCGAAAATCAGGCCGGCGGCCAGCGGAAAGATGCCGCGCTTCATCGATCCAACTCCCTTCTTCCATGATTGCGCGGTTTTGCTCAAAGGCAGGGCCACCGGGTGTTTCCGGACACGACTCCTCAGCTTCGCCGCGCGGCAGAGATGGGTTTGTGGAACCATTTCCGCGCCACCGCGTGAAGGAAGGGGCCGCCAGCCGCGGCGATCGCGAGTGCGGCGCCGAACAGCGCGAGCGCCTCCAGGCTGGAGCGGCCTTCCCGCTCCCAGTACACATCGCGCAGATTGAGCCAGAGCGCGAACTCATCCAGCGTCAGCGCCGCGCCTACGCCGTATGCCATGGATATGGTGCGCCCCGCCCACGTCCGCGAGCCCCGCGCGCCCGTGCCGACTTCGAGTAGCCACCCGTACCCGGTCGCCAGGAGCAGCAGAATGCCCCATACGAGGTGATGAATGTGGCGGCCGCGCATTTCGATGTCGTGAAACCGACCGATTTCGTTATGGATGAGAAACGTCAGCATCCGCACCACGGCCACGGCGACGAAGAACCCCAGCGAAGCCCAGAAGAGCCGCTCGCGACGCGTCTCAGGAAATTTCTCGCGGTAGATGCCAGCCAGCGCTTGCGCACCGATCAGACGGCTGACGACGAACAGAGTCAACGCGATCGCCAGCGGAGCCAGCCACAAACTGTAATGGAGCCGGGGCACGGTTCTTTATCTTCCAATGATACGCGCCGAACCTGCGAAACGCAGATGGAGAGGCGGATCACCGGGTCGCAAGGTTGTGGAGTAGGCCTTTGGCCTGCGACCGCCGGTATCCGATTCCGCACCCAGCTTACAATTGAATTTCGGGGTCTCGATTGGAGAACAAGGAAATCGCGCGCGTGCTGGCGGAAACCGCCGACCTGATGGAGATCGCGGCCGAAGACTCTTTCCGCATTCGCAGCTACCGGAACGGGGCCAGCGCGGTGGAATCGAATCCGGACCGCATCGAGGACATCCTGCGCGACCCGGCGCGCAAGGTCACCGATATTCCCGGCATTGGCAAGGGGCTGGCGGCGGTTCTGGACCAGATTGTCTCGACCGGCTCCTGCGACCGGCGCGATCACCTGCTCGAAAAATTCCCGCCCACAGCGCTCGAGTTCCTGAAAATTCAGGGCCTCGGGCCGAAGAGCATCGCCCTCATCTTCGAGCATTTCCGCATTTCCACCATCGATCAACTGGAAACTCTGTGCCGCGAGCAGAAACTGCGCGACCTGCCGCGCATGGGCGCCAAGCTGGAAGAAAAGGTGCTGCGCTCCATCGCCCAGTATCGCGTGCGCAGCGGCCGCTACCTGCTGAGCTATGCCGAGGCCATGGCCGACGAGTTGATTGCGATGCTTCAGGCTGTAGAGGGCGTCGAGGCCGTCACCCCCGCCGGCAGCCTCCGCCGCGGGCGGGAAACCGTCGGCGACCTGGACCTGCTGGTCACCGGCCCGCACGCAACCCGCGCCCTCGATACCTTCGTGAAGTACGCGCGCGTGGAGGAGGTGTTGGGCCACGGCGAAAACAAGGCTAGCGCCAAGGTGGGCAGGGAAGGTTTGCAGGTGGACGTGCGCGCGCTGCCGCCCGAAAGCTTCGGCGCCGCCATGCAATATTTCACCGGCAGCAAGGACCACAACGTTGCCATCCGCACCCGCGCCGTTCGCATGGGCTTCAAGCTGAGCGAGTACGGCCTGTTCCGCTCCAGCGACGATTGGCTGGTGGCCGCGGCCACCGAGGAAAGCATTTACCAGGCGTTGGGGCTGCCATGGATTCCGCCCGAGTTGCGCGAAAACTCGGGCGAGATCGAAGCTGCCGCCGAAGGCCGCCTGCCCGAACTGGTCGAGTTGAGCCAGTTGCGCGGCGACGTACACATGCACACCACCGAGACCGATGGCCGCGCCAGCCTGGAGGAAATGGCCGAAGCGGCCCGCCAGCGCGGCTACGAGTACGTCGCCATTACCGACCACTCCAAAGCCCTCGCCATGGCCAACGGGCTGGATGAAAAACGCGCCGTGGCCTTCGCCCGCGAAGTCCGCGAACGCAACCGCGAGGGCTCGCTCGGAATTCGCATTTTCTCCGGCATCGAATGCGACATCCTGAAGGACGGCGCCATGGACCTGGCCAACGACGCCCTGGCGGAGCTCGACCTGGTGATCGGCAGCGTGCATAGCCACATGAATCTGGAAGCCGCCGAGATGACCGGCCGCCTGCTGCGCGCGCTGGAGTGCCCCCACCTTCGCATTCTGGGCCATCCCACCGGCCGCATTCTGCTGCACCGCGATCCGTTTCCCTTCGATTTCGAACGCGTGGCCGCCGAAGCCGCGCGGCGCGGCGTTTGGCTCGAAATCAACGCGAGCCCCGAGCGCCTCGACCTGCACGGCGCGCTGATCCGCTCCGCCAAGGCCAAGGGCGCCCGCTTCACCGTTTCCACCGACGCCCACCACCCCAAGCACCTGGCTAACATGCGCTACGGCATCCTGACCGCGCGGCGCGGCTGGCTGGGGCCCAAAGATATTTTGAACACGCTCGCGGTTGCGGATTTCGCCGCCGCGATTCACGCCAAATCATGAAAATCACATCGTCGAAAAAGGTGTACGACTGCGGTCTGTTCTGGGTCACCGAAGACCGCGCGGTCGATTCCAAAACCAATTTCAAGATCAAGCGCGCCGTGGTGCGCCATCGCGGCTCCGCCGTGATGATGGCCGTCGACGGACGAAGCCGCATTCTGCTGGTTCGCCAGTTCCGCCTGCCCGCGGCAAAGTATCTTTGGGAATTGCCGGCGGGCAGCGTGGACCCCGGCGAAAAGCCCTTCGCCACGGCACGCCGCGAGCTGATCGAAGAGACCGGCTATCGCGCCAAGACCTGGCGGAAGCTGGCGTCGTTCTTCGTGAGCCCCGGCTTCGTGGCCGAGCGCATGACCATCTACCTCGCCACCGGTCTCACCGCCGGCGAAGCCAAACCTATGCAAGACGAGCGCATCGAAACCCGCTGGTTCGCCGCCGCCGAGGTGGAGCGGATGATCCTGACCGGAAAAATCGAAGACGCCAAGACCATGGTCGGCTATTTCACTTGGAAGAACGCCAACGGCCGGTAACCAAATGCCTGCAACCTCGAATCACGCTTCGCTCTTGTTTGAGCCACTCCCGTTGCGCGCCGTGACGCTGCGCAACCGCATCGCCGTATCGCCCATGTGCCAGTACTCCTCGGTGGATGGCTTCGCCAACGATTGGCACCTGGTCCATTTGGGAAGCCGCGCCGCCGGTGGCGCCGGATTGGTGTTGATGGAAGCCACCGCGGTCGAGGCGCGCGGCCGCATCACGCCCTTCGATGTGGGAATCTGGAGCGATGCTCACGTCGATTTCCTGGCGCGCATCGCCCGCTTCCTCCAGTCCCAAGGCGCGGTGGCCGGGATTCAGTTGGCGCACGCCGGGCGCAAGGCCTCGACGGCGCGTCCCTGGGACGGCGGCAAACCGCTCGCCGAATCCGCGGGCGGCTGGCAGCCGGTGGCGCCCAGCGCCGTTCCCTTTCTCGATGCCGATCCGGCGCCGCATGAGCTGAGCGTGGCCGAAATCCACGGCATCGTCGAGGCTTTCGCCGCGGCTGCGCGCCGAGCCATGGCGGCCGGGTTCCAACTGGTCGAGGTTCACGCCGCGCACGGCTATCTGGTCCACCAGTTCCTTTCGCCCCTCAGCAACCGGCGCCAGGATCAATACGGCGGCTCGCTCGAAAACCGCATGCGCTTCGCCTTGGAAGTGGTCGAGGCCGTGCACGCCGTCTGGCCGGAAAATCTGCCGCTCTTCGTGCGCATTTCCTCGACCGACTGGGTACCCGGCGGATGGGATATCGCCGCTTCCGTCGAGCTCGCGCGCCGCCTGAAGCCGCTCGGCGTCGACTTGGTGGATTGTTCCTCAGGCGGTTTGTCGCCGGCGCAACAGCTCCAGCTCGGTCCCGGCTACCAGGTGCCCTTCGCCGAACGCATTCGCCGCGAGGCCGGCATCCCCACCGGAGCGGTCGGCTTGATCACCACGGCCCAACAGGCCGAACAAATCCTGCGCGGCGAGAAAGCCGACCTGATCCTGCTGGCCCGCGAGTTTCTGCGCGACCCGTACTTTCCCCTCCACGCCGCCCGCGAATTGGGCGCCGAACTGCCGCCGCCGGTGCAGTATTTCCGGGCTTTCTGATCGCAGCCAATACGGTCCTTCCAGTATCCGGCAAGCCCGGCGCGGGAATCGAGGCTAGGCGCCGGCGGCCAGCGTCGCCACATGCGCCGCAGCCGCGCTGGCAAGCCCGCCCAGCGTGTAGCCACCTTCCAGCACGCTCACCAGGCGGCCCTGTGCGTATTCATCGGCCATCGCCATGGCGGCGGCTGTGAGATCGGCGAAATCGTCATCGGTCAAAGTAAACCGCCCCAGCAGGTCCCCTTCGCGCGAATCGAATCCGGCCGAGATCAGCACCAATTCGGGCCGGAAGTTCTTCATCTCGCGCGCCAACGGACCTTCCACCGCGCCCAGAATCCCGGCCCGCCCGGATCCGGCCGGCAGCGGGAAGTTGAGCGTAGTTCCCCGCCCCGCGCCCGCGCCCGTTTCGTCCGCGCGCCCGGTCCCCGGATAGAGCGGCCATTGGTGCGTGCTGCAGAAGAAGACGCTCCCGTCAGCGTAGAAAATGTCCTGGGTACCGTTGCCGTGGTGTACATCCCAGTCGAGGATCAGCACCCGCTCCAGCCCGTGCCGGCGCTGGGCGTAGCGCGCGGCCAGAGCCACATTGTTGTAGATGCAAAAACCCATGCCGCGGCCCTGGCTGGCATGGTGCCCCGGCGGGCGCACCGCGCAAAAGGCGTTTCCGAGTTCTCCCGCGCACACCGCATCCACCGCGTTCAGCACGCCGCCCGCCGCCGCGGCCGCTACCCGCTCGGATTCACTCGTGACTTCGGTATCGCCCGTGCTCAGGTATCGAGACCCGCCCGCCACGTCGCGCCGAACCACCGCCAGGTATTCGCGGCTGTGGCAGAGCGTCAACTCGTCGTCGGAAGCGGTCCGTGCGGGAATCCGCGCCAGACGCTCCATCAAACCCGCCGCCCGCAGTCCTTCCAGCACGGCGTCGAAACGCTCCGGCCGCTCGGGATGCTCCCGCCCCTCGAGGTGTCGGCGAAACAACCGGTCCGCCAAAAGGCCGGTACTCTTAGCTCCAGGCAAGCTTGTATTTTACACGCCGCGGCGATTGCCCCAAAGCTCCACGTGCAGGCGCGGGCTGAAACGCAGGTTCTCCCGCTTGCAGATCTCGGCCAGCCATTGGCCGCGCTCGCGCAGCACCGCCGGGTCGGTGCCTTCCGGCATCAGCAGCACGCGCGAACGGTCGGCGCCCAGCTCCTCCACCAGCAGGCGAACTTCCTCCAGGTCGCCGGGGCGCTCGATCACAAACTTCAGTTGATACTCGTAGCGGCCCATCAGTTCCCGCAGCCGCTCGGGTTGAATGCGGATGCGGTTGTGCTGGGTGGCGAAGGTGTTCTCCGGCGCCGAGTTGGATAATTTGGGGCTGATGCTCATCAGGTCGCAGGCCACCGGCTGAAATACGGTTCCGGCGGTCTCGACGGTGATATGCAGCCCGGCAGCACGCAGACGCTCGGTGAGCGGCACAATCTCGGGTGCGATCAGCGGTTCGCCGCCGGTCACCACCACGTGGCGGGCGGGATGCCTGGAAACCTCGTCGAGAATCCGGTCCAGGCTGAGATCGTCCCCCTCCGGCCTCCACGAAGTGTACGGCGTATCGCACCATCCGCAGCGCAGGTTGCAGCCGCTGGTGCGCACGAAGACCGAGGGCACTCCCACCAGCGAGCCTTCTCCCTGCAGCGAATAGAACAGCTCAGCGATCTTCAATCCCGGCCTCTTCAAAGCCCTTCCGCCGCAGCAGGCAGGCGTCGCAAGCGCCGCAGGGCTCGCCCGCCGGACCGGGGTCGTAGCAACTATGGGTGAGCCCGAACGGCACCCCGAGCGAGTGCGCCAGCTTCACAATCCCGGCTTTGCTCAGCTCGAGCAGCGGGGTATGAATGTGGACGCGCGTGCGGCCTTCCACCGCGGCCTTGGTGGCCAGGTTGGCCATGCGCTCGTACGCTTCGATGTACTCCGGACGGCAATCGGGATAACCCGAGTAATCGAGAGCGTTCACGCCGATAAAGATGTCCGACGCTTCCAGCACTTCCGCCCAGGCCAGCGCGAAAGAAAGGAAGATGGTGTTGCGCGCGGGGACGTAGGTGATCGGAATGCCGGCGCTCATTTCCGCCGCCGAGCGCCCTTTCGGCACCGCCATGGAACCGGTCAGCGCCGAGCCGCCGAACACATCCAGGCCGATCCTGGCTACCAGGTGCCGCGCCGCCCCGAAATGCGCCGCAACGCGCGCCGCCGCGTCCAGTTCGTACCGGTGGCGCTGGCCGTAATCGAAAGAAAGCGCGTAGCAGGCATAGCCGTCCCGCCGGGCCAGCGCCAGGCAGGTAGTCGAATCCAATCCGCCGCTCAACAGGCACACCGCTGGTTTGATAGGGGTAGAAGTCACGTCGATCCTCTACCATTATGCTTGGTGGGCAGGCGATTCGGCTCACGCCATGGGCCACGTTGGTTTTGCCCTGCCGGGCAGCAGGAATAAAGATTGCGCCCTGCCCCCGGCGCATTATGCTAACGGTTGTGCGCATTCGCTTTCTCACCTCCACGCCGCTCGATATCCGACGCGGCAGCGGCACTTATATGGGCATCTCCGTGCTGGCCGCCGCGCTCGAACGGCTCGGGCATTCGGTCCACATCGAAACCCCCCGCCACCGCCTGCCGGTCTACACCCTGGAGCGGCTGCTGTTCAATCGCGGCCTCCGCATCGAGCCGGGCTTCGATCTCACCGTGGGGTTCGACATGGATGGCTACCGCATCGCCCGCTCTCCCTCGCACGTGGCGTCGCTCAAGGGCGTGATTGCCGACGAAGTGCGCTTCGAGCGCGGCCTCACCAAACTCACCATGGGCCTGCAGGCACGCTGCGAGCGGCTGCACACGCGGAGGGCGGCGCGGGTGATCGCCACCAGTTGCTACTCGGCCGAACGCGCGCGGGAGTTCTACGGCCTCTCGCGGTTGCCCGCGATCGTGCCCGAACTCATCGATCTTGCCGGGTGGAATAAACTGCTGGCGCAGTCGTCGGTTGCGCCGGATTCCACCCGCTTCACCATCCTCTCGGTGGGCCGTTTCTATTGGCGCAAGCGAATCGACCTGCTGCTCAAGGCCGCAGCCCTCCTCCGGCACGAAATACCGGAACTCGAGCTGCGCATCTTAGGGAACGGCCCCTGCGCCGAAAACTGGCGTCTTCTGGCCCAGCGATTGCGACTTGGCAGCACGGTCCGCTGGCTGGGCGATGTCACCCGCGTGCAACTGGCCGAAGAGTACCGCCGCGCCGCCGCCTTCTGCCTGCCCAGCGTGCAGGAAGGTTTCGGCATTGTCCTGCTGGAGGCCATGGCCGCACGCAAGCCGATCGTCGCCGCCCGCGCCGGCGCCATTCCCGAGGTCGCCCCCCACGCCGTGCTGGTCGCCCCGGACCAGACCGAAGCTCTCGCCGGCGGAATCCGGCAACTGTATCGGTCACCGGACCTGCGGGCGAAGCAGGCTGAAACGGGCTCCCAATGGGTCCGCCAGTTCGACGCGCCGTGCGTGGCGAAGAGGTTTCTGGCGGCGGCGGAGAGCTGAGCCAGGGATAGCTGTTTCGTAGTCCGCTTTTGTATACTCGCGTGTTCGCTTAAATATCTCGATACGTTGGCGATTGACTGTGCCAATCACAAACAACACGAGAAGATTCGTGTCAACCAGCAGCCCGACACTGCGAGATAGGCCTGGCGAAAGCTCCGCCGGAGTCATTGCGACGCGACTTCGCGCAGTTTCATCGCAACCAATTCGCCTGTTTCCACATCGATTAGGAAACGCTTGTACTGCAGTGGGTCAGCACCGAGCTGCGCGAGAGGCGCGATCCTGCTGACGTCTCGCGCAAGGCTAAGAGTGATGCTCCAGACTTCGCGGTCCTTATACAGGTCCCTCTCGATCTCCTCCAGATCGGTCTGGGTCTCGTCGAGCATCTCGACCGCCTTTTGTTTCGCGATCTGAACGGCCTGTTTGGCGTCTATCATGGAGTGCGCACCTGCTCTATAGTGCCACGAATCTTACCGGTAATTCAGCCGTACCACGGTGGAGATCGGCGGCACTTCCGCGCGCGTTAGACGGATTGTGAGAACGCGCGCTCCTGAGCCGGCAGGCGGGATTAGCGGTGTGACCACAGCCCGCCCGCCAGCAATCTGCGTTGCCGGCAGCAGTACTGCCGTACCCACGCCGCCCGGCGCGCCTTCGATCAGGCTCACCTCGCCCTCGATGGCCGATTCCAGCCGCAGTTCGATGGTGTCGCCCACGTGCAACTCATCCACCTCGATTGGTTCGAAGGAGCCGCCAGCGTTTCGCCGCAACACCGTCCATCGCAAAGGAGCCGCAACCGAAGACGCTAGCGCCGGCATGATGGGGCCCCGCGCAGCCCGATAATTGTTGCCGGCCGCGCCACTCTGGAGCGTGGGCGTTACCGAGCCCGAGACCGCCACGGCGCTGTTCGCCGCCTGTACCTCCACGCCGCTCGTCTCTGCCTCCGCTTGTGCCCGGGACGCGGCAGGCGGAGGTCCGGGTCCGGCAGCCCCCTTCGCCAAGGCGGGAGCGGGCGGCGCGCCGCCCAGCGCGCCCATTGGTGAAGCGGGCGCCGGCGCTGGCGGGGGCGCGGGCGCCGCGGGCACTAACGACCCAACTACCCCAGAAGTGCCCCGCGTTCCAGCCTGGGCCGGCTGAGCCACCGGTTCAGCGGTGGGAGCACCAGACGCGTTCCGGTGCGCCGCATCGGACGTGGACGGCAAGCGCCGCGCCAACGGCCGGTGTTCTTTCCCGGCAGGCGCAGCAACCGCACCCTTCTCCGCTACCACCGGCGGCGCCGCTGGAATTGCCGCGGGCCTCAGCGCCGCCACTTCCGTAACGCCGCGCTGCGAGTGCGAATGCCACGTCCAATAGCTCGCCACCACGGCAAACGAAAGCGCCGCAACGGCAACTACCGCGCGTACGGGCATTGGCGCCCACTGGAACCGATACCAGGCCGCCCGTTGCCTCTCCAGCGCCGCCAGCAGCCGCGTCCGCGCCGCCCGGTCGCTCAGCACCTCGCGCAGGGCTTCTTCCCGGGCCAGCGCGTCGAAAAGCACCTGATCCTGCAGCGCCGCCTCAAACAACGCCTGCCGCTCTTCCGCCGTGAGCGTGCCGCTGGCGTATCCGCCCAGCAGCTTTTCGACATCGCCCGGCATCACGGATTCCCTCCCTGCGGCCGCTCCCAATCCCCGCCCATCAGCGCCAGCAGGTTGCGGCGGCAACGATGGTCCCAGGTGTACACCGTGTTGATGGCGCCGGCGCCCAACATCCGCTGGATCTCGGGAAAGGTCCGCCCCTCCAGTTTCAGGCGCAGTAATTGCCGGCAGCGCTCCGGCAACTGCCCCATCGCCCGCTCCAGCCGTTCCAACATTTCCTTCCGTTCCAGCCATGCCGCCGGATCGGGCTTCGGGTCCGGCAACGGAATGTCGCTAATCGAAATTGAATGGTACTCGCCCCTCCGGACGGACTTCCGGCGCAGGCTCATCAGTTTGAACCGGACGATCTTCAGAGCCAGCGGCAGCAGCTCCTCCGGGCTCTCGAGGTGCGCGTATTTTTCATGCAAAAGCATGAGCACCTCCTGCGCCAGATCTTCGGCGGCATCTCTCGATCCATGAGATGCCGCGAAGGCGACGATCCTTTCACGAAGCCGGGCGAGAATCTCGTCGCGCTGCACGGTTGTGGCCGATCCGTGCCAATCATAACATCCGGGCCCGGCCCGCCGGCATCAGCCGGTTGCCGGGCCGCGACCAAAGGGGGCGGTCCCAAACGCGCGGTTAGCCCTCTTTGTACATGTACTTGATGGCCGGCTTATAAAGCAGAATATTGGGAGCGCCATCGCGGTTCACCTTCAGGCAGCACCGGTCATACCACTCGATCACGCCATGCAGGGTCTCTCCATCGCATAGTACGAACACCATGGGAGTCTTGGCCTGCATCTGTTTTACGTAATAAAAATTCTCCGCGTTGGTATGATCCGGTGGAACCGGCTTCTTCTGCTGCGGCGGCGCCGCCCTGCGGGGAGGTGTGATTTGCTCTTTGATCTCGTTCAGAGATGGACGAATGAGCTTGCGATTGACAGCTTCCACGGGATGCCATCCTTAATATGACGAAAAATTAGCCGTCAGCTTCGGGTCCGAGCGGGCGGTTTCAGTTGGGTTTTCCGACTTGACCCATGAATAACACAATGGGTTGGCCGTCGCAACGCCCGATGGAAGTAGCGCCGGCGATGTCGGCGGCTCTTTCGGTGGGACAGACCATCGTTTTCTGTGGTCTGTCGTCTCTCGCCAGGGCGCGACTGCCGGACCGCCGCTCTGGGGGGGCCAATCCTGGCTGCAGCCGGCTTTTAGCCGGCCCTCGCCGCCGCCCAGGAGGAGTCTCCCACGCCCCGAAAGAGCCGCCTAGAAGGCGGCTGCGCGCAAGATTGCCCGCCCCACAGTTTTTCCAGACTGCCCGGAATGCACCCGCTCCGCTCCGCGCTTACTCCCCCGGCCATCGATCGATTCCCGCCGTACGCCACGCTTCCAGCAGCGCGCCTTCGGCCGGCGAATGCAGCGGCGCGACCGACCGGTTTTGAGCCTCCAGCTCCACCAGCGTGCGGAATCGCTCCAGCACCCGCCGGCTTTCGAATACGCCCCCGATGTGCGCCACTTCCACCGTGTCGGCCGGCTTCCATAGCTGGCCGCGCACCGCCGCCGCGGCCAGCGCCAGGTCCTGCGCCGCGCCGTTCAGGATGCTCGCCGCCACCGCGTCGCCCTCCGCCGCCGCCTGGTCCACCAGCGGCGCCAGCCGCGCCGCCCGCGAGCGCGGCCAATCGGCGGTATACAACTTGTGCAGCAAGTGATTGGCGTTTCGCGATTCGGTAGCCGCCAGCAGCAACGGAACCAAAGCCGTAGCCGGTCCCCAACCCTCCTCCATTCGCAGCGCCGCGCGTACCGCCTGCCGGGCAATGTCGAAGGCGCCGCCCTCGTCGCCAAAAATGTGCCCCCATCCGCCCGCCCGCGCCGTCCGCCCGCGAGCGTCGCGGCCCAGGCCGATCGAGCCGGTCCCGGCGATCACCACGATCCCCTGCCCATTCGAGGTCGCTCCCGCCAGCGCGATCGCCGCATCCGTGGTCACCACCAGCTTCCGCACCCGCAGCAGCCGCGCCAAAATGGCTTCCTTATCGTCCGGACCCCCACTCATCCCGCAGCATGCCGCCTCGAACTCGACCTCACCCGGGTCCAGTCCGGCCTGCGCGCAGGCCCACGCAACGCTGTCCGAAATGGCCCGCTCCAGCTTGGCGCGTCCTTCCGCCGCCGCCGCGTGGTTGCACGGACCGGCCTCGCCGTGGCCCAGTACCCGCCCGGTTTCGTCGCCGATCAACGCGGCCGTTCCGGACTGTCCTCCGTCGATACCTAAAAACAATTTCATGGCAATTTGTACAGCCGCGCTCCGTCGGCCCGGCCCACCTCTACAAGCCCCCATGAGGCGGCATGCAACCGATAGTCGGCCGCCCCCGTTTCATCGTCGAATATCACCAGATAATCGACTCCGCGCCGGTGCGCTTCCGCCACCGCCGCCCGCCGCAGCCCCAGCGGAGCCGCCACCGTGCCGATTTCCGGTTCGCCGCCCAATGGCCGCCAGACGCTCCGTACGTCTCGGCCTTCCAGCTTCAGCCGAATTCCCCATTGGTTCGGCGCCGTCTCGATCAATACCGAGTCGGCCGTTTCGATGTCCGCGAAATCCGCCTCTACGAACATGCCCGGATGGATGGCTTCGCCCGTCCGCCAGAACGTTATCAGGGAGTTATCGAAGGCGGCCTGAATGGTCCACGGATCCGGATTGGCCGTCAGCCGCCATCGCGGCAGCCGCGGCAGCTCGTTACCGGCATCGAAAAGCCGCAGCTCATGAATGCTCCATAGATCGCTGCCCGAAGCCGTCTGGAGCACCCGGATGGCACTCAACCTGGCCGGCGGAAAGCGGAACCGTAGCCGCCAGGTGGGCAGGTAGTCGGGGAAATCGGAATTGCCGGTGCGCAGGATCACTCCCGTAACCTGATTTTCCGCCGATTCATACTCCACCAGAATGCGTCGCGACGTGTATGCCTCCGGAAAGGGGCGATACGTGAACACCGTGGCGCCCGGCTCGGTCGCCGCCTCGATCAACCGGTCCAACCGGTATCCTACCAGCCGCACTTCTTTGTAATGTTCCGCATATTTCTGCGGCCGGATACGCAGGGCTTCCTTCCACGGGATTCGCGGCTCAAGGCGCCACGCTTCCGCCCGCGCATATCGCGGCGCCAGCGCAGGCCACGAAATTACCGCGTGGATGAGGGCGACCGCAACCGCCAGCCCCGGAACGCTGCCCAGCACCGTCGCCAGCGCCAGCGCCACAAATGGCAGCGGCGGAATCAGAAACCGCGTACCGATATTACTGAAATAGCTCACCCCAAACACCACCGCCGCCAGCAGCAGTTGCCGCCCCGCCGGCTTCCGCACCGCTACTATCGCCAGCGGCGCCAAAAGGAATACCGGACCCAGCAGCCCAGCCAGCATCCCGTGCGTCGTCACTTGCATGGGAATTTGCCATAGGCTGGTCAGTTCGTAATGCGTAAAATATTTTCGGTAATCCTCTTCGAATGAAATCGTTACGTAAGGATTTGGAAAGTATCGATTCATCAATGGGGATAGGGGGTTTGCAACCCAAAGCCAGTTCTTCACCATCCACGGAAGGATGAGTGCGCCCGCACAGCCGCAGACCACGGCCAAATCCCGCCACCGCCGGCCCTTCCACCAGACGAATCCCAGCGCGTAAACCACGCCCCCCCAGGCGGTATACTTGGCGGCGAAGCCAAACCCGGCCAGGAAACCGATCGCCACCAACAGCCTCTGGTCTCTGGCGCGATCCCATAACTGCAAACAATAGAATAAGGTAAAGGCAATAGCTGCAACTGCCACATCAATATAAGCGCTGGTGGCGTCGATGCCCACCACCGGGCTCGCAAAAACCAGCAGCGCGGCACAAGTGGCCAGCCAGAGAAACCCGGTGCGCTGCCCGTAACACACCATCATCCAGGCCAGCGCAACCAGGAAAGTGAAGTGCACCAGGGCGGACGCGGAATTCCTTCCGAATGCAAATGCGAACAGGAACAACATCTCGATGGCCTGCGATAAGTTAGCGTAGATATCCCAAGTAATTACTTGAAATCCGTGCTGCTGCAGGTACCGGTTCACCAGCCCCAGGTGATAGCCGGACCCGTCCGGGCTGATTTCCGGCGCCATCGCATTCAATAAATAAAGTAGAAAATAGGAGCCAAATATCAGACAAAAAATATACTTTTCGATTTTCCGCAAGCCTTCCGCCGGCGCCGGCTCGGCTTCCCGGAGTGTCCCCCGCTCTCGCCACAAACCCGCCAGGCCGGCAATTCCAACGGCCAGGAACGCCGCCGGGTACGCCAATCGCACCGCGCAAAGCACGAACACCACCAGGCTGAGCACCGCCGCTCCGGTCACGAACCGAACGGCGTACTCCCGGCAGGCTCTGCCCAGCACCAGCCCGCCCAACCCGGTGGCCGCCGCCGCGGTAAGCACCGCACCGAAGAGAATCGCCAGAGCGTTCATTTTCATGTGGGGCGGACGCTTCCGCCCGCCGGCCCTTTTTCCCTTACCGTCTCACTCCGCAAACCCCGCCCTGGACAGCACAAACCCCAGCTTTTCTCCGCCCTGGCGCCGCGCGGTTTTATCCGGCGTTATCGTCACGATATTTATCGCGTTGCGCCGCAGCAGTTTTTCCGCAACCGGGTGATGGTAAGAATAGGAGCCCGCGTGCTCGCAGAGTATCTGGTCCATCTCACGCCCGTTCACCGCAATGCCGATCTCGACCGGACCGGTCCGCGCGAACGTCTGCTCCGGCAAGCTCAGGTCCATGACGAACTCGAGCGGTCCGGAATCCGGCAAGTAGAACCGCAACACCGGGTGGTCGTGCGCCCATCGCCAAGTCCCCTCGCTCGCCGGCCGGAACCCTCCCACGATATAGGCGTCCGCCCGCGGGTCCGCCATCGCTACCATCGGCCCCAGTCCCACGATGGATGGATCCGGCAACCCAGCCGCTTGCGCCGGAGGCGGATACACCGTGGGCAGCCGGCTGCATCCGGTCGCGCCCATGGCGATCGCGGCCGCCGCGCCCAGCGCCTTGATGTCGAACCGAAACACGAACCCCGATTGTACGACGTGGTGCATACTCTTCTGGCTTCCGGCCTCCGGCTCCCGGCTCCGTTAAAGTTTTTTCGGTATCGGCCGATCTTTCAGGAGTTGGCCGCAATGCGCGAGGAGGTGCGTGGTGAGCCGTCAGTTAACGCAACAGGAAATCGATGCGGTATTCCAAAAGCAGGAGCGTAAGCGCGATACCCCCGCGGTTCGGTTCGACTTCCGGCGGCCGGATCGAATTCCCAAGTCGCAGGTCCGGGCCATCCATTTGTTGCACGACACGTTCGCCCGCAACCTGGTATCCAGCCTGTCGGTATACCTGCGGTCTTACCTGACCGTCAATCTGGTGAGCGTGGAACAGCTCTCCTACGCGGAGTTTCTGGATGGCCTTCCGTCGCCTACGTGCATGGTCTCGCTGGGCTTGAAACCGTACGACGGAAACGGGGTCCTGGAACTGAATCCCAGCCTGGTGTTTCCCGTCATCGAGATGCTCCTGGGCGGCAGCGGAAAGTGTTCGAAACCGCTGCAGCGCGACATTACCGAAATCGAGCAGAAGCTGCTCGATGGTTTGATCCGCATCATATTGAACGATCTGCAAGAGGCTTGGAAAGGCGTCACCGCGGTGGACTTCACCAGCGAATCGATGGAGACGGAGCCGCAATTGCTGCATATTCTGGCGCCCAATGAAGCCGTAGTGGCGATCGGGGTGGAAGTTCGCATCGGAGACGCGGTGGGAATGATGAACATCGCTCTTCCCTCGATTGTGATCAAGATGATGCGGCAGAAGTTCGATCAGCAGTGGTCGATGCGCAAGACCCGCGCCAGCGACGGCGAACAAGCCCGCGTGCTCAAGCTGCTGCGGGAAGCAACGGTCTCGCTGGAGGCGCGCCTGGAAGGCCCCATGCTTTCGGTGCGCGATATGCTGCGGCTGGAAGAGGGGCACGTGGTCAAGTTCGACTTTCCCGTCGAACGGCCCATCGCGTTGCTGGCCAATGGAGCGCGCAAGTTTTCGGTGCAGGCCGTGACCACCGGCCGAAAGCGTGCCTGCCTGGTCGAAACCGTCCACGCCGCCGCGACAAATCAAGAAATTACGAGCGGTGAAAAAGCCGCGCCGGAGGGCGCGCTGGCAACGTTCGGGTAGGATTGGCGCAAATAATCGAGAAAGGCGCGGCCCCGGCGGCGGCCGTTGTTGCGGTCCAGTTCCATGCGCTCCAGAAACACCAGCATGGCAAGGACGTCGCTATCCCGCGTGCGCGTCATGCCCAGTTCCGCGGTTTCCCGTTTGCGATACTCCTCCAAGCCTCTATCGAGCGCCTGAAACAGGCTCGCGGCCAGCGGGTTTTGCGGCACACTCTGGTAATAGAGACCGCTTGCCAGGGTGCGACACGTGCGGATCAAGGCCTGGAGCGCTTCCCGAATATCGAAATCGACCACCCCCGGCGTGGCCAGCGCCGCGCCGACCAGGCGCTCGGCCAGGAATTCCAGCAAAACCTCGTTCTTCTCGAGCATGTCCTCGGTAATGCGGATATCGGGATCGCCGGCCGTGGCAGGGTCGACCGGCACGGGCCGGTCGTGTTTGCGCGCGTCGCGAAGGTAATCGCAATCGAGCGGACAGTAGACCGTTACCTCACGCTCCGTACCGCAGCAGATGCTGCAGATTTCGCCACCGACGCCGGGACAGGTCCGCCGCGGCCGCCTCACTTCGCAAATCGCGCACGCCATTCCTTTAGTATAAGTTTGAGGACCCAGTACGGATGACCGTTAGCAGCCTGTTTTTCAAAGTGGAAGTCGAGCACGATTCCGAGGAACCGCCGGAACGGATCGCGGGCGAGATCTGCCGCCAGATCCAACGCGTTTACGGCGTCCGCCTGGCCGAGCTGTCCAGCTTCAACAAGATCGAAGATTGATTCTTCCCGGCCGGAAGGTGGCGATGGCGCCTTGCGCCCGGCGCTTCCATTCGGTTATAACATGGCAACGGTAGTCAGCGGAGACCATTTTGCCGACCTTCACTCTGAATAAATCCATCGAGGCCATGAAGCTGCACCCTCGGACCAGAACACCGCTGGGACAATCCGAGACGATCCCGTTCGGCGCCATCATCGACCATGTGGGACGCGACCGCGACACGGAGCAGTTCCAATACCTGACCGGCCTGTACGGCTGCCGGCGCGATCTGCTCGAATCCGCGCTCGACCCCGGTGCGCTCCGGCGCAAGGAGGAACTCGCAGCCCCGGCGGCCGAAGCGCCGGCCGAGGCGAAAACCGCGGCGCCTCCGGGTATTGTTTTCACCAGCCTCAACGCCAAACCCCATACGGCTTCCCGCGCCAAGGTGCCGGGTGGTTGGCTGATCCTGATCAACGGTTCGGCGGCCACGTTTTACCCCGACCCGGAACATGCCTGGGACGGCACGACCCTACCATAGGCTCCGGCCAAGACCGCTGCCTGCGGTCGCGGCTCGGATAAACACGCTAAAATCAGTCTACAGAAAGGGTTGGGATGAAAATTCATTTCGACGAGAAGAACCTGCTTGCCGATATGGTGGGTAAGGCGAATGGGATCACGCGGGCGGAAATAGAGCGCAGCCAGTCCAAGGCCGTGAAGGCACTGGCCACCTTTCGTAAGCGGGCGGACGGCGGAGCGTACGGTTTTCCACAGTTGCCTTTCGCCACCGCGGTGATCCAATCCATACGCAAGTTTGCCGGCCGGGTGAAGGGCAACTTCGACACGGTGTGCGTGGTGGGCATTGGCGGCAGCGCCTTGGGAGCGTGGGCTCTCGATTGCGGCATTCGCGGGCCGCATCCGGTGCAGGGCGCCTTCAGCGCCGCGCACCCCCGCCTGGTGATTCTGGATAACGTGGATCCGGACTTTACCGAAGCCGCGCTGGCTTCCATGAATCCGCGCAAAACCCTGGTGGTAGCGATTGCCAAATCCGGCGGCACGGCGGAAACCGTGTCTACCTTCCTCATCGTCCGGGAATGGCTCGCCAAGGCCCTGCGGCGCAAGGCGTCGTCGCGCATCGTGGCGGTGACGACCGAAGGGAAGGGCGACCTGTTTGCGCTGGCCGAAGCGGAAGGTTACGAGACTTTCGCCATTCCGGAAAACGTGGGCGGCCGTTTCAGCGTGCTGTCTCCGGTGGGCCTGGTGCCGGCGGCATTGATCGGCATCGATATCGGCAAATTGACGCGCGGCGCGGCCGCCATGACCGAACTTTGCTGGCAGCCCGACCCGGCCGCCAACCCTGCGCTCCGCTCGGCGCTATGCCACTGGCTCACCTGGACGCGCAAGGCCAAGACCATCCAGGTGGCGTTTCCGTACTCCAACCATCTTTGGGGCACGGCTTTCTGGTTCCGCCAGTTGTGGGCCGAGTCGCTGGGCAAGGCGGTGGACCGCAAAGGCCGGACCGTGCACACCGGCCAAACCCCGGTGGCCGCTTTGGGCACCACCGATCAGCATTCGCAGGTGCAGTTGTACATCGAAGGACCCAACGATAAAGTGTTCACCTTCTGGGCGGTGGAAAAGTTCCGCGCGGCGGGCAGGATTCCGGCGGCCAAGGTGGGGCTTCCGGCGTTCGACGCGCTGGCGGGCAGGACGCTGGCGCAATTGATCGACGCCGAACGCCGCTCCACGGCGGCGGCCATGGTCGAAAACGGCAGGCCGAATTGCACCTGGACGCTGGGTAAAGTGGACGAGGAACATCTGGGCGCGTTTCTGCAACTGATGGAATTCCAGACCGCTTTCGTGGGCGAACTGCTGAATATCGACGCCTTCAACCAGGAAGGCGTGGAACTGGGCAAGAAGTTCACCAACGGGTTGATGGGGCGCGAGGGCTTCGAGCGGTATCGCGAGCAGTTTGCGGCCTACGAGCGCAAACGGGAGGCGGCCGAATAACGAAACCCCAAGCGCGTCCGCGCGTCCATGATTTATCCGAGGGCTCAGCCGATTTGAAATCGACGATTCGAGCGCGGCAAGCGTGGGCGGTGCTGTGGTGGACCGGCCAACTCATGGCTGCGGCCGGCTTCGCCCGGGCGCAGGAGGCCGCCAGCGAGGGCGTGGCGGTGGAAGTGCAAGTCTCCGATCCCTCCCACCAGCCGGTTCCCGGCGTCCGCCTGGCGTTTAAGCAGGGCGCCGCGGTGGTGAACGGCGGCGAAACCGATGCGCAGGGCAACGCCACCTTCCAACTGGCCAAGCCCGGCCATTACACCCTCTCCGCGGTCAAGGATGGTTTCCAGCCTCTCACCAAGAGCGACCTGGAATTCGCTCCCGGAGCCGCCACCGTGGAACTTACCCTTGTGGAGCGTCTCAACCAGCACCAGACGGTGGACGTGGAGGCATCCGTGCCCCCGGTCGAGCAGGGCGCTTCCACGCCCACGAAATTGCCTCCGGACGTTGCGCGCGAACTTCCCAGCCGCCCCGCCAACGTAGCCGAAGCTCTGCCGCTGGTGCCGGGGGTGGTGCGCAAACCGGACGGCGCGCTGCAGATCTCCGGCTCCGCCGAACATCGCAGTTCGCTGATCGTCAATTCGGCCGACGTCAGCGATCCGGCGACGGGCCAGTTCGGTCTGACCGTGCCCATCGATAGCGTCGAGGCCCTGAACGTCTATCAGACCCCGTATATGGCCGAGTACGGACGTTTCACGGCGGGCCTGGTTTCGGTGGAGACGCGGCGCGGCGGAGAGAAGTGGAAGTGGGAGCTGAACGACCCGTTTCCGGATTTTTACATCCGCTCCTGGCGCTAGCGCGGGCTGCGCGATGCCACCCCGCGGCTCAACGCGGAAGGCCCCATCCTGCCCGGAAAACTCTATTTTTCCGAGGGCCTGGAATACGAAGTTCGCAAAATCCAAATCTACACGCTGCCTTTCCCTTTCGATCAGAAGCGCAACTGGGGAGTCAACTCTTTCGCTCAACTGGATTGGGTGGCGTCGCGGCGCCACCTGGTGACGGCCACCGCGCACGTGGCGCCGCAGCACATGGAGTATGTCAACCTGAATTACTTCAGTCCCATGCCGACCACGCCCGACGCGGCCACCGCCAACTACACGGTGACTGTCTCGGACCGGCTCACGCTCTGGGGCGGGCTGCTCGAAAACACCCTCTCCGGAACGCGTTTCGACGCCAATGTTTGGGCGCAGGGCCCGGCCGATCTCACCATCGCGCCGTTCGGCAACAGCGGAAACTATTTCGCCCAGCAGTACCGGGTGGCGTCGCGCCTCAGTTGGCTGCCCTCGCTGAGTTTCCATCCCTACAAAGGCTGGGCAACACACAACCTCAAAATCGGCTCGTATATCGCCTATAGCGCCGATCGCGGCCAAATGGACGAGAACTCGATTCAGGTGCTGAATGCGGCTTACCGGCTCACCGAGTCGATCGACTTCAGCCCCAGCCATGGGTATACGATGACCGATACCGAATACGCATTCTACGGGCAGGATCACTGGGTGTTGTCCTCGCGGCTGGCGCTCGACCTGGGGGTCCGAACCGAATCGCAGGAGGTATCGGATAGTTTTCGCCTCGCACCCCGCGCCGGCTTCGCCTACACTCCGCTCAAACGCACCGGTACGGTATTGCGCGGAGGCTTCGGCTTCTTCTACGATCACGTGCCGCTGAACGTTTACGCGTTCCCCCACTACCCGCGCCAGACCCAAACGTTTTACGACGGCGCCGGGAACATCGTCGCCGGGCCGTACTTCTACGGGAACGCCCTGAGCGAGGTGAACGTGTCCGTTCCGTTCGTGTTTCGCCACTTGCAGCCGGGCGACTTTTCGCCGCGCAGCGACAACACCAGCCTGGAACTGGACCAACCGCTGGGAGAGCATCTCCAGATTCGTCTATCTTTTATCCAGAGCGAAGGCGCGGGTCTGGTGGTGATGGTCCGCCAGCCGCCCGATCCCGCTAACGCAACCGGCGCATTCGACTTGACGGGCGCCGGCGCTTCCCGCTACCAGCAGTGGGAAGCCACGGCGCGCTGGCGGATGAACGAAAAACGCCAGCTTTTCTTTTCCTACGTCAGAAGCCGGTCGAGCGGCGACGTCAATGACTTCAATAACTACCTGGGAAGCTTCCCGGTGCCGATCATCCGCGACAATCAATCCGGCATCCTGCCGGGCGACCTGCCTAACCGCTTCCTCACCTGGGGACTGCTGCAATTGCCGCGTGGCTGGCGCATCGCCCCGGTGGTGGAGTTTCGCAGCGGGTTTCCCTACTCCAGCCTCGACGCCGCGCAACAGTACGTGGGCCTTCCCAACAGCAACCGCTACCCGAGTTTCCTTTCCCTCGATTCGCGCCTTGCCAAAGATATTCCGGTCACTCCGAAATATAAAGTGCGTCTTTCGCTTTCGAGCTTTAACCTCACCAACCATTTCAACCCCGAAGCCGTGCACTATAACATCGCCGATCCCGCTTATGGCCTCTTCTTCGGCCAGCGCGGACGGCGCTTCACGGTGGATTTCGACGTCCTGTTCTGAGCGATCTTCCAATGCGCGACGGGTGACTTGTTGTACGCCATCTCCGATCGTTCATCGTTAAGTCACGGAGGATCCGGTGAGCGCGAGACCCCGGATGCGATGCCGGCTTCCGGGAAGTCGGACCATGGCGTCTTCTGTGGGGAACGGCGGCCCACGCACTCAAAATGGATGATTCCGGTTCGCCGGCCCTCCGCAAACAGTAACCGGAAGCGGAAACGGAAATCGGACGAATATCGTAGAATGACCTTCATGACCTGCGTGACCTGCGCCAAGCGGATCCTCGTTCTTTTCGGGAGTTGTAGCATGGCAGCCGCACAAGGGATTCAGCCCGCGGACTTGTGGAAGCACCCGGTCCCCGCGGCTGATCACAAGCTGGCCTACGGCCAGGACGCTCTACAGTTCGGTGAGTTGCGATTGCCGAAAACCAAGGGGCCGTATCCGGTCGTCATATTGGTGCACGGTGGATGCTACGTGGACCGTCTTCCGGGTCGTGACCCGCGCGACACCACATTCGAACCGTTGCGCCCCCTGGCCGCGGCTCTAGCCGAGGCCGGAGTCGCTACCTGGAATCTCGAGTACCGGCGTGCCGGAAATCGCGGCGGCGGGTGGCCTGGCACCTTTCTCGATTTAGCCGCGGGAGCTGACTTTCTGCGAACCATCGCGCGGGATAATCACTTGGACCTCCACCGCGTGGTCGTCGTGGGACATTCCTCCGGCGGATCATTCGCGCACTGGCTCGCCGCCCGTTCGAAACTCCCCCGGTCGAGTCCGCTGTACTCGAAGAACCCTTTGCACGTGAAAGCCGTAGTGAATATCGATGGCCCTCCCGATCTGGCTGCATTTCAGCCAATAGAACGGAAGGGTTGTCCGGTTCCCGGCCTGACGCAACT
>JBKQVG010000112.1:0-12912 GCA_052325345.1 Bryobacteraceae bacterium
GGTACCGTCGCCGCTCATCTCGCCGTGTGTCCGCTCTGCCTCGAATCCTACCAAGCCCTGGAGCGCGTGCTGGCCTCGATGGAGTCACTCGAGGCGCCCGAGCCGGCTGAGAATTACGAAGCCGCGCTGTGGAGCCGGATCGCGCCGCGGTTGCGGCAGCCCGCGCCCGGCTGGCTACCGATGTGGGGCTGGCGCCTGGCCGCTGCCGCCGCTTGTGCGGCGCTGCTCGCGGTCGCGCTGCTCACCGGCAGGCCGGCGCCGTACCGCCATTCGAAGAGGCCCGTGCAATCCGCCGATAGCCAGGCCGGCAAGCGGGTATTGCACGTGGCCGTGGGGGATTATCTGGATCGATCGCAAATGGTGCTGCTGGAACTGGCCAACGCCGACCGCGACCGCACCGGCCAGGTGTCCTGGTCATTGGCGCGCGATCGCGCCTCCGACCTGTTGAGCGAGAGCCGGCTCTATCGCCAGACCGCCGAACAGACCGGCGACCTTGCCGTGGCCCATGTACTCGACGAACTCGACCGTGTGTTGCTGGATGTCGCGCACGGGCCCGACCGGCTTTCGGCGCGCGACCTCGCCAGCCTCCAGCAGCGCCTCGACACCCAGGGAATTCTGTTCAAAATCCGCGTACTCAGCTCAAACATGCAAAAGCAAGCGTTATGACGAAAGGAAATCGACTTATGAATGGATGGAAAACTCTCTTGGCCGGCGCCGTATTCGCGGCGGCCGGCTCGCTGGCCTGCGCGCAGACGCCGGAAGCGCAGCCCGCCCCGCTGCCGCAACCGCCGCAGCCGCCGGTGGAGGCTCCCATGGCGCCGATAGCGCCGCTGCCTCCGATAGTGCCTGCCGCGCCCTTCGCGCAAGATGTGGCGGCGGAGGTGCAAGAGCAGGTTGAGGAAGCCCGCGCCATGGCGGAAGACCAGGCGGCGCAAGCGCGCGACCAGGCCGCACTGGCGCGGGAGCAAGCCCGCGGCATGGATCAGCAAGTCCGTGAGCAGATGCGCGAACAAGCCCGCGCGCTAGCCGATATTGCCCGCCAGCAGTCGCTCAACCTCAAGGACATGGGCATTGACTTTGCGCAGAATTGGGCCAAGCCCTTCAGTGGGCGCTCGGGCTCCGAAGACGGCCTCTACGATGCCGGGCAGCGCGCGCTCGATAACCAGCGTTACGATGAGGCCCTGAACGATTTCAAGGAGGTGGTCAGCCGCGCCGGCAGTCGCGCCGACGGCGCCCTGTATTGGGAAGCCTACACGCTGAACAAGATGGCGCGGCGCGACGAAGCCACCGCCGCCATCGCCACCCTGCGCAAGAATTACCCCAACAGCCGCTGGCTGGAAGACGCCAAAGCGCTGGAGGTGGAGGTGAAGCAAGCCGCCGGCTCCAATGTCTCGCCGGAAACCCAGAACGACGACGAGCTCAAGCTGCTGGCGCTGAACGGCCTGATGCAGAGCGATCCGGACCGCGCCTTTCCCATTCTGGAAAACTTGCTCAAGAGCGCGCAATCGCCCAAGCTGAAAGACCGCACCCTGTTCGTGCTGGCGGAGAACAATTCGCCGCGGGCCCAGCAATTGCTCGAAAGAGTCGCGCGCGGCAATGCCAACCCCGACCTGCAGGTGAAGGCCATCAGGTACATCGGCGCGGTGCGGGCCAAGCAGCCCAACGGCAGCCAGTTGCTGGTGGAAATCTACGGCAGCACGGCCGACGCGCAGGTAAAAAAGGCGGTCATCAACGCGCTGGCGAACCGGCGCGACGCCAAGGCCATGGTGGAGATCGCCCGGCGCGAGAAGGACCCGGAGATGAAGAAGGATATTGTGCGCCGCCTGGTGGATCTGAAATCGCCCGACGCCACCGCGTTTCTCGAGGAGATCCTGAAATGATTCACGTTCTGTTCTGGCTCGCGGCCACCCTGCCCTTCACTAATGCCAACGTGCAGAATCAGTCCGCGGCGGCGGGCCTGGAACCGGTGTTTCGCGCGCTGGTTTCGCGCCAGTCGGAAGCGGCCTGGATCGCCTATTCAGTGCCGGCCGTGCACGAGGCGCGCCTGGGCTGTGAGTTCGTGGGCCGCGACGGCTGGTCCGGCCCGGGCGTGGTCCACCTGGAACCGCCGGATCACGCCATCGTGCTCTTCCGCGTGGCGGCCCATAAGGTCGAGCGGATTCGCGTACTATCGCCGGACTGCGAAATCGACGCCGGCGGCCTGGCCGTCGACTGGCTCACCGGCGTATCGCCGGCGCAGAGCGTCGCGCTCCTGTCCGCTTACGTCAACGACCGCAATCTGACCGAGAACGGCGCCGTGGCGGCGATTGCAATGCACGCCGATCCCGCCGCCGATACGGTCCTCGATGGTTTGGCGGCGCCTTCGCAGCCCGAGGCCCTGCGCAACCGGGCCATGCGGTGGCTGGGTTCCGCGCGCGGCCGCCACGGGCTCGAAACCCTCAAGAACCTGCTGGCCAGTCAGTCCGCCCCCGACGTGCGGCGCCAAGCCATCGCCGCCATCGGCGCCAGCCGCGAGCCCGAAGCGCAACAGATCGTCCTCGCCACCGCCCGCGGCGATCGCGACGCCCGCGTGCGTGTGCAGGCCGTCTCGCAACTGTCGCGCGAGCGTTTGCCCAACCTGGCCGGCGTGTTGGGCGGCATCGCCGAAAGCGACGCCGATAGCGAGGTCCGGAAACAAGCCGTCAACTCGCTGGCGTCTCTGTCCGACGGCACGGGCGTTCCGGAACTGATCCGCCTGGTGAAAAGCTCCAAGAACGCGGACGTTCGCAAGGAAGCTATGCGCGCGCTGGGCCGCGCGCACGACGAGCGGGCGGAGGCGTTTCTGGAAGAAGTCCTGCGTTAGGAGCTGTTACGGGACTTACAATTTCCGCCTGAACCCAGGCCGTTGACTGCCGCGCACCTAGTAACTGAAATCGAGCTGGGTCTTGCTGCCGGCCAATTGGATGTTCTGTATGACATTCTGGCCGCTGGCCGTCGAGGTTTCCACCGCGGTCTGTTCGAATTTCCGCGAGCTGTTCTCGACCTTCACCGGAGCGGTGAATTCCTTGTTGGTGTCCTGGTTGACGAAGACGGCTTTCGAGCCTTGCACCTTCACGGCGTAGGCGCCGGGCTGAAGCTCCACGCTGCCGACTTTGGTAGTCCCGGCCAGGCTGATTTGATAACTCTTCGCCGCGCTCGCAAGAGTGAGGAACGAAAAAGCGAGAATTGAGACGTACACGATTTTCTTCATGGAATGTTACTCCTTCTGATCTTCAAACTTTCGCCAACTGTTATAGGTGTCCTCGCTATCTTGCTAGGTGTTGGCTTACATAATGGTAGGCGCGCCGCCTTCAGTCTAAGTTACGGCTGTCCGGGCTCTATACAAGTTACTGACATTGTTTACAGAAAATCACAAAACGCTTCCGTGGCCGAAGACTGCTTGCGTAAGGAACCGCACCAAATAGAAACGCCACGCATGCATCGCGCATGCGTGGCGTTTGGCCCGCTCGAAAAAAGTGGAAACGGCTCGAAACTTACTCGTCGAACGAGAGCTTGGTCTTGGAGCCGCCCAACTGAATATCCTTTACCTTCGCCGTACCATCGGTCACGGACGTGTCGACTATGGTCTCTTCGAATCTCTGGTCGGTATTTTCGACTTTCACCGGCGTGGTGAACGATTTGGAGGTTTCGACCGCGGTGAATACCGCGTTCCCACCGTTAATCTTGAGACGATACTGCCCGGCTTTCAACTGCACGTTGCCGACCTTGGTCGGGCTCGACAATATGATCTCGTAAACTTTCGCGGCACTGGCGAGGGAAAGGAAAGACAAGGCGAGAGCGGACGTCAGTAACAGCTTCTTCATAGAAAAGTACCTGGCTCCTCAACGTTTAGGATACGTGCCAACCACCACGACGGGGGCGCTGGCTTACGCCTATAAGACGCTGGGGACTTCGAAAGGTTACGGGCCCGGCGCCCACGTCGTCCGGCAGTGGCCGTCCGCAATTGTTAACCGTCCTGATTCCATGCGGGTAGCGCGGTTGGAAGGAAACTCATAGTGGTATCGTGATCGGGTGCGCGCGGAAATCGAAGTGCGGGCGGCGCGGGCTCCTGGCCGCGTCAACCTGATCGGCGAACATATCGACTATCACAACCTGCCGGTGCTGCCGATGGCGCTTCGCCAGGGAATTCGGGTGACCTATCGGCCGCGGACGGACCGGCTGATTCGCGCCGCCAGCGCGGGTTTCGGCGAGCGGGAATTCGAGTGGACCGCGCGCCTCGGCCGCGCCGCCGCCGGCGATTGGGAGAACTACCTGCGCGCCGCCGCGCAGGCCGTGGCGGACCGCTGGGGCGTTGGGCCGGGAGTGGATGCCGAGATTGAGTCCGACTTGCCGCCCGCCGCCGGGCTTTCCTCTTCTTCCGCGCTGATCGTGGCCTTCACCCTTTGCCTGCTGGGCGCCAGAGGCCGCCAAGCAGGCTTCGAGGAATTGATGCAAGTGTTGCCGGAAGGGGAGCACTTCGTGGGAACGCGTGGCGGCGGCATGGACCATGCGGCGTCGCTGGCCTCGCGCGCCGGTTTCGCCTCGCTGGTGAGCTTCCAGCCCGCGGCCGTGCGTTATGTGCCAGTGCCGGACGATTGGGCGCTTCTGGTGGCCCACAGCCTGGAAACAGCCGAAAAGTCCGGCGCCGTACGCGAAGCTTATAACCGGATTCGCGGCGCCGGCGAAGCCGCGCTGGCCAAACACGGCGCCAATCTTTCGGCCGAAGAGCGCGCCGCCTACGATCACATAACCAGCGAATCGGCGCGCGTATCCGACGCGGTGGAAGCCATGCGGCAGGGCGACGCCGTGCGCTTCGGGCAAGCGCTCGCGGCCTCCCATGCGAGCCTGCGCGACCGGCTGCGCGTAAGTACGGCGGCGCTCGATGAACTGGTGGATAGCGCCATGGCCGGCGGCGCCTTGGGAGCGCGCCTGACGGGAGCCGGCTTCGGCGGTTGCGCGGTCGTCTTGAGCCGGCGCGCCGCCCGGTTCCGCCTCCGCGAGCACCTGACCCGCGAGTTTTACGCGAAACGCGCCGGATTCCAGCCGGCTCATCACCTGATCGACGCCGAACCCGGTCCCGGCGCGCTGGCAAACGTCGTACACTCAGGGATTAACTAGGCTGAACAACCTCAATGCAGCTTCATGCGCTCGATTGGACCATCGCCCTGATCTCAGTGGCGATCTGTTTTGCGCCCGCCTTGTTCTTTGGCAAGCGCTCCGGAAAAAGTACGGCCGAGTTCTTCGCCTCGGGACGGTCGGTGCCGTGGTGGCTGGCAGGGCTCTCCATGGTCGCCACCACTTTTTCCAGCGATACGCCCAACCTGGTGGCCAACTTCGTGCGCACCCAGGGCGTGGCCGGCAACTGGCAGTGGTGGGCCTTCACCCTCACCGGCGTGGCCACGGTGTTTTTCTACGCGCGGCTGTGGCGCCGTTCGGGCGTGCTCACCGATCTGGAATTCTACGAATTGCGTTACTCCGGCAAGGCCGCCAGCGCGGTGCGCGGCTTCCGCGCCGTGTATCTGGGCTTCTTCTTCAACTGCATCATCATGGCCACGGTGAACCTGGCCGCCTGCAAAATCGCCGCCGTGCTGTTCGGCTTCGATCGCTGGGAAACGCTGCTGGCGGTGGGCCTGCTCAACGTGGTGTTCGCGGCGCATTCCGGCCTCTGGGGCGTGCTGGTGATCGACATGATCCAGTTCTTCATCAAGATGGCGGCGGTGATCGCGGCGGCCTATTTCGCCGTCACCCTGCCCCAGGTGGGAGGCCTGAGCGGCCTGGTGGACAAGCTCTCGCATATCCAGGGGCCGGGCGGCTTGCACTATCTCAATATTATGCCCGACTTCACCAACAACTGGGACCTGGCCGTGGCCGTCTTCGTCATGCCCATCGCGGTGCAATGGTGGGCCGTCTGGTACCCCGGCGCCGAGCCCGGCGGCGGCAGCTACATCGCCCAGCGCATGCTGGCTTCGAAGTCCGAAAAGGACGCGCTGGGCGGCACGCTGTTCTTTAACGTGGCGCACTATATACTGCGGCCCTGGCCGTGGATCCTGATCGGCCTGGCCTCGCTGATCGTCTATCCGCAGCTCTCCGATATCCAACGCGCGTTCCCGCACCTGGACCCCCATCTGCTAGGCCACGACATCGCCTTTCCGGTCATGCTGCGCTTCATGCCGGTGGGCTGGCTGGGCCTGATGCTGGGCGGCCTCGTCGCCGCCAATTCGTCCACCATCCTGACCCACCTAAACTGGGGCGCGTCCTACCTGGTGCACGATTTCTACCGCCGCTTCATCAAGACCGGGGCCAGCGAGCACCATTACGTAACCGCCGGCCGCCTCGCTACCATCCTGCTGTTTGTGGCTTCCTCCGCTACCGTGTTCGCGCTCGATAACGCCAAGGAAAGCTTCAACATCATCCTGCAGGTGGGCGCCGGCACCGGCCTGCTCTACCTGGTGCGCTGGTTCTGGTGGCGCGTCACGGCCTGGTGCGAGATCGTGGCCATGGTCAGCTCATTCGGCATCTCGGTGGTGTTTCTGGTGCTGGTGAAGAACGGCCACACTATAGGCACGGCGCAACAGTTGATGATCACCATCGCGTTTACCACGGTGGCTTGGGTGGCCACCGCCTACTTCGGGCCGCCCACCGACCGGCAGGTGCTGGTCTCGTTCTATCGCAAGGTGCGGCCGTTCGGTCCGGGCTGGGGCCCGGTTCGGCTCGAAGCCGGTCTGCCGGACCTGGCCGCCGAGGACGCCGCCAGCTTCCCGCTGGCGCTGGCCGGCTGGTTTCTCGGCTGCACCATGATCTGGTCGGGCCTGTTCGCGGTCGGCAACTTTCTCTACGGCCGAATGGGTTATACGGCGGCGCTGACCGCCAGCTTCGCCGTCAGCGCCGGGCTGCTGATCCAAGTCGTCAGGAAACTTTGGAGGTGAATTGTGTGCGGGAAATGAGGAGCATGAAGATGCGGAAAATGAGAAGCATGAAGCGAGAACCAGGAAGACAGAAGTCGGAAGCCAGGAGTAAGAAGCCGGGACCCGGAAGCGCGCGGCGCCGCCTTCATTCCAACTTCTATCTTCTGACTTCTATCTTCGCTTTTGCGTCGCTGGCATCCGCCCAGGAAACCCCGACCGAACGCGCGGCCGCGCACGACGTGGTCCGCGAAATGGCGGCCCTCGAAAAAACCGTGGATGCGTCCGCGTGGGTGGAACGGCTCACGGTTTCGAACCCCGAGCGCGACCGCGTGGTGGCGCGCGCCAAGCAGCTCATGGATACCGAGTTGCTCGCCATGGGCGACGATATCACCCGGCACCCGGAAATCGGTTTCCAGGAGAAACGCTCGGTGACCATCCTCACCGATTACCTGAAGAAACACGGTTTCGATGTGACCATGGGCGTGGCCGGCCTCGACACCGCGTTCGTAGCCCGCTACAAAGGCAACCACGGCGCTCCCAACCTGGGCGTGATTCTGGAATACGACGCCCTGCGCGGCACCGAGCGGCCTTTTCACGGCGACCAGCACAGCACCCAGGGCCCCATCGGCATGGCCGCGGCCGTGGCCATGGCGGAATACCTGGAGCGGACGCACGCGCCGGGTAGCGTAGTCGTGTTCGGAACTCCCGGCGAAGAGATGATGCCGCCCGCCGCCAAGACCGACATGTACAAAGCCCATGCGTTCGACGGTATGGACGTGATCGTGCGCAGCCATTCGACGAGCGCCAGCAGCCGCGCGGCCGCCGGCTTCGGCACCTGCTGCCTGAATATCGACGGGGTGAAATACACGTTTTCGGGCGCGCCCGCCCACCAGATGACGCCCTGGGCCGGACGCAATGCGCTCGAAGCCGCGATCCACCTGTTCAATAACATCGACACCCTGCGCGGCACCTTCCGTCCCGAAACGCGCGTGCAGGGCATCATCACCGAAGGCGGCGCCGCCCCCAACGTGGTGCCCGACCGCGCCCAGGCCGATTTCTACATCCGCTACCCGGACGCCATCTACCTGGCGCAGGTGCGCGAGATGGTGGATAACGCCGCCCGCGCCGCGGCGCTCGAAACCGGCACCAAGGTCAAGATCGATAATTACGGCCAGTTGCGCGACGGCATTTCGGTGGCGTCGCTCGATGAAGTGGGTTTCGCGTACATGAAGCGCTATGGCGCCACCAACGTGATGGAGGAACCCGGCAAGCCGCAGGGCTTCGAAGAGACGGGCACGCTTTCGAGCGAAATTCCCGGCGCCGGTTTCTCCGCCCAGACTTCCACCTTTGCCAATCATACCTACGGCATGGAAACCGATGCGCTGGCCGAGATCGGTCATCACGGCTTCCTGGTGGACGCCCAGGCCATGACCGCGCTGCTCTTCGATTTCGCCACCCATCCCGACTACCGCGCCACCGTGAAGCGCGAATTCGACGGCATCCACGCCCTGTTCGGCGAATACCAGCAAGACCTGCGCAAGACCTATACCGTGCCGCCGGTTCCGGACCCGAAATAGCGGGCAGTTGCCCGATCAACTCGATCCCGCCTAGTTCGAAGCCGTCGCCAGGTGCTCGAAGCGATGATCCGCGATGGGGACGACGATGAAGATTCGGCTGGTGTATCATGGCTGGAAACTGGAAGCCAGGTGAACTCATGCGATACATAGGCAACGGAACAGCCCTGTTGGCGATCACGCTCGGCATATCGTTTACTGCCTGGAGCCAGGGAGGCAGCGGTCGAGCCGGCCGGGCCGCCCAAGCCCAACAAGCTGGAGCGCAACCGGCCGGAACGCCGGGGAGTGCTCCCGCGAATGAGGCTGGCCGCGGCGGGCGCGGCGGCGCGGGTGCCGCGGGCGACACCAACGATTTTTACAACTACGCGACCACCGCCAGCTCGGGATCGGCGATTCCAGATACCCCGCCCACGGAAACTCACCAGAAGATCGCGCTCAACGGGGAAGCCCTCGCCTACACGGCGCGGGCCGGCTTTATGCCCCTGCACAACGCGACCACGGGACAATCGGAAGCCCATCTCTTTTACACCTGCTATGCCAAAGACGGCGTCAACGACTCCTCGGCTCGCCCGCTGGTGTTCTTCCTGGGCGGCGCGCCGGGTGTGGCCGCCAGTTGGCAGGAATTCGGCGGTCTGGGCCCGAAACGGATGAAGTGGGTGAATGACGGCGCCGCCGGTCCGCCGCCTTATGGGTGGGCCGACAATCCCCACACGCTGCTCGGCCAGGCGGACCTGGTCTTCGTGAATCCGGTAGGCACGGCATTCAGCCGGCCCGACCGGCCGGGACGGGGCCCGAGCTTCTGGAATACGACCGCCGACGTCGCTTCGCTCGGGGAGTTCGTGCGCAGTTTCCTCGATAAGTACAATCGCCGGAATTCACCGCTCTTTCTGGCGGGCGAGGATTTTGGCACGGCGCGGGCGGCGGGTTTAGCCGCCTATCTCATCGGACACGAGATCCCGGTTCACGGCGTGGTGCTGCTATCGATGGCGATGAGCGCCGATGCCCTGGCCGGCGACGAGCAATACATCAACCTGCTGCCGAGCCTGATCATGGCCTCCTGGCACCACAAGAAGCTGGCGCCCGAATTGAGCGCCATGAGCGCCGAACAGATTTCGGGGCAGGCGCGCCAGTTTGCCGCCCGCGAATATCTGCACGCCCTCTACAAGGGCGACCGCATGACGCCGGAGGAACGCGCCAAGGTAATCGCCGACCTGTCGCGGCTCACCGGGCTCTCGAAGGCATTCATCGTCAACAACGATCTGCGCATTTCGCTCGATCGCTTTAGCGCCGAGCTGATGCGCGACCAGCACCGTGGACTGTCGAGCTCGGATGCGCGGGTGAGCGGTTTTGTGCCGGCGCCCAGCGGCGGGCGCGGCTTTGGCGGCGGGGGCGGCCGTTTCGGCGCCGCCCCGAGCCCCATCGACTTCAACCTGAGCAACCTCGCCGGCGGCTTCCAGACCGCATATGAGGACTACCTGCGCCGCGAGCTTACTTTCAACGGCAGCGGCAACGCAATTTTCTACCTGTCGAGCGGCGGTGTCGGCACGTTTACCTCCACCGGGAGCGACGACGCGAGCCTTGCCGCCGCTTTCGCCCGCAACCCCAACCTGCATCTTTTCGTGGGCCTGAACTACTACGATCTCAAAGCGCCGTTCTATGCGGCCGAGTTTACCCTGGCTCACCTGAACGTATCGCCGGAGGTGCGCGCCCATAACATCACCGTGGGTCATTTCGAAGCCGGGCAGATGACCTATGTCGACAACAAGGCGCTGGCCAGTCTTCAGGCCGACCTGGCCAGGTTCGTCAGCGATACCACCTCGCCGGCGCGCAAATAAGCGGCGCAACCAAGGAGCCATGCCATGAGAAGCCACGGACGATTTCATCAGCAGTCTTGCATCTTCCTCATCCTCGTCGCTGCTATGGGCGCGGAAGCCTTCGCGCAGGGCGGCCGGGGCGCCGCCGCCGCAACCAACGACTTCTATCGCTTCAACTATGCCGGCGAAGAGATGCAGCCGATTCACTACCCCGCCGAACCGATCGCGACGCAGCACCAGATCACGCTGCACGGGGAGACCATCCAGTACACCGCCCGCGTCGGGTTCCTGCCCATCCACCAGGCCACCAGCGGCGTCACCGAGGGACATCTGTTCTACGTCTACTATTCCAAGAACGGCGTCACCGACAAGTCCAAACGCCCGGTCTGGTTCTTATTCAACGGCGGACCGGGCGCGGCTACGATCTGGCTGCACATGGGCGCCTTTGGCCCCAAGATGGTGAAGCTGGCGCCGAACGGCCTGGCAACGCCGCCGCCGTACACCTACGTCGATAATCCCAACTGCCTGCTCGATACCGGCGACCTGGTCTTCATCGACGCCATGGGCACCGGCTTCAGCCGCCCGGACAAGCCCAGTTACGGGCCCGACTTTGGCGGAGTGGAAAACGACCTGGCCGCTTTCGGCGAATTCATCCGTGGCTTTCTGAACGAATACAACCTCTGGGGTTCGCCGCTGTTCGTCGGCGGCGAGAGCTACGGCACCACGCGCGCGGCCGGGCTGGCCGGCTATCTTACCGACCACGACATTCCCATTAACGGCGTGATGCTGCTGTCAGCGGTGATCGACGCCGACGCCAGCGCCGGCGAACAGCGCCAATTGCAGACGCTGCCGACCGAGATCATGACGGCGCACTTTCACAAAAAGCTGGCGCCCGATCTCGAAAAGCTCAGCGTGGAGCAGATCGCCAAACAGGCGCGCGAATTCGCTTCCGGCGAATACCTCGAATACCTGTTCGACGGCGCGCGCGCGACCTCGGCCGAGCGCGAGAAGGTGCTGAACGACTTTGCCCGCTATACGGGACTCTCCAAGAGCTATATCGACGGACTCGATCTGCGCGTTCCGCTGGGGCCGTTCAGCACGCAGTTGCTGCGCGACCAACACCTGATGACGTCGCGCCTCGATTCACGTTTCGCCGGTTACCAACTGGACGCGGGCTCGACCTATACGAGCTTCGATTACAGCAACGCCAACATCGAAGACTGTTTCCTCACCGCCTTCGAGGCCTACGTCCGCAACGATTTGAACTATAAGAACGACAACCTCTATTACGTCGCCGGGAACGCGCCGCCCTGGTCGGGCGAATTCAATACGGTAGTCAACCTGGAAGACGGCTTCGCCAAGAACCCGCACATGCATCTTTTCGTGGGGATGGGATATTACGATTTCGCCTGCCCCTTCTACCCCGTGGAGTGGACCATCGCCCACCTGAAGGTGTCGGACGAAATCAAAAAGAACAACATTTCCCGGGGCTACTACGAGGCCGGCCACATGGTTTACATCGACCAGCCCTCGGCGGCTAAATACCACGCCGACCTGGTGAAGTTCGTCGCAGACTCACTGCCAAAGTGAAACTTGTGGCGCGGGAATGCCCTGCTTCCCGTGGAATTTGGGTCGAGGCGTGTTTCAGGCCGTCTCAGGCAGCCTTTCCGAGCAGCTTTGCGACCGCGGGGAACTCCCTTTTGGCTTCGACGAGGCGGCTTTGGTGGGCTGCCAGGCGGGCGATTCCGGGTTTTGAAAAATCAAATTGCGGGGGCAGAGTCTGACGCGGGTAGTCGCGGGCGGGGTCGTAGGTTTCCCCTTTGCTTTCGGCAAGTTGCGTGAGAAGCGCGACCTCTTCGACGACTTGTTTGAGGGCGGTCTGGCGGGCCTCTTGCATCTCGCGGAGCATGCGCACGTTGTTCTCCACGCGGCGCTGGATGCGGTGCTCGTAGAGGCCGAGGAGTTGCAGGTTCTTTCCCTCCGAGAGCCAGACGCGGGCCTGGGCGAAGGCGGTGTCGACTTCGGGATTGCCGGCGGTGTATTCGACGGGCTGGGCGTTGCCGAGGGCGAAGATGGAGCTTTCGATTCCGCCGGCGCGGTTGAGGCGCCAGCGGTCGTCGGCGATTGCCTGGGCGAGGTCGGTTTCGACGGCGCCCACAGGGGCGAAGGACTGATGGAAACCGCGGCAGTGCTGGTCGTAGGCCACCTGGTCGGCCGGCGTCAAGATGTGGATCTGGCCGGTCAATCCGTGCCGGTAGGCATTGAGGGCTCTGGGGTCTGCCGGCTTACGCGCCGGCGCGGATACAACTCGTTCGTCTAACATGCTTTCTCCCGCTTCCACTGTACGACGCGGGTGGAACGCGGTTGAGGGGGAATGCCTGTAAGTGGTTGCAGGGATTGGGCGGATTTTCTTTGAGGAACTGTGACCGACTTGCGGAACTCGCCACGAGAACTGGCTGCTGCGCTCTACCGTTAGTGCCAGCACTCCGAACATCAGATGCGCCATCACCTTCGCTGCTCCGCGCACGCGGATGTTTCGGCCTCCGAACTCATCCTTGATGCGCGCGTTGATCCGTTCCACCATGGTGCGCTCTTTGTACC
>JBKQVG010000113.1:0-22688 GCA_052325345.1 Bryobacteraceae bacterium
CCGGCTCCTCGTCAGCGATTTCCTGCGTCTCAAGCATGGGCAAATGTGCCGAGGGAACGTCGCAAAGGAGAGAGATGGCGTGGGTCAGCATCGCCTCGACACCACCCCAGGGGTTCACCATCTTGCCACCGCTCTGGAAATACATGTGGTGATAGGCCGCAGGCACGTCGATGATCTGGTGCTGGACGGCCAGCCTCCCGGTCCGCCCCTGGTGATCACGGCGCCATTCCAGATTCAAACCCAGCACCCTCCCAATACAGAGCTGGCTGAAATTCGCGGGAACCGGATCGTTTACCTGAAGACGCTGGAGGGCCGGGATGTGGTGACCGCCCCGTTGCAGGGCTTCCGTGACAGCCCCGAGGACAACCAGATCCGCATCGAAAATACCAAGCTGGGAGCGGGCATGAAAATCAGTTCGGATCGCCCGCTGGCGCGCGAATCCTTGTGGTCGATCCGCAGCGTGGTTGCGGTGGAACCCTTCGTCGCGATTGTGGTCGAGCCCGGGGCCGAATTCAGTTGGAAGTCCACTTATAGCTACTACACTCTGCCGGCCGGCACGAAGTAGAGGCTTGCGACGCTCGCTGGCCTTGTTGTTGTCGGGGTTCCCACCAATCGTCACCGCGTTCACTCGATCATACGGCGAATCCCAGGGCGGAGCGAGCCGGCGGAGCCGCGGCCCGCTGCGTGAGGTCTCCCTAAATACGCCACAGATGGTTCTCTCGGCGACGATTGGCGCCCGGCGCCGCAAGGCGGTAGACAGTGGGAATCAGCGCACATTCCGTAGTCATCGTTCGTACACCTCGCGCCGTTGTGCAATGCGTGTGACGCTGATGAGCTTCGCCGCGTCGTCGATGATGTACACCACTCGCCAGTCACCGACCCGGACGCGCCACTGACCTTTGTAGCCTCTCAGCTTTTTGCATCCTGTGGGCCGTGGCGCGTGGCCCAGAGACTCAATTTTCTTGACGACGCGGGCCAGAACGCTGTCCGGCAGCGTTTCGAGTTCCTTCCGTGCGGGCGGCTTTACCTCAACGGAATAATTACCCACGGATTCGGCCGCGTTTTACGAGGTCCGCTTTGATCTTTTTGAGCGGTATCCCTTTTTCGTTGCGGCGCGATTCCGAAATCAGCCCATCCCAAAAATCCTCTAGTCTCTCGCCGTGTTTCTTCAGATCGATCTGAACTGCCACCTTGCGGCCCTTCTCATCGGTTACAAACTGGATTCCGGTCATGTACTTTCCCCCTTTTGGGCCGCGTGGGCGTCGTTTTCACTCTAGCAACGCCTCGTCTCAGCGTCAAGAAAGGGCGCCACACTACGCCTGACCCTCATTCATATCTCAAAGCCCTCTGCGGATCGATCCGCGCTGCTCGCCGGGCGGGCCAGAACACGGCGGCCAGCAGGGTTGCCAGGACGGCCAGCGCGGCCAGGCCGAATACGGAAAGGTCGAAGGGGCGGACATCATACAACAGTCCGGCCAGCCATTGCTGGGCCCAACCCGCGCCGGCCAGGCCCAACACCAGGCCGGCCCCACCCGCGGCCAGTCCGTATCCCAGGAAGTGCGCCAGGATCTGGGCGGGACGGGCGCCCAGGGCCAGGCGCACGCCGATCTCGACGGTTCGCTCGCCCACGATTTCGGACACCACGCCGTTGAGGCCCACCATGGCCAGCAACAGGCAAAGCGCCCCGAACACGCTCACCAGAATTCCCACGATGCGGCGAATTCCCAGCGATTCGGCGATGCGATCCTCCATGCTGCGGACGTCGAACACCGGCGCCGAAGCGTTGGTTTGTCTCACTACCTGGCGAATGAGCGGGCCGCCGGGGAGCTTGGTGCGCAGCACGATGGCGCGGGACGGGAAGAACGTTATCTGCGGCATCGCATAGTAGACGGTGGGGCGCGAGTCATGATCGAGGGCGTCGCCGTGAATGGAGCCGACCACGCCGACGATTCGCGCCACGCCGTACATCCCGATCTGTTCCCCGATCGGCGTTCCGTCGGGAAAGAAACGCGCGGCAAAGCGGGCATCCACCACGCAGACACGGGGAGCGGTAGCGGTGTCGGAATCGGCCAGGGCGCGGCCGCGCAGCAAGGGGATGCGGAGGGTTTCGAAATAGGGGGCGGAGACGAAATAAGCTTCGCCGTGGAACTCGGGCTGGCCGGGAAGATGTCCGCGGTGCACGATACTGAATCCACTGGTGAGGCCGCCTCCGGTAAAGGGGATCGGATACGCCAGGGCGGCCGATTCCACGCCGGGAAGCGCGCGCAGGTTGTGGTCGAGGCGGTCCAGAAAGCTGGGATCGTTGGCGGGCCGGAGCAGGTATCCGGTAGCCAGATGGGAGGGATCGAAACCGGGGCGCACCTGTTCGACGGCCCACAAGCTGCGCAGGAGCAAGCCGGTTCCCACCAGCAGCACCACGGCGGCGGCCACTTCGGCGGCGAGGAAGGCGTCCTGAAATCGGCGGCGGGCGGTGCGGGACATGGCGGCTGCCTGGTTGCGCAGCAGCAACTGCGCGGCGGGCGCGATGCCGCTGGCGAGACTGCAAGCAAGCGCGATGCCCAATCCGTAGAGCATGAGGCGGCGATCGAGCGTCACCAGCTCCAACAGCGCCTTGCCGGGAATGGCCAGACGCGTGACCAGCGAGACTGCGACGGCCGCCACGCCGATTCCGCAGGCGCCGCTCAGCGCACCTAGCAGCGCGCTTTCGACGAACAGTTGGCGCAGAATCTGCCCGCGGGTGGCGCCCACGGCCAGGCGGATGGCCATCTCGCGGCGCCGGCCGGCGGTGCGCGAAACCAGCAGCAGCGCCACGTTGGCGCAGCCCACCAGCAGCACCACCAGGGCCGCGGTCCACAGCAGCCAGAGCGGGCGGCGCAGGTCTCCGGCAATGAAATGGGCAAAGGAATCGAGATCGATGAAGTAACCGAAATGGGCCATTTCCGCGGCGTCGGATGACGAGGTCTTCAAGGCCGCCACGTAGCGGTTGACGCGATCGGCGGCCTGGGCGGACGTGACGCCGTCCCGCAAACGGACGAAAACCCGTTCCACCATGTTGTAGCCGCGCTGGTGCAGGCGCTGCGGCGAAAAAACCACCGGGACCCAGGCCTGGACGCCGGCGGGAACGTGGAACCCGCGGCCGGCGATGCCGACGATGCGGTAGGGCCGGCCGTCCAGCATCAGATTTTGGCCGATAGCCGAAGGCGCACCGGCAAACTGCGTCTGCCACAATCCGTATGAGATCACGGCTACCGATTCCTGGTCTTCGGGGGTGAAGAAGCGGCCCGCCAGCGGACGTTCGCCGAAAACGCGGAAATAATCGGCCGTGACGGCGCGGCCCAACATGCGGGTGGGCAGGCCGCCCGCTTCGGCCGTCCACCAGCGGCCTTCGGAAGCCGCCACGGCGCTGAAGATGTCGGTCATCGATTGGAGCTCGCGATATTCCACCGCCGACGTTTCCGCGCCCTTCATCTGAATCTTTTCGATGCGCACGCTGGCTACCATGGCTTTGCCTGCATCGCGGATTCCCAGCGGGTTGAGGAGAGCGGTTTCGAGCACGCTGACGATGGCGGTATTGGCGCCCACGGCCAAACCGACGGTGAGCACCGCGGCCAGCGTCACCAGCGGCTGGCGGCGCAGCAGGCGCAGGGCGAAACGCCCATCGCGGAGGGCGGCGTCGAGCCAGGCGAAGCCCCATTCGTCGCGGCTCTGCTCGCGGGCGGCCAGGTCATTTCCGAACTGGCGCAGGGCGGCGGCATGCGCGTCTGCGGCGGAAAGGCCTTGGCCGCGAAGCTGCGCCTCGATCATGTCGCGGTGAGCGCGGGTCTCGGCGGCCAGCTCGCTATCCAGGCGGCCGCGAGTGAACCAGAAACGTACGCGGTTCCAGAGCCTCATGCACTCTCCATCACGCGGGCAATGGCCGTCATCAGGAAACCGAAGTCGTGGGTTTCGCGCGCCAACTGTTTGCGCCCGGCGGCGGTAATGGAATACTGGCGCACCTTGCGGCCGGTTTCCGACGCGGTCCACTCGGCGCGAACCCAGGCGTTCACCAGCAGGCGCTGCAAGGCGGGATACAGCGAGCCTTCCCCGATGGTCAGAGCTTCGCCGGAGATCCGATGAATGTGCTGTGCGATGCCGTAGCCGTGGTTGGGGCCGCGGGTCAGGGTTTTCAAGACCAGCATGTCGAGCGTGCCGGGGAGGAGGTCGGGAGCGCGTTCAGCCATTGTTTATCGATACCTCGACTGTCGATGGATTGAGTATGAGACGGGTTGGGGCGGAAGTCAAGGGCGAACTCGTAGCGCCGGGGACCTTGTCGCCGGCCGGCGCTGCATCTTCGCAGCTATTCGCTCGCGCCGCGAGCGTGCCGGCGCCAAACGCGAACAGGGAGTATGCGAGACGAGCGCCGGGATGAGTCCCGGCGTGGCAGACTGAGAGTCCGCGCCACGAAAGAATCGCCGCGGCAGCCAAAGAATCCGGCATAGAGAACGCCGATGTGGCAGGGATGGGACAGACGATCGGTTATTGTCGTCTGTCATTGCCTTCATGGCGGACGACCGCCGACAGACGACAAACGGCGATCGTCTGTCCCACCCGCACCCAAACCTGGTCCCGCTTTTCCCGCCTGCTACACTCGAAACGATGGCTGTCGATTCGGCGATTGGCATCGATCTCAACGAATGGACCGCGGTCCGCGGTGTGCGCGACGCGCTGATGTGGTTCACGCGCGAGAAACAGTGGATCAACGAGATCCACCTGGCGCTGTGCCGCATTCCGGCTCCCACGCTGCTCGAGCAGGCGCGCGCCACCTGGTTCGCCGATCAATTTCGCTCCATGGGCTGGGATGCCGCTCTCGACCGCGCCGGCAACGTGACCGCGGCGCTCGGCGCGCCGCCCTACGTGGCCCTCACGGCGCATCTCGATACCGTGCTCGCGCCGCGCACGGCCGACGAAATCTCGGTCGAAAGCGACAGCCGTTTCCGCGGTCCGGGAGTCTCCGACAATGGCGCCGGGCTGGCCGCCCTGCTGGCCATGGCCCGCGCCTGGAAGGTTTCCCGCGACATGCCCGAGCTGCCGCGCGGCTTGCTGCTGGTGGCCAACGTGGCCGAGGAAGGCGAAGGCAACCTGGCCGGCATGCGCTATCTCTGCCGCCAATCGCCGCTGGCCAAGAAGATCGATTCTTTCGTGGTGATCGACGGCGCCGATGCCGACCACATCACCACCCGCGGCCTGGGCAGCCGGCGCTTTGAAATCTCGTTCACCGGGCCCGGCGGGCATAGCTGGAGCGATTATGGCGTAGCCAACCCTTTGCACGCGCTCTGCCGCGCGGTGGCGCTGTTTTCCGATACCCGCCTGGCGGGCGCGCCCAAGTCGGCGCTGAATGTGGGCCTAATCGAAGGCGGCGCCAGCATCAATGCCATCCCCCAACTGGCCCGCGCCAAGGCCGATATCCGTTCGGAGAGCAATGAAAAGATAGACGAGATTGTGGCCGTGCTGGAATCCGCCGTGGAACGCGCCCGCGATCTCGAAAACCAGCGGGCCGGCAAGGGGAAAGTGGTTTCGAAGCTCAAGGAAATCGGCTCGCGCCCCGCCGCGCTGCTGGCCGAAGATGCCGCCATTCTGCAATTCATCCGCGCCGTCGACGGCCATCTCGGCATCCGCTCCCATTTCGATTGCGCCTCGACCGACGCCAATATCCCGCTTTCGCTGGGCTTCCCCGCCATCGCCATCGGGGCGGGCGGCTCCGGCGGCGGCGCCCACACCACCAACGAGTGGTATCGCCACGAAGGCCGGGATCTCGGCCTGAAGCGCATCTTTCTGACCCTCCTCTTATTGATGCGCCACGGCGGCGGAGCGCGGTGAGCCGGTCGAAAGCGGCGGAAGCCGCCCTGGTCTGGAACGCCCTGGTTTGGGGCGCCACCTTCGTACTGGTCAAGAACGCGCTGGCGGGCATCTCTCCCCTGCTGTTTCTGGCGCTGCGCTTCTCGCTCGCCACGGTCATCCTGCTGGTGCTGTTTCGCGGCCTGGGCAAGGGCCCGTACACCCCCAGATCTCTGGCCGCCGGCGCCGTTACCGGCACCTTCCTGTTTGCCGGCTACCTGTTTCAAACCTGGGGATTGCGCCTGACCAGCCCCCCCAAATCGGCGTTCTTGACGGGACTGGCGTGCGTGATGGTACCTTTGCTGGGGGCCATCGTCTATAAGATCAGGCCTCAGAGATCGGAAGTGCTGGGCGTGCTGGCGGCCGCCGCCGGGCTGGCCCTGATGACGCTTCAGGGAGTTACCGGCGCCGGCTTCATGAATCGCGGCGATTTTCTGACCATCGTCTGCGCCCTGGCCTTTGCCGCTCATATCGTTACTCTGGGGCATTTTTCCGAGCGGGTGAGTTTCGAGTTGTTGTCCGTCATGCAGATCGGCGTCGCGGCTTTGTGGTCTCTGGCGCTTTTCGGCTGGGTCGAGCAGCCGCGATGCCAGTGGCGCCCGAGCGTAGTCTACGCGATACTGATAACAGGGATCTTGGCCACGGCCATGGCGTTTACGATCCAGGCGTGGGCCCAGCAGCATACGACTTCCACCCGCACGGCGCTGATTTATATGCTGGAGCCGGTTTTTGCCGTGATAACCTCCTATCTGGTGGCCGGCGAAGGGCTTTCGGCCCGCGCCGCGGCCGGGGCGGGTCTGATTTTGGGCGGCATTCTGTTGGTGGAATTGAAACCGTTGAATCCCAGGCCACATCCATTCGGATAAGCCACTACGCGTAGGAGCGAGTTCCATGAGCATCTTTGACAAATTACGTTCCGAAAAACTTCTCTCGTTTACCTTGATTCTGTTTACGCTGTCGATCGGCATCGTGATCGGCACGCTGATCAACTCCAGTGTCCGGGCGGCGAAGGATTCCGGCAATGCCGCCGCGCCCGGCGCCACACCGCTGGCGATTCCCAACCCCTTCGAACTGTCCAACACCTTCACCGAGATCGCCAAAATGGTCGAACCGGCGGTGGTGAACGTGTCCACAACCTATCAGCCGAAGCCCGTCCAAGGACGCAATCGCGGCCGCCGCCAGATGCAGCTTCCCGATGAAGACCAGGGCGGCGACAACGGCGGCATGGACGAATTCTTCCAACGCTTCTTCGGCGGCAGCCCCCAGACCGAGCAGAAGAGCGAAGGCGTGGGCTCCGGCGTAGTGGTGGATAAAGCCGGCTATATTCTCACCAACAACCATGTGGTGGATAAGGCCGACATCATCAAGGTGAAGTTCCACGACGATCCGGCCGAATATGACGCCAAAGTGGTGGGTGTCGATACGGCCACCGACCTGGCGGTGATACGCGTCACCGGCAAGTCCAACCTGACGGCCGCCAAGATCGGCAACTCGGACGGCGTGCAGGTGGGCGAATGGGCCCTCGCGATCGGTTCGCCGTTCTCGTTCGAGGCAACCGTGACCGCCGGCATTATCAGCGCCAAGGGACGCGCCATGGGCGATTCCTCCATGCAGTTCCAGCACTTCCTCCAGACCGATGCGGCGATCAATCCGGGCAATTCCGGCGGTCCGCTGCTGAACATTCGCGGCGAGGTGATCGGTATCAATACGGCCATCGTGACCCGCAGCGGCGGCTATCAGGGCATCGGTTTCGCTCTGCCCATCAATACCGCCGCCATGGTCTACAACGAGATCATCAAGAACGGAAAAGTCACCCGCGGAGGCATCGGCGTTTCGTTTACGCCGTCCGATAGTCCCCAGGCGAGCGCCTTGCTCCGCGCCAACCATGTGGACCAGGGCGTCTTCATTCAGGCCGTCACTCCGGACGGTCCATCCGATAAGGCCGGCATCAAGGACGGGGATATTATCGTCGCCCTGAACGGCAAGCCAATCAAAGACGGCGACCAACTTCTGAGCATCGTCACCGCGACGCCGGTCGGCAACCCGCTGGGTGTAACCGTGATCCGCGAGGGCAAGAAAATGGACTTCAAGGTGATTGTAGGCAACCTGGCACGCGTTTATCCCGGCCGCTTCGGCTCCGCCGACAACGCCGAGCCAGGCCAGCAGGCGGAAACCGCCGTCAGCTTCGGTATGAGCCTGCAATCTCTCACCGAGCAGCGCCGCCAGAGCCTTGGGCTGAAGGAGCAGGGCGGCATGGAAGTGACCCAGGTGGACAGCAGTTCCTTCGCCGACGATATCCAGATCCAGCCGCACGACATTCTGATGGCCATCAATAACAAGCCGGTGGCGTCCATGGAAGATGTGCGGCGCATCAAGGCCACGCTGAAGGCCGGTGACGCCGTGGCCTTCCGCGTTCTGCGCCACGGCCAGGACAACTCCTGGACTACGCTGTTTCTGGCCGGCACGCTCCCCGCCGAACAACAGTAGCGGGGGTGACCGCGACCGCGGGAGCGGTTTTTTGCGGCGGGCCGGGCCGACAGAGGTGCGGCCCGCCGCACGTCCTCTATGCGATGTCCGGGCGCTTCTTGCCGAAGCCGGTGGCCTGTTCGAAGGCGTGCGCCATCTGGAGCACGCTGAAATCTTCCTGGTTGCGGCCGACGATCTGCACCCCAACCGGAAGGCCTTGCGGCGTGAAACCGCCCGGCACCGAGGCCGCCGGATTGCCCGTGGCCGAGATGTACCAGCAGGACTTCATCCAGTCGATGTAGGTATCGAACTTCACGCCCGCGATCTCCGTGGGGTAGGGCGTGTCGATGTCGAACGGCGGCAACTGCGTTGTGGGCAGAACGAAGTACTCGTACTTTTCGAGGAATTTCTGAAAGCGCCGCCAGAGCTCGCCGTGGGCGGTCTCGGCGTGCGCGATTTCCGTGCCTGTCAGCCGCAGCCCTTCCTCGATTTCACCCTTGAGCGTGTCCTTGAAAGCTTCCGGGTGTTCCCGCAGCCGCGCGCCATAGGTAGCCGCCGAATTCCAGGCACGCAGCACGCGGAAGGAGATCTCGGCCGGGGCGAAGTCCGGCTCCGCCTGCTCCACGATGCACCCCAACGATTCAAATGTCCCGCGGCGCCCATCCACCACGGCGCGCACGCGCGCGTCGAAGGGAACCCCGCCAAGGTCTTTGAACCACGCTACTCGCACACCTTTGAAGTTGCGGTCGAGCGGGCGCGCGAAACGCTCTCCAGGCTCGTGAATGGAGAGCGGCGCGCGCGAATCGGGCCCGGCGATCGTGCTCAGCACAAGGGCAAGATCGGCCACCGAACGCCCCAGGCACCCCGAGGTACTCAGCGTGGACCACGCGAACGCGGCTTTCGGATTCGGCACCCGGCCGATCGAGGGACGGAAGCCAACCACGTTGCAGTACGCGGCGGGATTGCGCAGCGAGCCGCCGGTATCGCTGCCGTCGGCAACCGGCACCAGCCCGCAGGCCAGCGCGACGGCGGCGCCGCCCGACGAACCGCCGCAGGTCTTCGTCAGGCCGTAGGGATTGCGGGTCGCGCCGAAAACCCGGTTAAACGTCTGCGATCCCGCGCCGAATTCCGGCGTGTTGGTCTTGCCGATAACGATCGCGCCCGCGCGCCGGATCCGCTCGACCACAAGGTCGTCTTCGGCGGGGATGTAGTCTTTATAGAGCGGCGATCCAAAGGTGGTGCGGATGCCGCGCGTTTCCATCAGGTCCTTGTGCGCCACCGGCAGACCATGCAGCGGCCCGAGCGCTTCCTGGCGAGCCTGGATCTCATCGGCTTTCGCGGCGGCGGCCGCAGCCATCTCCGGCACCAGGGTCACGATGGCATTGACTTTCGGATTCACGCGCTCGATCTGCTTCAGGTGCGCGGCCAGCGCTTCGCGAGCGGACAGCTTCTTCGCTCGGATCAGCCCGGCCATCTCGACCGCGCTCATGAAACAAATGGAGGAAGCGGCGGCCTGAGCCTGCAGCGAGCCTAGATGCACGTCCATGTTGGCGTCAAGCAGCCACATGGAAGGAGTCGGTAAGCTCCGAGGCGACCTTCAGAACCTCGGGCAAGGCCTGACGTGGAAAGCCGCAGTCGAAAGACTGATCGATATCGTCAAGAGACATCCCGCTAGCCAGGCATTCAAGAATCAGAGAGACGGCCAACCGGGTACCGCGAATCGCCAGCTTCCCGCCAAGGAGTTGGGGGTCGGCTACGATCCATTGATATTCCTTATATGCGGCTGGCTGCCAATCCGACATTGGATACCCGCGCCTTTCATTGTAGAGCAACCTCGCTGGCGGCGCCGCCGTAGCCCAACCGGGGCGCGCGCGTGGCCGGTTGCTACCATGAAATCGTGCCCAACCGCTTAGCCGGCGAAAAGAGTCCTTACCTCCTCCAACACGCTCACAATCCCGTGGATTGGTATCCGTGGGGCGAAGAAGCTTTTGCCAGGGCGCGCGCTTACGAAAAACCGATCTTCCTTTCGGTGGGCTATTCCACCTGCCACTGGTGCCACGTGATGGAGCGCGAATCGTTCGAGAACGAGCGCATCGCGGCCCTGCTGAACCGCGATTACGTGGCCATCAAGGTGGACCGCGAGGAGCGGCCCGACGTGGACCGCATCTACATGACCTTCGTGCAGGCCACCGCCGGGTCGGGCGGCTGGCCTATGTCGGTGTGGCTGACGCCCGAGCTCGAACCATTCTTCGGCGGCACCTATTTTCCGCCCGAGAACCGCTACGGGCACTCCGGCTTTGCTTCCATTCTGGGGCAGATCGCCGAAGCCTGGCGGAACCATCGCGCGCAGATTGTGGAATCGGCGCGCGATGTGGTCGAGCAACTGCGCAAGCATTCCGAGGTTGCCGCGCCGGCCCACCCGGCGGCCATCGGCGAGGCCCTGCTCGACGGCGGCTTCCAGGTTTTTCGCCGCACCTTCGACAGCCACACCGGCGGCTTCGGCGGCGCACCCAAATTCCCGCGGCCCTCGGTGCTCTATTTCCTGATGCGTTTCTACGCCCGCACCGGCAATCGCGAGGCTCTGGACGCCGCCCTGCTGACCCTGCGCGAGATGGCCAAGGGCGGCATGAACGATCAACTGGGCGGCGGCTTTCACCGCTATTCCGTGGACGAGCGCTGGTTCGTGCCGCACTTCGAGAAGATGCTCTACGACCAGGGGCAGCTCGCCACCGCCTACCTGGAAGCGTTTCAGATTACCCGCGACCCGGGCTACGCCGCCACCGCGCGCCGCATCTTCGATTACGTGCTGCGCGACATGACGGACCGGGACGGCGCCTTCTTTTCGGCCGAAGACGCCGATAGCGTAATCGATCCCGGCGACCCCGCCGTCAAGGGCGAAGGCGCGTTCTACGTCTGGAGCGCCGACGAAATTCGCGCCGTGGCGCCCGGCCCCGCTTCCGTTTGGTTTTGCCACCGGTACGGCGTGGCCGATGGCGGCAATGTGGCGAGCGATCCGCACCAGGAGTTCACCGGCCGCAACATTCTGTACCAGGCCGCCACCATCGAAGAGACCGCCGAACAGTTCGGCCGCGCCGAGGACGAAGTGCGGGCCGCCATTGAGGACGCATCCCGCCTGCTGCTGGAGGCGCGCGGCAGGCGCGTACGGCCGCACCTGGACGACAAGATCCTGACCTCCTGGAACGGTCTCATGATTTCCGCCCTGGCCCTCGGCGGGGCCGTGCTCGGAGAGCCGCTATACGCCAAAGCGGCCCGCCGCGCGGCGGAGTTCCTGGCGGCCAGAATGTGGAACCCGGACGGCGAAACGCTGCTGCGGCGCTACCGCCAGGGCGACGCCGCGATCCCGGCCTTCCTCGACGATTACGCGCTGCTGGCGCAGGCGCTCCTCGATCTCTACGAAACCCAGTTCGATTTCCGCCACCTGGAGCTGGCCATCCGCCTCATGGAAAGAGCCATCGAGTTGTTCGGCGACGCTTCCGGCGGCGGTTTCTTCAACTCCGGCGCATCGGACGCGAGCCTGGTGATACGGCTCAAAGAGGACTACGACGGCGCCGAGCCGTCGGGAAACTCGGTGGCCGTCCTCAACCTGCTGCGGCTCGAGCGCATCACCGGGCGAAGCGATTTCCGCGCCGCGGCCGAGGCTGCCCTGGCGGCCTTCGCGCCGCGGCTCTCGCTCGTGCCGGCGGCACTGCCGTACCTGCTGGCCGCGGCTGAATTCGCGCACGGCCGGCCGCGCGAAATCGTCATCGCCGGCGCGCCCGAATCCGCCGCCACGCGGGCCCTGATCGACGAGCTGTACCGCCACTTCGTTCCCAATCGGGTGGTGTTGCTGGCCGCGGACGAATCGGTACGCCGGCGTCTGGCCGCCTGGAACCCCGCCATCGCTTCCATGGCGTCCGAGCCCGGCGCGGCCAGGGCGTACGTGTGCCGGAATTTCGCCTGCGAATTGCCGGTTTCCGAGCCGGCCGAATTCGCCAAGTTGATACAATTACCATTCTGAACCGATCCCGATTTCGAACCGACCACAACTGGAGGAAAGCATGGAAAGACCCGGCGCGACCACTCTCAGAGGCAATCCCTTTACGCTGGTGGGACCCGAGCTCAAGCCCGGCGACCCGGCTCCCGATTTTACACTGGTGGACAACGCATTGAAGCCCGTGACTTTGAAGGACACCGGAGGCAATGTCCGCATTATCAGCGTGGTTCCATCGCTCGACACACCGGTTTGCGATGCCCAGACCAAGCGCTTCAATGAAGAAGCCGTCCGGCTCCCGGGCGTCGATATTCTCAGCGTAAGCATGGACCTGCCGTTCGCCCAGAAGCGATGGTGCGGCGCTTTCGGCGTGGACAAAATCAAAATGCTGTCCGATCACCGCGAGGGGTCTTTCGGCTCCCGCTACGGAACCCTCATCAAGGAGTTGCGCATCGAGAGCCGGGCCATCTTCGTCGTCGACCGGTCGAACACCATCAGCTACGCCGAATACGTGAAGGAAGTCGCCGACCACCCCAACTACGAAGCGGCCCTGACGGCGGCGCGCGGCGCGGCACCCGCCACGGCGTAATGCCGGTATCGTGGGGCAGGCGCTTTCGCTTGTCCGTCGATTTTTTCACGATTCCAGCCCGTAGCGCTCTTAATCGCGGTCCGGCGCCGCCCGTCGCGCAGTATTGCAGCATGTCTGAACCTTTTGCTCCCGCGAAGGATTCTTTTCTCTGGAGCGGGTTGTTCAACCCGCGGACCGGTTATCGATCGGTCCACCCGGGCCTAGCCCGGCCGCGCCGTGGAAAGTGTGCCGGCAATGCAGCTTAACCCGCCGCCGGACGGGCTGCTGGTGCGCGCGGCGGGGAGCCCCCTGGTGCGCGGCGGCCTTACCGTGGCCGCGGGCATCCTCGCCGGCAATGTCCTCGGCTTCGTGCGAATCGCGCTCACCGCTTACCTGCTCGGCACCCATAGCCAGGCCGATTCGCTGGCGGTGGCGCTGGGTCCCATCGATACCTTGAACGGGGTGCTGATCAACAGCATGCTGTTCGCTTTCGTGCCCGCTCTGACGGCGGCCGAGGGCGCGTTGCGAACCGCCCTGTTCCGCAGCCTGCTCCGCCTTTTCGGCTGGGTATTTGGCCTGGCGGTGGCCGGGGTAATTCTAACCGCGCCGTGGATCATGCGGGTGCTGGCTCCCGGCCTGGATCCGGTGCATTTCTCCCACGCCGTTACCCTGCTGCGCATTCTGGCCCTCTCCAGCCTGGCCGCCGGCTCGTCGGCCGCCTATAGCGCGCTCCTCTATACCGCCCGGCGCTTCGGTCCCGCCGCCTACAATCAGGCGCTCCTCAACCTGGGTACGGTGGCGTTCGCGCTGTTGTTGTGGAAGTGGGTGGGTGTGTATGCGTTCGCCATCGGTTACACCGTGGGAGCGTGGGTACAATTGGGCATCGCGTACCTGGCCGCGAGGAGACAATTGTGGGACACCGAAGCCGTCCCCAGCCCGATTCGGGCGCCCGAGATCCTGGCGCGGCCGGCGTTCTTCGTGGTCTACGCCGTCGCGCTCGGTTTGAATATGACCTTTACCCGCGCCTGGGCGACGCATGCCGGACCGGGCATGGCGGCGGCTTTCGATTACTGTCTGCGCGGCGTGAGCGTGCCGCTGGCCTTTTTAGTGTCGCCCCTGTCCAGTTCGCTGTTGCCGGAGATCGCGCGCCTCCGCAGCCTCGGGCGCATGCGGGCAGCCCTGCGCCTGATCGACCGCACCGTCATCCTGACCGCGCTCCTGGCAGTGGGCGGATGCGCGTTCGCGATCGCGTTTCGCACCCCGGCCATCCGCTTATTGTTTCAGCGGGGCAGTTTCACCGGCGATTCCACCCGCCTGGTGTCGGAAGTTTTTCTGGGGCTGGCTCCCAGTTTGATCGGCTGGGGCCTGATGGAAATCCTGGCCCGCTCGATGTTCGCTCTGGAACGCCCCTGGCCGCCCGTATTGGCCTCGGTGATCCCGCTGTTCGCGAACGTCTTCATCACCTTGCGCCTTGGCCTGTCGCGTCCCCAATACCTGGGCGCGGGCGCCAGCGGCGGTTTGCTGGCCGGCTGCCTGGCGCTCTTCGCCATGACGCACCTCAGCCGCCGCAAGACCCAAGAGGCGCCCGCGGCCTGACCGCGGCCTGCCGAGCGAACGGCCGGGCCGGCGCCCGGCTGGACCCGATCATCGCCCTCGCCAATTCATTACCCTGGTAATATAAGGATATGGCAATCGCGCGTTCCAAGCTTACGGCGCAGGGGCAGATTTCCGTCCCGGCGGACGTACGCCGAAAGCTCGGTATCGGCCCCGGTTCGGTGCTGGAATGGGAAGACGACGGCGGCAAGATCGTTGTTCGCCGCGCCGGACGCTTCAGTTCCGAGGATATCCACCGCATGTCGTTCGGCGTGCGCCCACCCGCGGTCCGAACTCTCGAAGAGATGAGAGAGGGAATCCGGCGTTACGCACGCGGACGCCATGCGCGCCATTGACACCAACGTACTGGTTCGCCTGATTGCTCGGGACGATTCCCGCCAGGCCAGCGCCGCGGAGCGCTTCGTCGAAAAAGGCGCCTGGGTATCCGTACTCGCATTGGCCGAAGCCACCTGGGTGCTTGCCACGGTCTACGATCTGAGCCCGAAACAGTTGGCGACGGCGATTGAGATGCTGCTCCATCACCGCGATTTGGTGCTGCAGGAGGAGGAGGCCGTCGCCCGCGCCCTGGAACTGTTCCGCGCCAAACCGGCACTCGGCTTTTCGGACTGCTTGATGCTTCACCTGGCCCGCCAAGCCGGACATCTTCCGCTGGGCACATTCGACCGAAATCTGGCGAGAGCCGAAGGGGCTCAAAAGCTCTAGCCACGCTCCGGCCGGGCCGCTATCGGTTTCCCGCCCGCTTCAGATCGGCACGGGCGCCGGATTCGGGGTCGAGCCGCGCCGCTTCTCGCCACTCCTGCCGCGCACCCGGCAACTCGCCCAGCTTCTCCAGCACTTCGCCCAATTTCCAGTGGGCTTCGGCCAGCGTGGGTTGGTTTCCCTCCGGCTCCTGGCTCAGGTATTTTCCCAGATAGCTCCGGGCGCGAGCCAAATCCCCACCTGCCGCCAGCAGGCGGACCGCGGCCTGGTAATACGGCGCCAGATCGTCGGGTACGTTTTCCGTTGCCCTCGCCATCAGAGCATCGAGCGCGGCCCCATCCGCGCGCACGGCGCCGGCTTCTGCCAGAACCGAGTACCCATCCACCCGGCCGGGATCGATGCGGATCGCCTCTCCGGCCTGCCGCGCGGCTTCGTCCGGGTTCTCGTGGCCGGCTCCCAGCCAGAACCGCGCCAGCGCGATGCGCGTCCGGTAACTGGCCGCGTCCGCCTCCACCGCTTGGCGCAGCATCGCCACTTCGCGGCCGGAGCGTTTGTCGAATTCCGCCAGCCTTGCCTCGGCCAGAAATCCGCGCGAGGCGTCGATGCGCGCCATGCCGCGGGCCACCGCCTGCGCGCGGCCGCGGTCGCCGCCCGCGATTCCCGGAGCCAGCAGATAGAACTCCATCAGGTCTTCCTGCGCCTGCAGGTCGCGCGCGTCCAGACCCAGCGCAAGCTGGATCTCTTTTTTGAACCGCCGCGCCAGAAAGAGCTGCTCCAACGGATTCGCCGATTGCGCCTCGACCCCCAGCGCTTCCGCCAATTGCCGATGGAATCGCGCCACCTTGCCGTCGAAGCTCACCGCTTTTTCCGCCAGCGCAAGCGGCGTCTTGCGATCGCCAAACGCGTTGCGGATCTGCGACAAAAGGAAACAGCCCGCGGGATTCCGCTCGGCGCACCCCGGCCCGGCGTCGACCATCGCCCGCGCCCTCTTCCAGTGTCCCGCCTCAATCAGTCGCTCCGGAGTCTGTGCCGCCGCCGCCAGCGCCACCAGCGGCAGCAAGCGCCTAAGCGTTCCCCAGCCAGCTCGCATACCCTCGATACACTTCCGCAAATACCCCGTCCCAAGAAAGCGATTCCATCTGCCGGCGCGCCGCCGCGGCCATCTCCCGCCGCAATTCTTCCCTCCTGGCCAGTTCCACCACCCGCGCGCAAAACTCGCCGTCGCTCGCCGCCACGAAACCGGTATCGCCGTGGCGCACGATAAAGCGCGGGCCGCCGCGATCGGTCACCACCGCGGGCACTCCGGAGGACAGCGCTTCCTGCACCACGTTGCCGAACGTATCCGTCTTCGATGGAAACGCGAAGATGTCCAAGTTGGCATAAGCGCGCGCCAACTCGACCCCGTTTAATACCCCGGTGAAAACCGCGCTGCCGAGATTACGTTCCAACCAGGGCCGCTCACTGCCCGCGCCGGTGATTTGAAACCGCACCCTGGTCAGCCCCGCCTCGCGCAGCGCCGCATCGACGCCGGCCAGCAGCGCCACGTTCTTTTCCGGCATCAGCCGGCCCACGAAACCCACTACCACGTCTCCGTCCGCGCGATCGCGCCGCGCCGGCGTAAACAGCGTCGTATCCACCCCGCGCCGCATCGGAAACCCGGGCCTGCCCGTCCGCCGCCGCAGGATCCCGCTCAGCTCCGGGTTGGGCGCGAACAGCACCTCCCCGCGCGAGAAGAACCAGCACACGCGGTCCATCACGAAATCTTCCAGCGCGGACCCCAGCCGCTCGCCGGCCGCGCCCGGCAGCCATCGCAGGCAGCGGCTCAGCCGCCGGCCGGCAAACTCGTGCAGATTGGTGTGCCACGATGCCGCCAGCGGCGTCTTGCGGCGGGCCGAAAGAATCGCGCCCACGATACCCAGGTCGCCCGGGCTGGTGACGTGAATCGCGTCGGGACGGAAGCGCTCCAACTCCGCTTCTATCGGCGCCATCACCCGCGCCAGCCAGGGGTCGAAGCGCAGGTCCGTATCCACCGGTACGGCCCACGGGCTGCGCACCAGGTCCACCGTTCGCACCGGCCCCTCGTCCCGCGCCCCGGGCGCGCCGTTCCAACGCACGCACAGGAACGGAAGCCCCTGGCGGCGCGCATACCCCAGCCATTCGCGGCAGGTGCGCGCGGCGCCGTTCACTTCGTGATAGGTATCGGCCAATAGAGCGATGCGGGGAACGGCCATGGGGTCACGCCTCGGTCGGTTCCTGCGCGCCAATTGCCCGCCGCAGCGTCGCCCGCACGCCCGGGTTGGCCAGAAATCCGATGGCCGCAATCAGGGCGTTGAGCGCGCCCGGCTCCCCCGCCGGCCAAAGCGCCGACAGTGGTTGCACGCCCTTGGTTTCGTGCTCGTAAAAGATTCGGTCCAGATAGCGCTCGCGGCCCGGCAGGTTGGGATGGTTCTTCACGGCCTGCCAGATGAACTCGATGATTCGCGCCGCCAGCGGCTCCCGATACTGCGGCAGAAACACCACCCGGCTCAGCTTGCGCACCCGCACCTCGTTCACGAACTCGGCGAAGCTTCCGGCGTTGGTGAGGTTCAGATTGGCGTTCGGCTCCAAACAATGACGGTCGCCGCCGGAGACCACGGGAAGCCCCGTTTCCCGCGACAGCCGCACCACGTCCCGATTGTCGGACGCCGGCTGCAGCCCGTTCAGCTCCAGCGCGTGCAGGCGGCTGCCATGCGCCGCCAGGAAGCGCGTCAGCTCTTCCACCTGCAGAGCGCGCGAAATCCGCTGCTCCGTGCAATAGGGGTGGTTCAGCACCAGCAGGACCTCCGGCAGCGCGCCGAGTTCGGCCAGCAGCCGCCCCAGCAACGCCTCGTCCGGCGCCGCCGTATAGCGCGCCATCTCCGTCATCCAGCCCCGCGCCTCCTCCGCCGGCAGGTTATGTACTCCAATGTGGAACACCGCGGCCCCGAAAGGCGCCGTCCATTCCACCGAAAACGGCGCCGCGATGCCCAGCGCGTTCAAGTCCGCGCACGCCTCCAGTTCGTCGTGGTCCGTAAGCGACACGATCGGCCGCAAACCCAGCACGGCGCGAATCTGCGCGGCTTCCAGCTCGTAGGCCGCCTGCGCGTGCAGCGGCGGCCGCCAGAATGCGCGCTCGAAATCCACCGCCCGGCCGCAACGCTTTTTCCGCCGGTCGCCGGCCCGTTTGACGACAGCGTGGATTGGAGGGATCTTTTCCAGCACGCGCGGCAGAAAGTCCAGCGACTCGCGCGAGTGCAGGGTGTGGCTATGCAGGGAAACGGCCGACGAATAACCTTCCGCCGCCGCCGGGTTTCGCCAGAGGCACTCCACCTGCGGAGCGCAGCTCGACAGCCGTCGCATGGGTCTCATAACAACATTGAGACCCGAAAATGTTTTCACTCGCGTGACGAGAACGTGAAGTTTCGCACCGCCCGCGACGCCTGTGTGACGATTGCGCGAACGGGGAGAAATTCTCAGCCGAAGCGGGCGTCGAGAAGAAGCTTACCAACCTGCCCCACAGAGCAGCAGAGCCGCAACCAAAGTGGCCGGCGGTTCCCCCGTTCGCCGGGAAAGATGGGCGAGTTAGGCGAGACAAGCGCCGGGAGGAGTCCCGGCGTGGCAGACTGAGAGTCCGCTCCACGAAGAGGGGCCGGCTCATTTTCTCCGGCCGCGCATTTTCCAGGTATTGAGGAAAATTGGCCGACCCAACCGATGGGGAATCCATGCGGGAAGCCAGGTGGGACAGACGATCGTTTTTTGTCGTCGGTCGGGCTGTTGTGGCTTGGCGGGGGCCTGACAGACCACGAAAAACGATGGTCTGTCCCATCTCTCACTTGCCTGGGTCACCTCATCGCGCGCCGCCGCAAAAAGTGTGTGAGAATTGCGGACTGGGGACGCTGCTGCGGCATGGCACTACTTTCCACCCATGTGCTCGATACCTCTCGGGGCAAGCCCGCGGCGGGATTGCGGGTGGAACTGTTCGCGCTATCGGCCGGCGCGCGCACGCTAATGAAGAGTTGCGTCACCGATGCCGACGGGCGCACGGAGCCGCTGCTCGATGGCGATTCCATTCCCACCGGCGTGTACGAGCTGGTGTTCGCGGTGGGCGCGTATTTTCGGGCTTGCGGCGAAGCGCTGCCGGAGCCGGCGTTTCTGGAAGACGTGGTGGTGCGGTTCGGGGTGGCCGATGGCGGCGCCCGCTATCATGTGCCGCTGCTGGTATCGCCGTACGGCTACAGCACCTACCGGGGATCGTGATGGAAGCGCGCGAGGCCATCCGCCGCTGCCTGGAGCTGGCGGAATATACCGAAGAGCCGGGTCGCATTACGCGCCGCTTTCTGACGCCGCCGATGCGCGGCGTGCACCGGCGGGTGCGCGCGTGGATGGAAGAAGCGGGCCTCGAAACGCGCGTAGACGCGGCGGGGAATCTTTGCGGGAGGCGTGGTGGCGGGCCGCGGTTGATGATCGGCTCGCACCTGGATACGGTGCCGCACGCCGGCGCGTACGATGGCATTCTGGGCGTCGTGCTGGGGATCGCGCTGGCGGGGCGCTGCCGGAATTGCGCGCTGGAGATCGCGGCGTTTTCCGAAGAAGAGGGCGCGCGCTTCGGCGTTCCCTTCATCGGCAGCCGGGCGGTAGCAGGCGACCCGGTCATGGAGGAAGATGTCCTCGCGGCGATTCGCGATTTTGGACTCGATCCGGCCTGCCTGCCGCGGGCGGAAATCGATGGCGGCGTGGGCGGCTACTTCGAAATCCATATCGAGCAGGGGCCGGTGCTGGAAGCGCACGGGATTCCTCTGGGCGTAGTCGATGCGATTGTGGGACAGCGGCGGCTGGAGGTGACATTTCGCGGCAAAGCCAACCATGCCGGCGCGACGCCGATGGATTTGCGGCGCGATGCGCTGGCTGGCGCGGCCGAGTGGATCGGCTTGGTGGAACGCGAAGCGCGCGGGGTTCCAGGTTTGGTGGCCACCGTGGGGTGGCTCGAAGTAGCTCCCGGAGCGAGCAACGTGATTCCGGGTACGGTGCGCGCCACGCTGGATGCTCGCCACGCCCACGAGGAAATATTGAACAGCGCGCAAGCCGAGGTGGTGGGGGCCGCAGAGCGGATCGCCGGCGCGCGTGGGCTGAGCGTCGAAGCGGTGGTGCGTTCCGAACAGCCGGCCACGGCCATGGACGCGGACTTGGTGGCGACACTGGAACGCTCGGTGGCCGCGGCCGGATATCCGGTGCATCGCATCACGAGCGGCGCGGGACACGATGCCATGATTCTGGCGCGGCGCGTGCCGGCCGTCATGCTGTTTCTGCGCAGCCCCGGAGGGATCAGCCATCATCCGGACGAGGCGGTGCTGGAAGAGGACGTGGCGGCGGCGCTGGCGGCGGGCGAACGGTTCGTTATGGAATGGGGGAAGCGGTATGCCTGAGCTGGTGATTCGCGGCGGCATGGTGGCCACTCCGGCGGGCGTAGCGCGCGCGGACATCGCGGTCGAGGGCGGCACGATCGTCGCCGTGGCGCCGGAGCTGGCCGGCGCGGCGCGGGAGATCGATGCGCGTGGGCTCACCGTGCTGCCGGGGGCCATCGACGCGCACCTGCATTTCAACCAACCCGGGCGCACCGAGTGGGAGGGCGCGGCCACCGGCAGCCGGGCGCTGGCGTCGGGCGGCGGCACGCTGTACTTCGACATGCCGCTGAATTCTTCGCCCTGCACGGTAGGGGCGGCGGAGTTCGACGCCAAGCGGGCGGCGATGGAGCAATCGTCGATTACGGATTTCGGCCTGTGGGGCGGCATCGTGCCGGGCAACCGCGAAGCGCTGGCGGAGTTGGCGGCGCGGGGCGCGGTCGGTTTCAAGGCCTTCATGGCGGATTCGGGGCTGGACGAGTTTCCGCGCGCCGACGATCTGACGCTGTACGAAGCGATGCGGGAAGCGGCGCGGCTGGGCCTTCCGGTGGCGGTGCATGCCGAGGACAACGATCTGGTGCGGGCGCTGGCATCGCGCGCGCTGGCGGAGGGCCGAACCGGGATTCGCGACTATCTGGATTCGCGTCCGGTGCTGGCCGAAGTGGCCGCCATCGAGCGGGCCGCGCTGCTGGCGCGCGAGACCGGAGCGCGGTTGTACATCGTACACGTGAGCTCGGGGCGCGGCGTGGCGGCGGCGCTGGAGGCGCGCGCCCGCGGCGTCGATATCGCCATCGAAACCTGCGCTCACTACCTTTACTTCAGCGAGGCCGACATGGAGCGCATCGGCGCGGCGGCCAAGTGCGCGCCCCCGCTGCGGCCGGCGGCGGAACGCGAGGCGCTGTGGGGTAGCGTGCTGGCGGGCGAGGTGGACGTGGTGAGTTCCGACCATTCGCCGGCGCCCCCTTCCCTCAAGCAGGGCGCAAACTTTATTAAGATTTGGGGCGGAATCGCCGGGGTGGAATCCACGCGCGCGGTGCTGGGCGAGCGGGCGCCCATCGAGACGGTGGCGCGGCTGACGGCGGAGTTCCCCGCCCGTTACTTCGGAATCGCGCGCAAAGGGCGCGTTGCGGTGGGCTCGGACGCCGACCTGGCGCTGGTCGATTACGCGGCGGCGCACACGCTGGAACGAGACAAGCTTTTTCAGCGGCACCGGCTGAGCCCCTATGCCGGGGCGAGTTTCCGCGGCGTGGTGCGGCGCACCCTGGCCGGAGGCGAAACGATCTATCTCGATGGCGCGATCGCCGGCAGCCGCCGCGCCAGAATGGTGACGACTCATGCAACGTCTGGGACATACGCGTAGTTCGCATCGGCGGGACCATCTGCTGCAGACGCCGGATACTTTCGTGCGCGCGCCGCTGCCGGGCATGCGGAAAGCCACCGCGATCGTACACGTGGCGCCGGCCGCGGGCGCGCGGTTTACCCAGTATACGGCGGAGTTCGAGGCCGGCGGAACGCTGGGGCGGACGGCGGCGGAGCGCTTTTTTTACGTGCTGGAGGGATCGATCCGGGTTGGCGGAAATACTCTCGGGCCGGGCGGTTACGCCTATCTGCCTCCGGGCGCGGTCGAGCGGATCGAATCGGTGGAGGCGGCGCGCGCGGCGGCGATCGAGAAAGCCTACCGGCCGCTCGAAGGCATGGCCGCGCCGGGGATGTTGATTGGCGCGGAAGCGGACGCGGCGCCGCAACCTCTGCTGGGCGACCCGGATCTGTTGGTGCGCCCGCTGATTCCGGCGGACACGGCTTTCGATTTCGCGGTGAACACCATGACGTACGCGCCGGGCGCGGCGCTGGCGATGGTGGAAATTCACGTGATGGAGCACGGTCTGCTGATGCTCGAAGGCGGCGGCATCTATCGGCTGGGCGGCGAATGGTATCCGGTGACCGCGGGCGACTTCATCTGGATGGGGCCGTACTGCCCGCAGTGGTTCGGCGCCATCGGCAAGACACCGGCGAAATATTTGATCTACAAAGACTGGAACCGCCATCCGCTGGAGTAAAC